>JAJZQG010000344.1 GCA_021847645.1 Myxococcales bacterium
ATGGAGCTCGCCCGTGACGTCGACGGCCACGGTGTCTGGGTGGGTCGGCTGAGCGGGCGGGAACGGCAAGGCCAGATGCGGAAGGATTCGGTCGATCACATCGTGGCTGCGGAGGACGGCGATGGGCTCCAAGCGCGAATGGCACGTGGGGCACGCGAGCACGTCTTCATCGAATCAGTGCCTGAGCAGCCGTGGTACAGTGGCTCGCGTCATCCAGTCGTGCGGGGCCCCCGATGCATCGACACTGGCTTTTTCCCCCCACCATCGCCGCGCTGCTCACCAGCCCGATCGCTCGCGCAGACTCGCCCGCCGAGTCACCGGGGCCCTTTGCCGTCACGCTCGACGGCCACATCCTCGCCATGTTCAACCAGACCTGCCGTTCGACGAGCTCGGACACGGTCGAGTGCTCCTCTGGCACCTCGTGGGCGGGTTTGCACCTCGCGCCTCGATGGAGAGCGAGCGACACGCTGTCTTTGGGGCTGCTGGGTGCGCTGGCCTGGCGTCCGGCCACGCAAGGCACGCTCTCGTCGGATGGTTCGAGCACCTCCTTCAACCAGCGCATGTGGCGCTTGTCGGCAGAAGCCCGCGGCTATCCGTTTACGCCGGACGGCTGGCAGCCTTGGTTGGCGCTCGAAGCAGGGGTTGCCTCGTTGCGTGATTCGATCACGTACACCGGCTATCCGGGGCTGAGCGACAGCGCGGTCAGCCAGACGGGTCCGGTGGGCGCGTTGGCGATCGGCGTGGACTTCCTGTTCGCCCCGCCGTTCGCAGGAGGGCTGGAGCTGCGCGGCATGGTCATTCCGTTGGGCAAGCAGCCGCCCGATCTCGGGACTTCCGCACAGCAGGCCACCGCCTACGGCACGCTGATCGGCGCGTCGCTGGGGCTCAACCTCACGTTCCAGCCGTAGAAGCACGAGCCCTCACGGCTTGCGGGGTCCGCGCACCACGATCTGATCGTCCTGCTCTGGCGTCGCTGCGGCTCGCATCTCCAGGCTCCATCCGTCGCATGCCAGCGACAGCACCACCGGCGCGACGGGATCGCGTGCGCAGCGCGACGACGGCATCCTCGCTTCGGCCGCGCCGCGCACCACGTCCACCGCGAACGCGATGGCGTCCACGCGGGCCGACGGAGCGTCCGCGGCCACGCGGTTCGTGGTGCTCGCTTCGTACAGCCTCGAGAAGAGGCCCGGACCCTGCAGGCGAGCCTCGGACACCCCGCCGTTGTCGAGCACGAGCACTACGTCGAGCACCATCAGGCGGGCGGCATCATCGCCGCCGCCGGGCAGGCTGAAGGGCAAGGATTCGGTGCGCGTGCAGATGTCGCCCACGCACCGCGCCCCGGGCGGAGCGATGCGCCACTCGTAGAGCATCTCGGAGGCCAGGTGGCTCGTGCGCTCACCCCAGGTGTCGATCTGGAAGAAGCGCCCGAGCCAAGTCGGCACGGCGTTGCGTGCCTGCTCGCGCTGAAGGGCCAGCGCCGCGAGCCGCGCTTCGGTGTAGCGCGCTTCGAGACCCAGTCGCTCCTGGTGGTCCTTGCGCGCGCGGGCGCGGTACACCTCGAGCGAAGCCCGGGCTTCGTCGGCATGCGGCCCGTCGGGCAGGACCGTCAGATAGGCTCGCAACCCGGCGGCGCTCTGCCGGTGCAACTCGAAGTACTTGAGCTCGGCGCGCAGGAACCACGGCCGAACCTCTGCGATCCAGCGGCCTTGGGGGTAGCGTTGCACGTAGCTCCACGCAGCCGCCAACCGCGGCTCGAGCTGCGCTTGCGTCCGCACGTGTCGATACGCCTGGTACTCGTCTCGAGGTGCGAGCATGGTTTGCGCCATCGATGCGCAGCCCGAACCGCAGAGGGAAGCGAGCAGGGCGGCGATCGTCGCCATGCGTGCGCCCGTGCGGCACCACGTGCGGCGAGGGGAGTGCGGACGCGCGCCCGGCGCCCCACCATTCAGCGCGGCGGGCAGAAGTTGCATTCGCTCGGCGTGCTCCGTGTGGAAGGGTCGTCGCTCACGTACGTCCGGAAGTCTCCGCACGAGGCGTCGTACAACGCGCGAAGACAGACCTCGCCATCGTGCACGAGGGGCACGCACCCCTCGGCAAACGCTTCTTGGATCGGTGCGTTCGGATTGCAGGACGCCGCGCAGGTGTCCGTCGTCAGCCCGCAGTCCTGGCAACGCAGGCAATCGGTAGCGGCCATCGACGCGAAGAACACGCGAGCGTCGAGCGGTTGGGCCTTCTGGCCACAGCCGCCGATGTCTCCCGGCGTGGGTGCGGCCACGAACACGGTTGCGACCAGCACCGCCCCCAAATGCCAGCGCGAAATGCGCGGTCCCGTGCTCATGGCAGCACCTCGTGATCGGCCAGCACGCCAACCTGCAGCGACAGCATCGGGATGGTCGTGACGCCCTTGTCCCAGGTCGCCGCGCCGTAGAACACGTTTCCGACGAGCTCCGCTTGGAGCCCCAGCCCTGCCGTCATCAGCCACGCCCCTCCCACGGCAGCCTCTCCGCCCACGCCCCAGTCCGGGTTCAGGATGATCGGCAGCCCGGCTCTTCCCCACGCCAGCCACGGCCTCCAGCCGCCTTGCACCAGCACGTACGACGGCGTCACCACGTGCTGCGGCAGACCTGCCAGCGCCCGGGCCCACTGCAAGCTGGCGCCGTGCTGCCAGCCGTCGGGGTTTCCCCAGGCAACCGCGCCTGCGAGGTTCGCGTACACCGGCGTGCGCGACAGCGACTCGCCCGTGCTGCCCAGCTGGTTCGCCAGGCGAAACGGGTTGTTGAACCGCAGCGAGTCGCCGATCGACGCGCTCGCCATCATGTGCGTGTACACGCCGAGGAACGGAACGTCGGCCGGGGACCGGGGCCTTGCCGGTTGCGCGAAGGCCGGCGCCGTCAGGGACAGGACCGCAACCGCGGCCGCGACGGCTCCGGCGCGCCGCGGCGTCGGGGTGGGCCCGGGAGCCCGCTCCCACCTTGCCGCACTGCAGCGCGTGCCGCCGAACGCGCGACCCGACGGCTCGTCACGAGGCGTCGACGCGGCAGGGCGTGGTTGCCGTGGTTGCATGGGCGAGGTCCTGGGATCGGGCTGCGGCGGGCACCATGCCGCCGCCGCGATCGTACCGCAAGATCCGTGCTTGCTCTCGGCGCAGGTTGCCTTCAGACTCCATCAACGAGTTGAGCGTTGCCGGTTCACCACGAGTCGCGCGCGCCGGGCCGGACGACGGCATGCGCGAAGTTCCTCTGTCCGAATCGATTGTGCTATCTTACGAGTCCTTGCGGCCGAGTTGGCCGTTCTTGACCGATGGGTCGACGCGCGACCCAAGGTTTTTCCTGGTGCCGCTTCCCAACTCCATGCGAGACAACCTGACGATCGATCCACGTGAGGCGAAGCCGGAGCCGAACGAAATGCCACAGATGGTCCCGACGCGATGAAGATCTCCTGCCCTTCCTGCCAATCCAGCTACAAAATCGCCGACGAAAAGGTCCAGGGACGGACCGTCAAGGTTCGCTGCCGCAAGTGCGGATTGATGATCCACGTCAACGAGCACGGCGTCACCTCGGACAACGTTGACGCGGGCGGCGCCGAAGCGCCCGCCGCGAGCGCGATCCATGACACCTCGCAGGCGCTGTTCTCCGTCCTGATCGCCGAGGGCGACCAGCGCGACATGTCCCTGCAAGATGTCGTTGCCGCCTACAACTCGGGCCAGATCACCGCCGACAGCTTCGTCTGGGCCGACGGCCAGCCCGACTGGATGCCCCTGGCCCAGGTGCCGGCCATCGTCGATGCACTCAACGCCGCGTCGGCCGCTGTCGACCAGGTTGCTGCGGCCGCGCCTGCACCTGAGCCCGCCGCGCCTGCACCTGAGCCCGCCGCGCCTGCACCTGAGCCCGCCGCGCCTGCACCCGCGCCGGCGCCGGTGCCGGTGCGCGCGTCCTCCCCCGCTCAGGCGTTGGCTCGTTCCTCTTCACCTGTCCAGGCGCCCGTCCGTTCTTCGTCGCCTGCGCAGGCTCCCGTCCGTCCGTCCTCGCCCGGAGCCCAACCCGGCGGCGGCCTGTTCGGTGCCGCTCCCGCCGTGGACACGCCCGCGGCCAGCATGTTCGGCACGCCCGCGCCCGCGGCCGCCGTTCGCGAAGATCGCCGCGGCGCAAACGTCGACCTGTTCGGCAAGTCGAGAACCTCGGACGACGACATCGCAACGAGCGCGCCGGCGTTCGCTCCCATCGCGTCGGCGCCCAAGGCTACCGGCGCGCGCGACGAGCAGTCCGTCCTCTTCTCGCTCGCCGCCCTCACCGCGGCGGCGCAAACCGGCCCCGCGGGCGGCCCGGCCGGGTCCGCCGGCACCAAGGACGACTCCGGGTTGATCGACCTCAAGGCGCTCGCCAACCAGCCTGCGCCCGGCGCCAGCGGTCCCGCCGCCGCCGCGCCCGTCGCGATCCTCGACGCTGCCCCCGTCCTCGGCACGGCTATCGTCGACCCTTCGTTGGCTCAACTCTCCGCGCCGGAACCGGTGGCGCCCAAGAAGTCCTACGGCCTGATCATCGGCATCGGCGTCGCGGTGGCCGGCTTGGCGATTGCCGGCGCGATCGTTTTCGTTGCGATGAACAAGACGCCGCCTCCCGCGCCTGTGGCCACCGCCACGGAAACCGCGGCGCCAACTCCCACGCCGACGCCGACCCCGCCGCCGCCGAGCACCGACGGATCGGCCGCCGCTCCCGCTACGGGTGGCCCGCCGCCTGCCGCGACGCCAACCACGACGGCCGTGAGCAAGGGTGGCGGAACCAAGGGCGGCGGCACCAAGGCTGGCGGCTCCAAAGGCGCTACCACCGCGGCCAACACCGGCAGCCCCACCCCGCCTGCCACGACCAAGGCCGCGCCCAAGGGCAACAAGTGCGGTTGCGCTCCCGCCGACCTCGCCTGCAACATGGCCTGCGCCGCCAAGTAGACTGCCCCGACTCACGACCCGTCACGCTCGTGCACCGGCAACCGTCGGCGATCCACCTGACGTGTGCCCGCCGCGCATGTGATCACCTTGCGCGCCAGCACCGACAGGCCGCGCGTCGCAGCCTCCCCCTGCGTGCACCACGCCGTCGCCTCGTAGTCGGACGGCAGGTGCTCGATCGACGGAGTTGTCGCGTGCCTGAGCGATGCCGCGAACACGCGCACTTCCAGCACGCGATGGGTCAGCACATGTTCGACCGCGCCGCGGTCGAGCCAGCGCGGCGCCGCGAGCCCCCGGACAACGGCGGAGCGCTTCGCATCGCTGGCCTCGCCCATGAGCATGATCGGCTCCCACATGCCACCAAACAGCCCGCGCGAGCGTCGACGCGCCAGCAGCAGCCGCCCTTCGCACGCGGCCACGAACGCGGCGTACTCGACACGCGGCACGACGCGCCGTGCGGGCGTGACCGGCAGCGATTCCTGCCGCCCGCCATGGAACGCGGCGCACCACGCGCTGGCCGGGCACATCAGGCACGACGGCGCCCTGGGCGTACACACGACCGCCCCCAGATCCATCATCGCCTCGTTGAACGCACCGGGCGCCGCCTCGTCGAGCAGCCGCGACGCGTGCCGCGCGATTTCCGCCTTCGTCTTGCCGTCGTTGATCGGTGTGCGGATGTCGAACAGTCGCGCCACCACCCTGCTCACGTTGCCGTCCACCACTGCTGCCGGAACTCCGAACGCGATGCTGGCGATCGCCGACGCCGTGTAGGGACCGACCCCGGCGAGTGACAGAAGGTCGGGCAGCGACGAGGGAACGCGGCCGCCGAATCGCACCACGATCTGGTTCGCCGCTTCGTGCAGGGCGCGAGCGCGGCGGTAGTAGCCCAAGCCGCTCCATGCCCCGAGCACCTCGTCGATCGAGGCCACGGCCAGCGCATGAACATCGGGGAAGCGGGCGATGAATCGCTCGAAGTACGGCCCGACCGACCCGACGCGCGTCTGCTGGAGCATCACCTCGCTCACCCAGAGCGCGCTCAATGGCCTCCCGGGTACATACTCCGAGACGAAATAGGGCCGCTCGTCGATCTCACCAGCCCGGAACACGGTCACGACATTCGGGTGATGAAGGCGCGCAATGGCGCGCGCCTCGACCAGGAAGCGCTTGCGGGACTCCACGTCCGTGTGCGGCTGGGACCGACTGCGGGTACACGTGGAACGCGGACATCGCGCACCGGAGCCTGACCGCTGGGTTGGAGGCGTCAGGAACGTCGGGCTTCAGGTTCTGCAAGTGCGCGGCGGGAGGAGCATCGCTCGACGGCCGCGCTACGTGCGAAAGCCAGTATGGTTGTGATAGGACCGCTGGCCGCTCGTCGACTCGGCCAACAACTTCACCGATGGCACCGTGCGCGTTCGATGGCACCAGAGCATTCCCCCCATCAACTAAACAGGATCACGCGGAGCCGAGGCCAAGCGACCGGCGAAGCCGGCGCTACGAAGCGTCGGCAGAGCCAGGGCGAGCGTGAGCTCGCCCGCGGCGGGCGGCTCCGCGCGAGTTCGCAA
>JAJZQG010000071.1 GCA_021847645.1 Myxococcales bacterium
AACAGGCTCGACCGTGGCTTTGCGCATTCGGTAGACGTTCTTGCCTTCAGGCGTCGACAGCTTGTTGCGCATCTGCTGCGCCGCTGATACGGCTGGGTTTGCGGGCGAGGGCTGCGATTGAGCTTGCCCGTGTTTCTGTCGCTCCGGCGGCACCTACAGGTCGATGCCGCCCAGGGGCTCGTCGTGGATGGCCTCCGCGCTGGAGTAGCCTGCATCAGCCGAGGCTTTCTCCGGCGTCTCGACGCCCACGAACCCACGCCTCACGCCCCACCTTCCACCCGAACGCGCACGCGCACGCCGACCAACCATCTTGGCCGCCCTGACCACGCGCTCGTGCCCAGGCAGCAACCCATGCACACGCGCCCGGCGGGACGTGGGCGTGCTCGTGCTCGTGCTCGTGCTCGTGCGCCTGGGAAGCGTTGGAAGTGAAGCGTGGGGGGGTGGGACGTGGGGGTAGGGCGTGAAAAGTGCGGAGCAAGCCGGCGCGAGGTGGGCGGGCACGCGTGCGCAGCGCGGGAAATGCGGGGAGCGCCGGCGGCCGTTCCCATCTTCCGCCGGGCCGAAACTGTTTTTCCGACAGGCTCCTAGAGCACCGATTCCTTGGGGATTGAGCGCAACAAGCCAGAGTGGCACCTGCTTGGTCGCCGGGCCGAAGGCCCGACCTATATGCTCGAGACGCCGGGCGTCCATCCGATTCGCGGGATACTTCGCTTCGACCCAGGCCCGCCAACCCTTGACGGCTCTCAGATCCGTGCCCGGCCCGCCCGGGCCCGCAGGTGCAGCCACCCCATCGCCACCATGCCGGCGACCGATACCACCACGAACATCGTGAGAATCGGCAGCAGCCTGTGCTGGAATGCGCCGTACATCCAGCCGATCATCTGCTCCTCGAAGATCGGCCCGATCGACCCCATGCCATTGATGATCCCGGCCGCCACCAGCGCGCCCCGCGCCGTGCCCACGTCGATCGCCCCCACGCCCGACAACAGCGCGTCCGGGCCGTACAGCATGAATCCGCAGAATCCCAGGCACACCGCGAAGCCCGTCACGCTGCCCGCGCCCCACACGTACATCGCGACGAACGACAGCGTCATTCCCGCGGTCATCAGCAGCGAGACCAGCGAGCGCCGCCCCTTCCACACCCGGTCCGACAGCACGCCCGACAGAATGACGCCCACGAAACCGCATGCGTCGAAGATCGTCGAAAGATATCCCGCCTTGCCCTTCTCGATGCCGAAGTTCTGGCTCAGCAGGAACGGCGTCCAGGACCAGAGTGCATAGCGAAGGAACTTGATGCAGAAGTAGATGGCGCCCATCATCGCAATCGACACCGCCACATCGCGAGACCAGCCCAGGCCCTTGGATTCGGCCTGCGCGGGCTTGTCCGACGACACGGGCTCGGGGTCGTCGCGAACGGGCTGGAGGCCCATTTTCTCGGGCGTGCCCGGGTGCACGACCAGCACGAAGGCCCAGACGGCGAGCAGCACGAGCGAAGCGCCGAAGAACGACCATCGCCAGCCCCAGACGCTCAGGAGCCACGCCGCGAAGGCGGTGGCGGCGATGGAGCCGAGCTGATAGCAGGTGGACCAGAGGCCCAGGATGCTGCCGCGCGTCTCGCGGCGGAACCAGTGTCCGAGCGAGCCGATGCAGCCGGGCCAGCCGGTGCCCTGGGCCATGCCGTTGATGGCCATGAACAGCGCGACGGTCCAGAAGCCGTTGGACAGACCGAAGGCCGCATTGCACAGGAGCGAGAGCCCCATGCCCGTCAGCAGCAACACCTTGGGGCCGAGGCGCCGTCCGAGCCACGCGGAGGCGAACTGGCCAATCGCATAGCCCACCAGGAACACCGTGCCAATCTGGGCGAGGTCCATGCTCGACAACCCGAGGGCGTCACCGATTCCGCCCTTGGCCTTGGCGACGTACAGGGCCTTGCGGCAGAAGTAGTATCCGGCGTAGGCGAGCCAGGTCGACGCGAAAATCCGCGTCTGGCAGGCCTTCTTCGACGGCGTCGGCATCAGCCCTCGTAGGACTCGTCCTGCTCGATGCGGCTGAGCACCCAGTCGAACTCTCCCGAGGTGACCTTGGCCTTGCAGTATTCGCAATAGCCGGCCATGTTGATCTGAAGCGGCGCCCCGCAGTTGGGGCACGCCTTGTCGGCACGGCTGGGGGCGTTTCGCGCGGTGCCTCGCACCAGGGTCCAGTACTCGCTGTAGGCCCGCTCGCGCGACGTGCTGCCGGACACGACCCGGTTGCCGTCGTCGCTTACGGTGTAGTCGAGCCCGGTGCCGTACAGGCGCACGGTGATGGCGTCGTAGAACTTGTCGGAGCCGAACTTGGCGAGCTCCAGAGCCGTGATGCGGGCGCGATCGGTGACGTTGCGAAGGCGCTGGGCCTTGTAGGTCTCAATCCAGTAGGCCTGGGTCTGGAAGAGGTGATCGCTGAGGAACGGCCGCATGCGGGCCAGGTCGCGCGAGCTCCAGGCGACCTGGAACTCGGAGAAGATGAGGCCGACCCTGGCCTGGAAGACCTCCCAGCGGAATTGCGGGTCCTTGCTCATCAGGGACTGGATTCCCTGGCGGGCGTTCGGGTCCACGATCGTCGGCAGGTCTGTCCCCCGCTCTTCGACGTCGCTGGTGAGCATGGGCCCGCGGTTCTCCCGCTGGACGAGCTCGATGCTCTGCACCATCCAGTCGAACGCTCCGGTGTTGACCTGCTGGCCGCAGTACGAGCAGCGCCCGGCGGTCACCACGTCGAGCGGGGCGCCGCAGCTCGGGCAGCCGATGACCTGGGCGCGGTCCGGCGTGCGGGAAAGCGCACCGTGAACGCGGGACAGGCGCCAGCGCTCGACCACGTAGAGCCCTTGCACGGTGTTGGTTTGCGGGGACCGCTCGGTGTAGTTGGCCTCGAATTCGACGGCCACCTGGACGTGGTAGTCCGATCGGGAGAGGCCGGAGACGGAGAGCACGCGCATGGCGCCAACGATGACGGTGGAGACCTCGGCAGCGGGCCGCTGGGCGAGCTGGGCACGGGCGTTGTCATCGAGATAGGCGGAGAGCTTGTCGAGCTTGCCCGCGCCGCGCGCCCGGTGCACCTCGGCGAAGAGCGAGTACAGGAAGTCCTCGAACAGCACGGTGGAGAAGTTGTCGTCGAACGAGCGAATGCCCTCCAGGGCGCGGCGGGGGCTGAGGCTGCGCTGCGCTCGCGAGGCGTAGGGATCCTGCATCTGCTCGATGGCGCCCCAGGCCTGCTGGCGCTGCGTGCCGGCCGAGGTCGACGCGCCACTCTCCCAATCGTTGTAGGAGGAGCGTTTCGCGCGGGCCACACCCATGCCGAAGATGACCACCAGGAAGATGATCAGCAGGGGAATGCCGATAACGGGGTGCTCGAAGCACAGCTGCAGCAGCAGGAAGAACAGCATGAAGAGTCCGTCGCCGCCTCCTCCGCCGCCTCCTCCGCTGTAGCCGCCGCCGCTCGAGCCTCCCGAGTAGCCGTGGCCACCGCCGGGACGCGCAAAGGCGTCGGCCGCCGCGACGAGCACCGCGGCGAGGGCCGCAGCGCCGAGCAGCCACGCAACGGGCGAGGCAAGGCCTTGCCGGACCCGCCGGAGCAGGGACCGAATCCGGAATGCTGCGAATCGAAGATGCGGCGTCATGACACGTCCGGCTCGTCGGGGAGTTCGTTGACGTCATCGTCCCTGTGGGGCATGGCGGCCCCGAGCACGGGACCGAGACTCTTGAGTGCGTCGATGAATCGTCCGAAGTCAGCGCCTCTTTGCACGGAGGCACGCAAGGCGTCCAGCGCGGAGGCCCAGCCGGGCCCGAGGGCGGCCGGATCGATGCCGATGTCCGTCACGACCTCCACCTGACGCTCGAGCATGGAGACGTAGACGAGCACGCCGTTGCGCCCGCTGGTGCGGGAGATTCCCTTCTCGTGGAATGCGGTACAGGCCGAGCGCCAGGCGGCCTGGCGCTTTTGCTTGCCGCGCACGAGCAAGCGCTTGACTCCCCAATAGCTGGCGGAGCCGAAGGCGCCGGCGGCGAACGCGAGGAGGACCTCGACGGGCATCCAATCGATGGCAAAGGGAGCGGGATGGAACAGGAGCACCAGCAGAATGACGAAGGCCGTGGCGGCGCCGACGAGATAGTCGACGTGGCGGTAGGTGTCAGACTGGCGACGGACCGCCACGACGAGCTCGGCCGAGGTCTGGGCCTCGACATGCTCGATGGCGGACCGCACCGCGGATCGCGCTTGGGGTTGAAAGAACTCTCGTTCGGACATGGAATCCTACCTGGCGCCGCTGCGGGCAGGGGCAGCATAGCATCCCGGACGCGGAGCGGGTCGGGTTCGTGCTAGCCTGCGACGCGGCGGTCATGCCCGAGCGCCGTGCCCGCCAAGAGAACGACCATGACGCGGACGAAGCAACTGGCAATCTTGTCGATGGCACTGGCGGGTGCGTGGCTGACCGCGTCGTGCGGCAGCTCGGACAGCGCGGGCTCCTCGGGGATTGGGGCAGGCGGCGCGGGGGGCGCGGGGGGCGCGGGGGGCGGGGGCGCGAGCATCGCGGACTTGTGCGCGAGCACGTGCGCCAAGATGGCCGCACCGGGCTGCCCGGCGGAGACGACGGCACAGGACTGCACGCAGCAGTGCACGGCCGACATGACGAAGCTCACCGCCTCGTGCAGCGATGTGGTCGGCTCGTACCTGACGTGCGCGAGCACCACAGGCACGTTCGCCTGTGACAGCAGCCAGCAGGCCGCGCTCAGCGGCTGCGCCGATGCGCAATCGGCGATGGAGCAGTGTAGGGTCTGCACGGCGGAGCCAAACGGCGATGCGTGCGACGACTGCATGAAGCAGAGCTGCTGCGCGCAGCTGGTGGACTACCAGACAGACCCGGACAAGGGCGCATACGATGCGTGCACCGCGGCATGCACGGACGACTCGTGCATGCACGCTTGCGCGACGGAGCATCCGAACGTGGTTGCGGCACAGGCGGCGATGGACCAATGCATGCAATCGCGGTGCACGACTCCTTGCACGAACTGACCCATCCCACGTCCCAGCGGCGGTCCGTCGAAGTGCTGGCGCCCGCCGGGGACGCCTCTGCGCTCGACGCGGCACTCGCGGCCGGCGCGGACGCGGTGTACTTCGGAGTCAACGGGTTCAACGCAAGGGCCAGGGCGCAGAACTTCGCGGTCGAGAGCCTGGGCGAGGTGATGGCGAGGCTGCACGCCGCCGGAGCCTCGGGCTACGTCACGGTCAACACGCTCGTGTTCGACCACGAGCGGCAAGCGGTGAGCGACGTCCTTCGAGCGTGCGCCGATGCCGAGGTCGACGCGGTCATCGTGCAGGACCTGGGAGTCGCGCTCTGGGCGCGCGAAGTGGCGCCCGACCTGCCGTTGCATGCGTCGACGCAGATGACCTGCACGGACTCGTCGGCGCTGGGCCTGGCGCAATCGCTGGGCATCTCGCGGGTGGTGCTGCCGCGCGAGCTGACGTTGGACGAGATAGGGCGGATTCGGGCAGAAAGCAGCCTCGAGCTCGAGGTGTTCGTGCACGGCGCGCTTTGCGTGTCCTTCTCGGGCCAATGTCTGGCGAGCCTGGCGATGGGCGGCAGGAGTGCGAATCGCGGCATGTGCGCGCAACCTTGCCGGCTACCCTACACGGTGCTGGCGGACGGTCGTGCCCAACGCCACGGGTATGTGCTTTCGCCCTCGGACCTGGACGCTTCGGAGTGGATTCCGCGGCTGCTCGATGCGGGCGTGTGCGCCTTGAAGATCGAGGGACGGCTGAAGGGCGCGGCGTACGTGGGCGCCACGGTGCGCCTGGTGCGCGAGGTGGCCCGCGCGTGGGAGCGGGGAAAGCCCTCCGTGCCCGATCCGCTCGTGCGGGAGGCCTCCCTCCAGATGTTCTCGCGCGGTTCCGGTCCCGGCTTTCTGGGCGGCGTCGACCACCAGCGCCTGGTCGACCCGCGCACGTCCGATCACCGGGGTCTGCTGCTCGGCAAGGTGGAGTCGGTGCAGCGCATCGGTGGCAAGCCGCACGTGGTGCTCAGAACGCAGGCGAGCCTGTCGTGCGGAGACGGGATTCTGATCGAAGCCTCGGACGAGCAGGAAGAGCTTGGCGGGCGGGTGTGGGCGGTGCGAGCGGCCGGGCGCCCGGCCGATTCGGCGGACGCGGGAGCGGAGGTCGCGTTGTGGCTCGGTCCCGACAAGGTGCCCAGCGAGACATTGCGTGGCAGACGTCTATTCCGCACCAGTGCACCGCGGTTCGAATCCATGGTAGCGAAGTGGATCGGTCAGGGCCGTGAGCGCGAGGGGTTGCGTGTGAGCGTGCGCGGAAGCATGGGCGCGCCAGCGCAATTTTTGGCGACCACGGTGCGAGGCCGCTCGGCGCAGGTGCTGTCGAGCGTGCCGATTGCGACGGCCGAGCGACGGCCGCTCACGCGCGAGACGATAGCGGAGAAGCTCGGACGGCTGGGCGAGAGTCGCTACGACCTGCAGGAACTGCAGATCGAGCTGCCCGTGGATGCGATGCTTCCGCTGTCCTCGCTCAACGACGCGCGCCGCCGGCTCGTGGAGCAGCTGGATTCTTCGTGGGTGCCGCGACGCGCTCCGGGGTCGAGCGCGGGGATCGGGCTGGCGGCATTGACGCTGCCCGAACCTCCGCCCACGCAAGCGCTGGTCCTGTGCCGTCGCGAGCACCACATCGAGGCTGCGCTCGAGGCGGGTGCGCGTTGCCTCATCTTGGACCTGCCCGATGCGCGCGCGATTCGCAGGGCGTGCGCGTCGCTTCGCATGCGGCGCGAAGACCGCGCGTTCCTCATCGTTCCCACGCTGCGCGTGCGAAAGCCCGGGGAGTCGGCCCTGGACCATGCCCTGCTCGATCTCGAGCCCGACGGCGTGCTCGTGCGATCGCTCGCGTCGTTGGCGGACCTGGCGAACGGGAAGACGCGTCGTCTGGGGATCGCGGATGCGTCGCTGAACGTGGCGAACTCGACCACGGCGCGGGCGGTGCTCGGGGCGGGCGCGCGGGCGTTCACGCCGTCCTGGGATCTGGCGGCGGCCGCGCCGGCGAGCTGGTTCGAGCGTGACCTGATGCCGTTCGTGGAGTTCGTGGCCTACGGGCGGCGCCCGATGTTCCATACGCAGCATTGCCTGTACGGCGCCAACCTGACTGCGGCGCAGGATTGCCCGGCGTGCGATCGGCCGTGCGAGCACGTGTCGCTGTGCTTGCGAGATCGGACGGGCAAGGACCACCCGGTGCACGTGGATCGCGCGGGGCGAAACACGGTATTCGAGGCTGGCCGGGGGGATCGCTTCGATGCCGCGAGGAAGCTTCGCGCGCAAGGCGTCCGAAGATTCCGCGCCGAGCTGCTGGACGAGACGCCGGCCGAAGTGCGCGAGATCGTGCGGATGCTGGTGAAGACCTCGCAGCTTTAGCACGGCGCGCAGCTCGCGCGTGCGCGTTCGTCGCGCGATTGCGCACAGCGTCCGGCCGCGCTAGATGCCCGGCCAGGAGATCTCATGACCGATGCCGCTCTGGCCGATCACCCCCTGGCCGACCGATTCCACCGCTTGACGCCCGAGGAGCTCTTTCCTGCCGTGGAGCGCGCCGGAGGCCGGTGCAGCGGCCGCTTCTCCATTCTCAACAGCTACGAAAACCGCGTCTACCAGTTCGAGCGCGAGGATGCCCCGCCGGTCGTCGCCAAGTTCTATCGTCCCGGGCGCTGGAGCCGCGCCGCCATCGCGGAAGAACATGCGTTTCTGGCCGCGCTTGGCGATGCGGGCGTGCCTGTCGCGTGCCCTTTGCCCCTGGAGGACGGCGACACGATCGGACAGACGGCCGGGATCCTGTTTGCGGTGTATCCCCGTGTGGCCGGACGCGTACCGCAGGAATTCGACGATGAGCAACTGAGACGGCTCGGGGGGCTTCTGGCGAAGATGCACCGGGTCGGTGCGCGCGTGCAGGCGCCGAACCGTCCCACGCTCACGCCGTCGACCTACGGCCGGCAGAACCTGGACTGGCTGTTGGCGAATGACGTGCTGCCCGCCGAGGTGCGCCAGGTGTACGCGGCCACGGTCGCGGCGTTGATGCAGCGCATCGAGCCGATGTTCCAGCATGTCCCGATGACCCGGATCCACGGCGATTGTCACCCGGGCAACCTGCTGTGGGCACCCGCAGGGCCGACGTTCGTGGACTTCGACGATCTGCTGACCGGTCCGGCGGTGCAGGACGTGTGGATGCTGGCGCCGAGCGCCGATGCCGAGGGCCAGCGGCAGCGCGCCGTGATCGCCGAAGCCTATGGCCGGGCCTCCGATTTCGCGGACGCGTGGCTGCGGTTGGTCGAGCCCCTGCGTGCGCTTCGCTTCGTGCACTACGCCACGTGGATCGCGCGCCGCTGGGCCGATCCCCAGTTCAAGCGCACGTTCAGCTACTTCGGTGACCTGGTCTACTGGCAGCGCGAGGTGCAGGATCTGCGCGAGCAAATCGCGCGCATCGACCAGCTCTTCAATTGAGCCCTCGGCGGCCCGGATCCCGCTATAATCCGCGCCCGGCAGCGGCGTGTCAGAACTCGCCCCGCGCCGTCGTCCGGAGTCCGTATGCCCGAGCTTCGCGTCTTCCGCAGCAATCGAATCGAGATCCTCGCGCGCCTGCTGGGCGCCGTGGTGCGCGACCATCTGCCCGCCGATCCGATTCAACCCATCGACATCGTGGTCGGCAGTGGGGGCATGGCGCGCTGGCTCCAGCACACCCTGGCCGAGCAGCCCGAAATAGCCATTTGCTCGAACTTCGTCTTTCCCTTCCCCGCGGCCCGAATTGACGCGCTCGTGCACCGCGTGCTCGAGGGCCAGGGCGAGCCGGCGCGCGACCCGTGGTCTCCGGATACGTTGACCTGGGCATTGCTCGACATGCTGCCCGAGGTCGCGGCCCGTCCCGGGTTCGAGGCGATTCGCAGCTTCCTTCCCGACCCGGGGGCGTGGGCTGCGCCGGCCGATGCCCGCCGCTGGGGCCTGGCGCGCCAACTGGCCGAGCTGTTCGATCGCTACGTGGCTTTTCGCCCGGAGCTGGCGACGGCCTGGAGTCGCGGGCAGCGGGTGCGGCTTCCCGACAAGTCGGCCTCGCTGGCTTGGCAAGGCGAGCTCTTCAGCCTGGTGCACCAGCGACTCAGCGACAAGCCACATCGGGCCGACCGCATCGCGCGGACCGTGGCCGCCCTCGAGGCGCACCCCGCCACCGACGCGCTCGAAGGTCCCTTGTACGTATTCGGCGTCTCGAGCCTGCCGCCGTCGTGGATGACACTCTTGTCCGCCCTGGCCAGGCATGCGGACGTGTCCCTATTCCTGCTGTGCCCGTCTCCCGTGTACTGGGCGGAGCTGCACCGGGCAGCGAGCCAGCACGACGCGGGCCTCGACCCGCGAGATCGCGACGCGCTCGAAGAGAAGCTGGGCGAGATGCATCACGACGCCGCTCACCCGCTCTTGGCGTCGATGGGAAAGGTGGCACGGGATTTCCAGCTCGTGCTCGAGGCGCAGCCGGATCACTTCGTGACGGACCAGCTGGATGCGTTTCCGGATCCGGCGCTGGCCGGCCGGCAGACGGCGCTGGCATGGTTGCAGTCCGATCTGCTGGCGGCGCGCCATCCGGGGCGGGCGGCGGCCGAGCAGGGGCGCGTGCTGGGGCGGGGCGACGACTCGGTGCAATTCCACGCCTGTCACGGGCCCACGCGGCAGGTCGAGGTACTGCGCAATCTGCTCCTCGGGCTGCTGGAGGACCATCCCGATCTCGAGGCCCGGCATATCGTGGTGATGACGCCGGACATCGAGACCTACGCGCCGCTCATCACGGCGGTGTTCTCGCAGGGGCCGCGGCACCGCGTCGAGCAACACGGCAAGGCCGTTCCCGGAGCCGACGGCTGGGGCGCTGCCGGCGCGCCGGCCATTCCGTTCGAAATCGTGGACCTGAGCGTCCGCCGGATCAACCCGGTGGCCGACGCCCTCCTGCGCGTGCTCGACCTGGTCGACAGCCGCGTGCCGGCGTCGTCGGTGGTCGACCTGCTCACGCTCGAGCCGGTGCGCCTGAAGTTCGGGTTCTCGCCCGAGGACGTGACCGTCGTGCAACAGTGGATATCGCTCAGTGGCATTCGCTGGGCCCGCGACGCGGCCCACCGAGCGCAGGAAGGCCAGCCGGCGGATCCGCAGAACACGTGGCGGTTCGGGCTACGGCGGCTGCTGCTCGGTGTGGTCATGGCGGACGATGGCGCGCTTGTAGAGGGGTGGGACGGCAACGGCGTTGCCACGCAGGTGCGCCCGTTCGACGACATGGAAGGCGGCGAGACGGTGCTGCTGGGCCGGCTGACCGATTTCTGCAATACGCTCTTCGAGGTGGGCGACCAGTTGCAGGGTGCGCGCCCCGCGGCCGCCTGGATGCACGCGCTGCTCGAGGTGGTCGACCGCATGACGGCGACCACCAAGGCCACGTCGTGGCTCAATGTGCGGGTGCGCGAGGAGTTGGAGGAAATCGCCGCCTGCGTCCAAGCCGCCGGCAGCGCCGCGAAGCTGGGGCTCGATGCCGTGCGAAGCGCCCTGCAGGGCAGGTTCGAGGTGCCCAGCCGGCTCACGCGCGAGCAGAGCGGCGCGGTGACTTTCTGCGCCATGCGTCCGATGCGCAGCGTTCCCTATCCGGTCGTGTGCCTGCTCGGCATGGACGAAGGCTCGTTCCCGCGCCCGTCCACGGCATTCGCATTCGACCTGACCAGCCGCCACCCGCGAGTGGGCGATCTGGACCCGCGCGACGAGGACAGGTTCCTGCTGCTCGAGGCGATTCTGTCGGCGCGTCGGCACTTGCTGGTGCTCTACACGGGCCGCGACCCGAGAACGAACGCGGAAACGGCCCCCTGCGTGCCCGTGGGAGAGCTGCGGGATCTGTTGGATCAGACGGCCACCGCGCCCACGCCCGACACCACCACCAGCGCCTGGCTCACGACCGAGCATCCGATGCAGGCTTTCAGCCCCAGCGCGTTCCAGCCGCCGGGCCCATCCTCGCCGGACGCCGCGCGACGGCGCTGGAGCTTCGATCGCAGGCTGCTGGCAGGCGCCCGCGCGAGACGCAACAAGCAGACCGAGCCCCGGCCCTTCCTGGTGCCCGTGCGCCCGGCGGCGGATGCCGTTCGCACGGAGCTGACCCTGGACGAGCTCATCCGATTCTACCGACACCCGGGCAAGTATCTCCTGCGTACGCTGCTGAAGGTCAATCTCGACGACGATGTCGACGCGATTCCCGATCGGGAGCCGATCGAGCTCGACTACCTGGAGCGATGGAAGCTGCGACGCGCGTTGATCGACAGCGTGCGGCCGAATCCGGAGCTCGAGGAGCGCCGCCTGCGCGCGGAGGGTACGCTGCCCCTGGGCTTTGCGGGCCACGCGACCGTGCAGCAGGAGGCCGAACTGGTAGCGGAAATGCGCGACAAGGCGGGTGTGACCGGCGAGGAGCGGACGCTGGCTCCCACCCAGGTGGACTTGATGGTCGGCGGGGTGCGGCTGCTCGGGTCCGTGCCTCCGGCGCACAAGGGCATGCTGGTCGAGTTCCAGTTCTCCGAGGAGCGGTCGGACAAGCTCATGGCCGCATGGATATCGATGCTGGCCTGGCACCTGTCGAGCGATGACGCCGGTCGCGCCGTGGTCTTGTTGGGAAAGCTCGACAAGAAGCGGCCGAAGGTCGACATGATCGGGTTCGAGCCTCCTGAGGATCCTCTGGCATTGCTGACGAGTCTCGTGCAGATCTACCAGCGCGGCTGCCGGGAGCCGATCCCGCTGTTTCCCCGCGCGTCGTGGAGGTTCGCGTTCTCGCTGCGGGACACCTGGCACGACGCGGCCATTCTGCAACAGGGCTTTCCCCGCGACGAGGGTCAACGCCGCAAGCTGCGGGCGGCGCACCACGACGCGCTCAACGCATGGCAGCCCACGGGGGACTTGTATGACAGGGGCGAGAGCAACGACGCATACCTTGCGCGGTTGTTCGAGGCGGCTTGCCCGCTCGACGACAACGCGTCCCCCGATGGAATCTCGCTCGACTTCGCCCGGCTCGCGCTGGAGGTGTACGGCCCGATGACGGGTGCTCGCAAGACCACCCGAGAGGTCTCGCCCTGGTTCCGGGGAGGTGCGCGGTGAGCTCGATGCGGGACTGGAATCCGACGGCCGACGAAAGCATCGAGACGGGCATCACGCTGCTCGAGGCCAGCGCGGGCACGGGAAAGACCTACAACATTGCGTCGGTGTTGCTGCGTCTGGTGGCTGCGTGCGGGCTCAAGATGCGCGACATCCTGGTGGTGACCTTCACGCGGGCGGCGACCGCGGAGCTGCAGGACCGGATTCGTGCGCGCCTGTCCGAGGCCGTGGCGTTCATCGAGGGCCGCGGCCGTGCCGGCGAAGGAGACGAGGTCCTCGAGCACTTGCGCGATGGCGCCCGCAAGGCCGGCGCCGACCTGTGGCTGCGCCGCCTTCGGGCTGCACAGGAGTCGTTCGACGAGTGCCTCATCAGCACCATTCACGGCTTCTGCCAGCGGATGCTCCAGCAGCATGCTTTCGAGTCGCAGACGGATTTCGGTCTCGAGCTGGTGGAGGACACTTCGGAGCTGCGCGGAGAGCTGGTCGACGACTGGCTTTCGAGGGAGCTGCACCCGTCGGACCCGGAGCGGCATGCGTTCCTGGGCGCGCACGGCTTCTCGCGGCAAGGTCTGTTGAATCTGGCGGACCTGGCGCTGCGCGATCCGGATCTGCCCGTGCTGCCCGCGGTCGACGACAGCCCGATGGAGTCGTGGGAATCGGAGCGAAACGCTTTCGCGGCGGCGTGGGAGTCGGGAGGCGCAGAATCGGTGCGGGCGCTGTTCGAGACCGCGGGGGCTCGCGGCGTCTTCGGCCCACCGCCGGGCAAGCTCTTCAAGAAGCCGTCCTGCAGGAGCGCGGTCGCCGAGGTGTCCGCATGGCTCGCCGGGCGCCCGGGCGTGATGCAGGAGCTACCCAACGAGTCGGCGTGGTCGGTCGAGACGGTGAGCAAGCACCTTGCGCCGGGCTCGGAAGCGCCGGACAACGAGACTCTCGCTCAGCTGCGCCGCCTCATCGGCTTCCGCGCACGGGCCGCGGCCTGCGAGAAGGCCAGGTTCGTCGCGTGGCTCCGCGCGGAGTTCGACCGGCGCATGGGCGCTCGCCGCCAGCAGTCGTTCCAGGACCTGATGCGCCGGCTGGCGCGCGTGCTGGGCGACCCGGCCAATCCCAGCCGCGAGGCACTTCGCAGGGCGATCGGCGAGCGGTTCAAGGCGGCGCTCATCGACGAGTTCCAGGACACGGATGCCGTCCAGTGGCAGATCTTCCGCGAGCTGTTCGGCGACGACGCGCACCGGCTCTTTCTCATCGGGGATCCGAAGCAAGCCATCTACGCATTTCGCGGAGCGAACGTACATGTGTATCTGAGCGCCAAGTCCTGGTCGAAGCGCAGGTGCTACACGATGCGCCGCAACTTCCGCTCCGACGCGCGGCTGCTCGACGCTCTGAACACGATGATGGACGTGCCCGGATTCTTCGGCGAGCACGACATCGACTATGTGCCAGTGGACGCGCCGGCCCGTGACGATGCGGCCGTCGACCGCATCCGCCATGCCGCGCCCTGGTCCGACCCGTACACCGCGCCCCTGCAATTGCGTTTCATGGATCAGCAGATGGATCCGTCGTCCAGGGGCGCGGACGACGGATCGCCGCTGGGTTCCGGACGCCTGAGATTTCTCCTCCCGCAGCGGGTGGCCGAAGATATCGTGGAGTTGCTCGGGAGCGGCGCCCGGCTGCACGATCCTTCGGCGCCCCTGGCCGGCGCGGATGGCTTTCGGCCGATGCACCCAGGCGACATCGCCGTGCTGGTGCGCACCGGCGCCCAGGCCGTGGCCGTGCAACAGGCCCTGACGCGCGTGGGCATCGCCTCGGTGCTGCGCGGCGCGGACAGCGTGCTTGCCACCGAAGAGGCGTTCGAGCTGCAGCTCTGGCTGCAGGCGCTGGCCGCTCCGGGCCACGATCAGCCGGCCCGCACCGCCGCCACGACTCGCCTGTTCGGACGCGATGGCACGCTGCTCGCTCGAGCCGACGCCCAGGAACCGGCGGCGTTGCGCGAATGGGACCAGTGGCTCTCGCGCCTCGCGGTCTGGCGCGAGCTGTATACCCAATACGGATTCCTGCGCACGCTGCGCACTGCCATGCAACACGACACGTTGCCGTCGCCCGAAGACCCCGCCGTGCTCGAGGACGTGACCGTGCGCGTCCTGCGAAAGCTCGACGGAGAGCGCAAGCTGACGAACCTCTGGCACCTGGCCGAGCTGCTGCACGACGCCGAGACCAGCGAGCGGCTGCACCTGGCCGGGCTGCTTGCGTGGCTTCAACGCGAGCGCGTGCAGCGTACCGTGGATTCCGACTTCGTGGAGTTGCGGCTCGAGCGTGACGACGAGGCCGTCGCGATCATGACGATGCACAAGGCCAAGGGGCTGGAGTTCCCGGTGGTGTTTCTGCCGTACCTGACCGACACCAGGGGGCCCTCCGCCAAGGAGCCTCGCGTCGTGCCGAGCCCGGTTCACCCCGTGGAGCGGATTCTCGACTTGCGCCCCGTGGACCAGAATCCGGAGAGCTGGGAGGCAGTCCGGCGAGAGCATGCCCGGGAGCAGCTGCGCCTCTTCTATGTGGCAGTCACCAGGGCCCGCTCGCGCTGCGTGCTGTACGCCGGGCACACCGAGAATCTCGCCCTTTCCGCCCTCGCCGCGCCGCTGCACGCGCCCAGGCACGCCGCGGCCGAAGACCGCCTGCGCGCCGCCGTCGAGCGGGTGCAAGCCGCCACGCGCGACGAGCTTTGGAGCGATCTGGCGAACCTGGCGAGCCGATCGTCGCAAGCGCGCAACGACGGCGTGGCGACGATCGCCCTGAGTCGCTGCGCGCCCGTGGCAGGGCTGGTGCGTCCCATGCCAGCTCCTGCTCGAGACGCGCTTCGCGCACGATCGTTCCTCCGCGCTGGCCTCGATCGCGACTGGCGAAGGCACAGCTATACGTCGATTACGCAACACGCGCATGCTGCGTACGCGGGATTGGGCGACGACCGCGAAGGATTCGACCCGGACCCGGAGGAGGGCTCGCCCCCGATGCCTGAGTTCGCAACTGCCGCCGGGGCGCGCGTGCCTGACATCCACGTACCGGACGACGCACAATCCGTGCCCCTCGCCGCCTTCCCGGCCGGCGCGGATGCGGGGACGTTCTTCCACGCCTGCTTCGAGCACGCCGACTTCCGGTGGGCCGACCCCGACGCGACCGACGACGACGGGCGGGTTGCGCTTCGAGGTCTGCTCGAACACCAGCTGCCGCTCCACGGCTTCGCCGCCGCCGAGTGGGCGGAGCCACTGACGGCCCATCTGCTCGACGTGCTCCGGACGCCGCTCGGCGGCCCCCTGGGCGCGACGCGGCTGTGCGACATACCCACGACCGACCGGCTCAACGAGCTGCGGTTCGACTTCCCCATCGCCGGCGGCGGAGATCACGCACCCGTGCTCGGGGACAAGCCCGTCGATTCCCGCGGCATCGTGGAGGCGCTCAGGCTGCGCAAGCGGTGGCTGCAGTCGCCCGGAGACGAGCGCACCGTGCGCAAGGATTACCTGGACGGCCTCGACCGGTTCGGACCGCTCGCCGGATTCATGACAGGCTCCATCGACATGGTGTTCCGCCACGCCGCCGACGGCCATCCGCGTTGGTACGTGGTTGACTACAAGTCGAACCGTCTCGATCCGCGCGGCACGGGCCGCTATCCGGTACAACACTTTTGCCCCGAGGCCATGCGGTTCGAGATGGAGCAGCACCACTACTACGTACAATATCACCTGTACGTGCTCGCGCTGCACAGATACCTTCGCTTTCGCCTGGGCGCGCGCTACGACTACGATCGGGACATGGGCGGCGTCTACTACCTCTTTTTCCGCGGCATGGTCGGCCAGCACACACCCGAGCAGCATGGGCTTCGCCACGGCTGCTTCCACGACAAGCCGCCCTACCCGGTCATCGATGCATTGGACAAGCTCTTCGAGCAGGCGCCGCGCCCCGCCCAGGGAGGTGCCTCGTGAAGCTCTCCGTGCCCCAGCTCGCGCCCCTGGTGACCGAACGGTCGTATCCCATGATCGCTCGTCGCCTCCTTCCCTTCCGTGCGTCGGGCGTGCTGCAGGGCGTCGACGTGCACGTGGTCGACCACCTCGCCGCGCTGGTGGGCGAGACCGATCCGGACGTGCTGCTGGCGCTCGCGCTGTCTGTGCGCGCGCCACGCCATGGGCACATCTGCGTGGATCTGGCGTCGACGACCGCCGACGAGCTCCTGCCCGAGCCCGACGAGACGCAGGCCGCGTCGGGCGTTTCTCTCGAGCTGCCGTCGGACCGCCTCGCGTGGGTCGAAACGGTAGGGCGGAGCAAACTGGTGGGCGGCAGAGATGATGCGGCCAAGCCGTTCGTGCTCGACGGGACATGGTTGTACCCTGCGCGCTACTTCGCCTACCAGCGGCGGTTGGCCGAGGCGCTTCGCGGGCGGATGACGCGGCTGCAGCCCTGGGTGGACCCTGCGCTGCTCCAGCGGGGGCTGCGGGCTCTATTTGGCAATGAGACCTCCGGCCAGCCCATCGACAGGCAGAAGCTCGCCGCGGCGATGGCCTTGCTGCGCGGCTTTACTGTAGTGTCCGGCGGGCCCGGCACGGGCAAGACCTACGCGGTTCGCAGCGTGCTCACCCTGTTATGGGCGCAATGGGCGAGCAGGACCGGCGATCCGCCGGGCACGCCCGGCCCGCGGACAGCGCTCGCCGCGCCGACCGGGAAGGCCGCCTCGCGCATGAAAGAGGCCCTGCTGGCCGGCCTCGACGAGTTCCTCGCAGGGGCCGGCCCTGCCCTTGCCTCCGACCAGGACCTCGCGCGCTTGCGCGATTACCTGGTCGGCCTGCAGCCCTGCACGCTCCACCGCCTGCTGGAGTGGAATCCCGCCTCGCCCACCCGATTCCGCCATAACGCCGCCAACCCCTTGCGCGCCGACATCGTCGTCGTCGACGAGACGTCGATGGTCGACTTCGCGCTGATGACCAAGCTCGTGGACGCCGTGGCGCCGGAGGCGCGCCTGGTGCTGCTGGGCGACCAGCACCAGCTGGCATCGGTAGAAGCCGGCACCGTGCTGGCCGACCTGTGCGGCCCGACGAGCGTATCGAACGTCACGGTGTCCCGCGGCTTCGCCGAGGAACTACGGGACATCGCGGGCATGGCCGAAGTCCTCGAGGCCGGGCGGCTCTCCGCCGAGCCGGGCCCGTACGACGCCATCGTCCAGCTCGACCGCAGCCGTCGGTTCACACCCGGCAGCGGTATTGGTCTGTTCGCCCGGGCCTGCCTGGCCGACGACTTCGACCCGCGCAGGGCCGTGCAAAGCCTGACGAGCAGCGGGCCCGACTCCGATGTAACGCTGCTCGGGCACGGCCCGCACGGCACCGTGCCCGATGCGGCAGCAAGGATCATTGCCCAAGGCTACGCACCCTATCTCGAGAGGTTGCTCGCCGGCCCGCAACACGGCGAGACCCATGCGCAGCTCCACGTCGACGTGCTGCGGCTCTTCGACCGATTTCGTGTGCTGTGCGCGCACCGCGCGGGGCGGCTGGGCGTCGCGGGAATCAACCGCGTGGTCGTGGATCTGCTCTCCGGACGCACGGCGGCCGGGTCTGCGGACACGGCGCGCCATCGGGCCCGGCCGCGCCTTGCAGGATTCAGCCCCGTGGGTGAGTTCTGGGTCGGACGGCCCGTCCTCATCGTCCGCAACGACTATGTCGTCCGGCTGTTCAACGGCGACGTGGGCATCGTCGTGCCCGATGACGGCGGCGCGCTCCAGGTCGCATTCCCCGATGCGGACGGGGTTCGGTACGTGGCGCCGGCGCGGCTGCCGGAACACCAGACCGTGTTCGCGATGACGATCCACAAGAGCCAGGGGTCGGAGTTCGACCACGCGATGGTGGTGCTGCCGGAGCGTGCTTCTGCCGTGCTCACGCGGGAGCTCATCTACACAGGCGTCACCCGGGCGCGACACCGCGTTACCTTGCTATGTGACGGCGCGCGGAGCGTACTGCTCGCGGGTCTGGCGGCGACAGTGCGGAGGGCTTCGGGGCTGCGCGCGGAGGTGTGGGGCACAAGCGTGTAGAGCGCCATCCTCTACTGGTTCGCCGCGCCCGGCGTGGGCGTCATGGCGTAGAAGTCCCAGTAGTTGTCGCCGCTATCGGCGCCGTCGGGAATCCGGCCAACCGAGGCGCTGTCGGCGGGTGCCGACGCGGGCGAGCCTACGACGTAGGCATTGGTGGCCGTTCCCCACCCCAGGCTGTCCACGATAGTGCCGTTGTGCTGCAGGGCGAGTCCGCCGCCGGTCGAGGACAGGGCCATGCCGGTCGGAAAGGTCGAGTCCGCCACGCCGCTGAAGTCCGACCCTCCCACCACGTAGAAGCCTTTCGCAGGCACCTGTGCACCGGGGGGAGCATCCCACCCAGGCGGGGCGTCGGCCGTGCCGGCGGCCGATCTGTAGAATAGGCTGTAGCCGTCGAGCGGCATATTGCAGCCGTTGCCGTTGTAGATCTCGACGAACTCGTCGTGGGCGCCGAGCGATCCGTACGTTTGGAGCTCGTTGATACGCAGCGGCTCGGTGCAGCCGGCGTCCGCCGGTTCGCCGCCGCTTCCGCCCGTCCCGCCGGTGCCACCCGTCCCGCCGGTGCCACCCGTCCCGCCACTTGCGCCCGTCCCACCGGTGCCTGCAGCGCCACCCATGCCGCTCTGTCCGCCCGAGCCTCCACCGTCCGGCACGCCGCCGTCCTCTCCCGCATAGCCGCCGAAGCCCCCGCCCGCCGCCGCGTCAGCGGACTCGGAGCTCGCCTCGTGGTACTTCCCGAAGTCCACGTCCATCACGAGCGTACACGAGCTGAGCGGCACGAGAGAAACGGCCAGGATGCTGAATAGAGTGACCGTCAGCGTACGCGGCATGAGCTCGGTGTCCCGACAACAACTAGGGAGATCTCGACGAATATCAGCGACGCCCGGCGCCGTCCAATGGATTCCCCACGGCCCACGCGACGATGCGGTTTCGCGGGGATCCCCGGGCAAGAACCGGACGTGCCGCCCTGACGATGCGCCTCAGGAAGCGGACCGCAGCCGTCTCCCCAGCAGCGGCAGCTCGCTGATGGCCGCCTTCACTACATCGGTGTCCGCAACCAGCACCGTCGCGCCATTGCGGCCCGCGCGCGCCAACTGCGGCGCCGGCAGCCCCGCCAGCACACACGACGGAAACACAATGTCTCCCGTGCCACACCGCGCGGTGGTTCGCGTCTCGTCCACCAGCTCGATGTCACCGAACCCCACCGTGATCAGGCCCCGCACGGGTGCTCCCGGTGTCAACAGCTGCTCACCCGTCGACAGCGTTCTGCCCTCCAGACGCGTCAGCCTGGACAGGCGCATCATCTCCCGCCAGGGTCCTCGCTGCTGCTTGCCCGCCAGCAGCAGCAGCGTCTGCAGCCGATCCCCCTCGCCGCGCAGCGCGTCGTCGACCCACGGGCACAGCCCCAGCACGTGGTCGATGGACTCCTCGTTCCACTCGACGACCACCGTGCCCGGCTCGCCCCCAAGCACCATCGGCTCTCCAACACCGTCGATGCCGCGGCGGCGCGTGACGACGTCGCCGGCGTGCAGGCTCAACCCGCTCCACGTTCCTCCAACGCCCGTGTTTCGCGCAATCCCCACGCGCACCGAGCCCTTGACCACCAGCAGCGTGTCCGGCTCGGCGATGGTCGTGGCCGCCCCCACGCGCCGCTCCTGCGCCTGGGCCAGCAGCAGATACTGCATCTCCGAGGTCAGGTCCTCGAACGCCGGAATCGAGGATAAGTCCAGATCCTCGACGCGACGCGCTGGCGGCGAGGTGGTCGATCGCTTGGGCGGACGCGAGGTCCTGGCGCGAGGCTTCTTCGGCTCGGGAGTCGGCGCCGGCGGCGGGGCCTGCAGCTCGCGCACGAGCGCGGCTTCGTCAAGCGAGCCGAGGAGCGGACGGAACGAACGAACACGAGGTAGCGTCGGCGCCTCGTAGTCGGGGAAGTCCGAGTCCGACTTCTCGATGATCAGCGCGTCGTCCGGAAGGGTAATCGCCGGGGAACGGACCGTAGGGCTGTTCTCGAGCAAGGACGGGTGCGGCGAGCGCCTGTCGGTCACTTCTATCCACGAATCGCGAACGTCGATGGCTGACGGCTGTGTGTCGCGCACGGGCGCCTGCTGCTTTCGCTGCTCGCCCTTCGGCGGTTTGGTCTTCATGGCAGCCCCCTCTGCTCATGCCCCATTGCCGCGGCGGCTCGGTACTCCGCTTTCGCGTTCGGGCATCCGGTTCCGGCCCCCGCATCGATCGATGTAGGATATTGGTTCTTGTGGTGCGCGCGGCGCGGGTTGGCAACCCCTGGGCCGCCGGCATCGGCCGTGCCTGGACTCCCCCCAAACGCATCGGTCCATCCCACCGCAGGCTCGCGACCCCCAATGGACTTGATCCGCGCCCTGGCGAAGGTGAGGATGCCTCATCGTGCCGCTCCGCACGCGACCGAGGCACCAGCTATGAAGACCTTGCTCCTGATGCGCCACGCGAAGTCGAGCTGGGACGACGACGCCCTGGAAGACCACGACAGGCCGCTGAACAAGAGGGGAAAGCGCGCCGCACCGCGCATGGGCCGCTTGCTGGCCGCGCTCGACCTGACCCCCGACTTCATCGTGAGCTCCACCGCCGTGCGCGCCATGGAGACCGCCCGCCTGGTCGCAGCCGAATGCGCCTATGCCGGCATCATCCGCGAAGACCCGAACCTGTACCTCGCACCGGCCGAAGCCTATCTGGCTGCTGCCCGCCGCATTCGCAAGCAGGTGCAGCGCCCGTTGCTCATCGGGCACAACCCCGGCTTGGAATCTCTGCTGCGCCACCTCACCGCGGTCGACATGCACGTTCCCACCGGCGCGATCGCGCGCCTGGAGCTGCCCGATATCGCCTGGTCCGACCTCGGATTGACCCCATGCTGCCAACTGGAGGGCTTTTGGAAACCCAAGGAGCTCAAGGAGCCCTGATCACCGCTCCGCCCCCTCGAGGTCCACGTGCCCATCTACCTGCTCGGCAAGGAATTGGCCTTCCCGCCACCCTCCCACGGACCCAAACAAGGCCCCGTCGCCGTCGGCGGCGACCTCGACCCCCAGCGTGTCCTGCTCGCCTATGCCATGGGCATCTTCCCATGGCCCCACCAGGGCCTGCCTCTCCTGTGGTTCTCCCCCGATCCCCGCATGGTCCTGGTACCGGCCGAGATTCATGTCCCCCGAAGCCTGGGCAAGGTCCTCCGGCGACGCACCTTCCGCGTCACGCTCGACAACGCTTTTGTGGACGTCATGCACGGATGCGCCGAAATCCCGCGCCATGACCAGGACGGAACCTGGATCACGAACGACATGATCGACTCGTACGTACGCTTGCACGACATGGGATACGCGCACAGCGTCGAAGCGTGGCAAGGCGACGAGCTTGCGGGAGGGCTCTACGGCGTTTCGCTGGGCGCCGTGTTCTTCGGCGAGTCGATGTTCGCCCGGGTCCCCGACGCTTCGAAGGCCGCGTTCGTGACCTTGGTCCGGCAGCTCGAGAAGTGGCAGTTTGGCATGATCGATTGTCAGACCTATACGGATCATCTGGCGCGCTTCGGGGCCGAGCCCTGGCCGCGCCGCCGATTCCTCGAACGGCTGGCCCGAGCCCTCGAAGCGCCGACCCGCAAGGGCCGCTGGGCCTTCGACCCAACGCCGTAGGCACCGGGCGGCCGGCGCGCTATGCGGGTGACGGCAGACCCAGCTCTGCCCGCAACGCCGCCTCGAGCTCCGGATACAGGAACCGGAATCCCCCTTCGCGCAAGCGCTTGGGAATCACACGGGCGCCGCCGAGCAGCAGCTCCTCGCCCATCTCGCCGAACGCGGCTTTCACGGCGAAGCCGGGCAACGGGACAATCGCCGGCCGGTGCAGCACCTTGCCCAGGGTGCGCGCGAATTCCCTGCTGGTCACCGGCCGCGGTGCCACCAGGTTGACCGGGCCCGCGAATCCCTCGCTCATGATCAGGTAGTGCAGCGCCCCCACCACGTCGTCGATCGCCACCCAGCTCATGACCTGTCGCCCGGTACCCACCGGTCCCCCCGCTCCGAGCTTGAACGGCGTGAGCAGCTTGGGCAGCGCTCCCCCCTGGCCCGACAGCACGACGCCAATCCGCGCGTTCACCACCCGAATCCCGGCTTGCGCCGCCGGCAGCGCCGCTGCCTCCCAAGCCTGGCATACCTCCGCCAGGTAGCCTTCCCCCGCCGGGCTGTCCTCCGAGACCGGCTCGTCTCCGCGATCTCCGTAGTAGCCAATTGCCGAGGCCACCACCAACACCTTCGGCCCCGACGACACCGACGCCAGCGCTTCGGCCAGCAGGCGCGTTCCCTCCACGCGACTCTTGCGTATCGCCTCCTTGCGCTCGGGCGTCCAGCGGCCTGCTGCGATGTTCTCCCCCGCCAGGTGCACGACCGCATCCACGCCGCGGAACCCCTCGGCCGCGACCTCGCCCGCTTCGGGATTCCAATACGGCTGGGACGACCCCGCCTCGGGCCTTCGCCTCGTCACTCGCCGAACCTGGTGCCCGCCTCCCTCCAGGAACGCCGTCAGCTCGCTCCCGATCATCCCCGAGGCGCCCGTCACCGCGATCGTCAGCCGCGGCCTGTCCGCGAACGCCTGGTGCCGCTCCAGATCCCTTCGTGTTCGTTCGTGCCGGTGGTGAAACATGCGCTCCAACATCGTTTGCGTCGCCCCCTTGCCCATCATCTCGCCCGCCTTGCCCAACGGAAGCTCCCACTGCACCCGGTCTCGCAGAATACTACGTTGCTCTCCGTCCGGCTCGACCCGATGCTCGTGCCGCCACCGCGCGAATGGCCCCTCGACTTGCTCGTCACAGAACCGCACGCCCTCCTGGTAGTCGACGTGCTGCGCCACCCAACGCAACCGCAGGGGCCCCTTGTCGATCTCCATCGCCAGCCGCCCGCCGTCGCGGATGCCGCCGGTCTGCTCGAGCACGCGAATGCGCTCCCAGGGCGGGCGCAGCCGCTGGAAGGCTCCAGGACGCGCGTGCCACGCGAACAGCTCCGCCGCGGACACGGGCATCGCGCTTGTCTTTTCGAATACCGGCATCGTTCACCTCACGGCGTCCAGCGCTCCAGGTAGCGCACCATGCGCACCTTGCGCACCGTGTTCGCCGAGCTCATGTACCGCACCGTGCCCACGACGTCACGCTCCGGCCCCCACGGCCTGTCGTAGCGACCCATCACCCAGAAAATCCCGCTCGTCGAGTTCGGATCCCGGCCGTCCAGAGCCCATCGGTCGTTGAGCCGCGTCATGCGCTCGAGCGCCTCCGTGGGGTCGCGCGACCACTCGAGGATCTTCTTGCCCCAGAGCATCCGCAAATAGTTGTGCAGCCGGCCTTCGCTGCGCAGCTGCCGTTGGGCTGCGTTCCACACTCGATCCTGCGTGGCCGCGGCCTCCATCTCGGCGAGGGAAACCACGTGCTGGCGACGATCGGACGCGTGCTTCTCCAGGGTGCGCCGGGCCCAGGACGGCAAGGACTCGTACGTATCGTAGGCAGGCATGCGGAAGGCCGCGTTGAACCCGAGCTCGCGCCAGGTCACCACCTGGTCGAGGAACGCCTCGGCCGACGTTCCTACGCCCCACCACCCAGCTCGCGCGCCCGTCGCCCGGGAGGCCAGCTTGCCCTCGTCCCAGCGCTCGTGCTGCAGCACCTCGTGCACGACCTGGTGCGCCGACACGTGCCCGAAATGAAGCCAGGGCGACAGCCCGCTCGTGCCGTCCCGGTCCGGATGGTTCCGGTCCTGCTCATAGCGCTCCAGGCCGTCGGCCACGAATCGGTCGAGCGCTCGCTGGCCCGCGGCCGCTCCACCATCCAGCTGCACCACGCCGACCTCGTGATCGATCGGAAGGCGAGCCAGTGCCGACGGCGCGGCTGCCAGCAGCTCATCCGAAGCGCGAGGATACGCGTCGGTCACCTCGCGCGGCAGACGCCTCACAGGCCGCAGGCTTCTTCCTGCCAGCGGATCTGCCTGCGGAAACGCCCGCAGGTGGACGGCCAGATTCTGCTGCAGGAAGCGCCGGAACGAGTGCGCCAGCGCAAACGCGCTGTCCGCTGCCGCCAGCGGAAGCACGCCGCACGAGTCGACCTGATCGAGCCGCACGTCGATGCGCCGGGCGGCCGACTCGACCATGCGCGGCAGGAAGAACCCGGGGTACAGGTCGGTGACCACCTGGCAAGCTCGACCTGCCAAGGCGGCGAGCAGTCCCTTACCCTGACCGCGCTGGCGCTCGACGAACGGAAAGTAGTTCACGGCGCTGCCCGCGAGTCGGCGGGCGTTGTCGGCCATGCCTTGAAGAACGAACCGGTGGAGCCGATCGCTGGCAAAGGGGTAGTCGCATCGAAGCGCCTCGAGCACGACCAGAGGCTTGTCGAGCTCCTCGGCCAGATCCGCCGCGTGTTGAAGGGCGAAGTTCCAGCCCGTGCGCCGGTTGGCTGTCATCCAGTACAGCACGTAGTCGCCTCCGTGCCGCACAGCGGCCGAGTTCATCTGTCGAACGCGGAGTCGGGGAACCGGCATGACATGATCGGACGGTCCGCGCCGCCAGGGCCGGTACCGGACGATAAGATGCCGCGGGGCGAGAGCTGGTTGCCGCGCGTCGGCGACGACCCTACTGGGCGAACTCGTCGGCGCCCATGTCGTAGGCGCCGGTGCGCGGCTGGCCGTCGATGTCGAACTTGACCTGGGAGATGGTGCGTCCGGCGTCCACGCACACGCTGCCGGCCGCGATATGCCCGGTTGCGTCCACGCCCGGATCGGTGGTCGACGAGTGGATCTCGTCGGCGACGTGCTGCTGCCAGGCCGGGAAGAGGCCGTCGGCCAGGGGGGAGGCGGGACGATTGTCCTCGAAGGTGCAGGAGCCGCCTGCGCAGCGGTAGATGTTGTAGTCGGTGTCCGGATTGCCGCTGAGCGCGCCGAACCCGCCGAGGTCGCTGGACCATCGAATCCCCACCACGGGCGCGGCGGCCGAGGGCTGCACGACCACGTTGTTGGCGAGGACCGGGTCCACCGTCGCGGGCCGTCCGGCCGCCGGATCCCAGTCCTGGTAGCTCAACCCGAAGTAGATCGGCGAGTGGTACGAGGAGGCGGTGTTCACCACGGTGTTGTTGAACACCAAAGGATTCTTCGACGCATACATGCCAATGCCGTCGCCCGCCGTGTCCCGGATGAAGTTGTTGCGCACGATGCCGTGGATGGACTCGTAGTAGCCGGGATTGACGGTGAGGTCGAAGAACTCGGGACTGGTGTCGAACCCCACGAGCACTCCGCCGCTTCCGGTCCTCTCGACGCGGTTGCGCTCGACCACGCAGTCAGTCGACCCGCCCTTGAAGTAGATGCCGTTGGTCGCCGTGTCGTGGATGTAGCTGTCCTGCACGACCATGCGGTCGGCGTTCACGTTGTCGATTCCTTCTGCGTTCTTGTCGGTGGCGCCCGGCGGGTAGCTCGCGCCGGAATTGTAGATCTCGGATCGCCGGATGACGATGTCGTCGCATCCGGGCTTGACCTTGACCGAATCGCGGCCCGTGTCGTGGATCTTGCACTCCTCGACGAGCACCCGCGAGGCTCCGCTCCGATCCGCCTCGCCCCAGTCCCACTTGGTCTCGAACGCCACTCCGTAGTAGGAGCCGCCGATCACCTCCACCCGCTGCAGCTTGCCGTCCGACGCATCCACGTCGAAGTCGACGCAGGTGGCTTCGGCGGAGGCGTCGGTCGAACATTGGATCACCGCCCACTCGCCCTGGGCGGAGCGAATCGTTACGTGGGAGTTGCGAATGCGCACCGCGCCCTGGTAGACGTTCTGTCCGTCGGCCAGATAAGGAGTGCCACGCAGCACGATGTTCGCGCCCTGGCCTCCCACGTCCAGCGCGTGGGGAATCGTCTGGAAGGGCGCTGCCTTCGACCCGTCCCCCGTCGTGTCGCTGCCGTTCGTCGCAACGTAGATGGCTCCGGTTTCGTCGTAGGCCGCGGGGGGCGGCAGCATTTCCTCGTCGACCGTGCTCGTGCCGGGCGTGACTCCCGGGGGAATGGACCCAGTATTCGATCCGCTCGCTCCTCCGGTCGATCCACTGGCGCCTCCGGTCGATCCACTCGCTCCTCCGGTCGATCCACTCGCTCCTCCGGTCGATCCACTCGCTCCTCCGGTCGATCCACTGGCGCCTCCGGTCGATCCACTCGCTCCTCCGGTCGATCCACTCGCTCCTCCGGTCGATCCACTCGCTCCTCCGGTCGATCCACTGGCGCCTCCGGTCGATCCACTCGCTCCTCCGGTCGATCCACTCGCTCCTCCGGTCGACGAGATTGCGCCGCCCGTGCCTTGGCTGCTGCCTCCCACGCCGCCGGCGTATCCCCCGCTGCTCGCGGCGTTCTGTCCGCCCGCCCCGGCCGCCGCGCTGTCCGCGCCGGTTCCCGACGGTGCGTAGTCCGCACTACTTCCGCAGCCCATCCCGACCCACGCGGCAGACATCACCACGAGGGCAACCATCGTCGTTGCTCGGATCATGAAACCATCCTTTTGCTACGCACTTGTTGATGCAGGTTCGGGGGTTGTTGCATCGACCGCGCGGGCGCTCACACCGCGCAGACTACGATGTTCGCACGCTAGCATCGAATTGAGCCGCGTCGACGCGGTCCGAGAAAATGAGTGTTATTGCGCCTCACCCCCAACTACGATGTAGTCGCGCCGTGTCCGGCGCGTCGCGCCGCTTCGCCGTGCGATGGCTCATCGGAATATTCCGTCCGCAAGCCCGCGCTGCGCGGGATTCCCTGTTCCGGGCAAACAGCCTTCGATTCGCCCGCGCCCCGCCCGCCTTCGGAGCGCCGAAGCCCTTGTCCGCCGCTGCGCCGGACTGCCGTCTAGCGCGTCGGCCGCATTGTTCGAACGTGGCCCGGAAGGGCTCGCGAGGGCCCGAACCGCGCAAGGCCCCACTACCCCTCAACCAGGCTTCTTGCGCACCGCGTCGACGGCCCCCACGCTTCGAACGCGCGTTCGCCGCGCCGGGTCATTCGCAAAAAAATCGAAGACCTTCCCCCTCCGCCCTGTGCCGCCAGCATCGCTGCCTCGCCCTTGCGTCGTACCCTGTCCTGGGCGCTGCGCCTTTGCACTTTGCTTTCCCCCGCCGCCGGTGTTTGACTGGCGCGCATGTCCCGCGTGCTCAACCTCCCGTTCGACGGCGGCATTGTCGAGCTTCGCGTGCCCGACTCCTGGACGGTGCTTGCCGAACTCGGCCCCAAGCCCATGCAGGGCCTTCAGGACGTGCCCGGCGCCCTGCGCGAGGCCCTCGAGCACCCGGTCGGCTGCGCGCCGCTTTCGGAAGCGGACCTGAGAGGCAAGAAGATCGTTCTGGCGGTCGACGACATCACCCGGCCGACACCTCTGCATCGGTTTTTCCCGGTCGTGGTGGCGCATCTGGTCGAGCGGGGCGCGTCCCGGGCCGACATGACCGTGGTCCATGCGTTGGGCATCCACCGGCCGATGACTGCCGAGGAGGTGGACCGCAAGCTGGGTGCGGCGAATCTCCAGGGCATTCGCTGGGTCAACCACGATTCCAAGGACTGGTCGAAGCTGGTACGGCTGGGCACTACCTCGCGCGGCACCGAGGTGGGGCTCAACAAGCACCTGGCGGAGGCCGACCTGGTGGTGTGCCTGGGCGCGATCGAGCCTCACCTGCTGCTGGGCTTCGGCGGCGGCTTGAAGATGATCGTCCCGGGCCTCGCCCACGAAAAGACCATCGCCCAGAATCACATGCAGGGCGTCTCGCCCGAACAGTTCAACTACATCGGCTCGGAATCCAGCCCCATGCGCCTCGACCTCGAAGAGGCGGCGTCGATGCTGCGCAAGCGCATCTTCATCGTCAATGCCGTCATGAACGAGCGTCTCGAGCCGGGACGCTTCGTGTGCGGCGATCCGGTGGCGGCCCACCGGGAAGGGGTCAAGACGGTCCGCGAGATGGCCGCGCGCCAGGTCGGTCGGCGCGCCGACATCGCCATCGTGTCCTCGAGCCCCATGGATGCCGATCTGCGGCAGGGCATGAAGTGCATTGGCAACGTGGAGAAGTGCGTGCGGGAGAACGGCATGATCCTGGGACTTCTCGCGTGCCGGCACGGCATCGGCGACGTGGCCATGCCGCCCAAGGCACTGCCCCACTGGCTGCTGCGCAGGATTCTTCGGCTGCTGGGCAAGAACCGCATTCTGTGGTTCGTCGACAAGGTCAAGAAGGGAGCCGCGGTCGAGGAGCGTTTCATGGCGCACTTCTCCATGCAGATCGCGCGCAAGAACGAGCTGTACGTCTGGTCGCGCAAGCTGCCCTCGGACACGGGCAAGCGTCTCGGCCTGTTCGTCCAGTTCCAGGACCTGCAGGCGATGATCGATCGCGCAGCCAAGGTCGCCCCGCGCCACGCCACCGTGTATCTGTTCCCTCACGGCGGCGTCACCTATCCGGTCGTCGCCGGTCCTTGACCGCCCGGCTGGGCAGCGCCCGGACCGCGCGACTGCGTTGCAGCGAACCACTCGCGCCGTCCCGGTTCCGAGAACAAGCGTCCCGGCGGCCGCATTCTGGCCATTCCGTCCCGTGACGCGCAGTCTTGTCGCGCTTGCTGTTTCCGCACTCCCGCTCGCCTCGCGCGTGCTACGACGATGGCGTGTCGCCAGCTCCATCGACGGCTCTCCGGGTAATCGTCGAGGCGGCCGCGGTCGCGGTCGCCTCGTGCGTCCTCGCGCTGGGCTTCAACGCCGTGCGAAGCGATCGCCTCGCGCTCGTGCAGAAGGAGCCCTACCAGATCCTGGTGCCCTGCCCCGAGCCCGTGGGCGAAGCGTCGTCCCTGGCTCCGGATGACCCGCGGGTGCACGACGCCGCCTCCTTCGTGATCGACGTGCGCTCGGCCCAGGAGTTTGCGGGCTGGCACCTGCCCTCGGCGCACAACCAGCCTTTCGACTGGCTGGGCCCGCCGGTGGACGACGAGGTGAAGCGCGTCGCGCGGGACGTGGCCGCCAGCGGCGCCCAGCGCGTGGTGGTGTACGGTGACGGGGACGATCCGGATTCGGGACGCGAGTGGGCCAGGCTGTTGTCCGGGGCGCGGATCAAGAATGTGTTCTACGTGAAGGGAGGCGCGCCGGCCCTTCATCCCGGCCTTCCCGCGCCCGGCCAGCAAGGAGGTGCACCGTGAGCCGTCTGCTCGACTGGCGCGGGCATGCATGGATCGCCCTGGTGATCCGCCTGTACCTCGGTGGCGTCTTCCTGCTCGCCTGTTTCCACAAGATCGCGCACCCGGCCACGTTTGCGCTGGATGTGGCGACCTACCAGCTGCTGCCCCTGTGGGCGGTCAACTTCTTCGCCCTGGTGCTGCCCTGGACCGAGCTTCTCTCGGGCGTGATGCTGATCATCGGGCTGCGTGCGCGTGCCGCGGCGCTGCTGGTGGCCCTCATGATGGTCTCATTCATCATCGCCCTCGGCTGGGCGTTGCACCTGAATCTGCACATGTCCTGTGGTTGCTTCGCCTCGCAGGCCGCCGCGGCAGGACAAGACGCCATCTCGTGGCACACGCTGGTGCGCGACGGCTCCTGGCTCCTGCTTTCATTGTATGTCATCGTATTCGATCGCAACCCGGTCGGGCTCGACCGCCTGTTCCACCGACGGAGCGAAGAACATGCGTAGGCTGCTGATGATCTGCCTGATGACGATCGCCTCGCTGCTGGCGGTCCCGTCGTTCGCATGGGCGCAGACCGCGCCGTGCAACGCCCTGCCCGGGCCCAAAAAGGCCGCGGCCAGCGACATTCTCAAGAGCCTGCACTCCTACGGCTGCTGCACGGACACCATCGCCGCCTGCCTGGTCAAGCGCCCCGGATGCACGGTCGCCACCCGGCTCGCCAACGAGGTCTGCCGCCGCGTCGACAAGGGAGAGGATCGTCCGGCCATCGAGAACGCGATCGCCCTGCGCACCCAGAGCATGACCAGCACGGCGCCGCCCGTGCCCATCGACCTGTCGAGCACACAGGTCGCCGGCGATCCCTCCTCGCCCGTCACCGCCGTCATCTACATCTGCGGACGCTGTCCGTTCTGCGCCAAGCTCGAGCCCCGGCTCTACGACCTGGTGACCGCCGGGAGCCTCAAGGGCAAGGTCAAGCTGTACGTGCGCGCGTTCCCGATCCGCAGCCACGCCAACTCCACCGAGGCAGGGCTCGGCATGGTCGCGGCCGAGCGCATGGGCAACATCTGGGGATTCCTGCGGGAGCTGTACAAGAACTTCGATTCCTTCGACGTAGCCAAGCTTCCCGACTACGCGGCGGCCGCAGGGCTCGACCCGGCGGCGTTCCGGGCGCAGATGGACGACCCCACGACGCGCTCGAGGCTGGTGGCGTCGAAGAAGGAAGGCACGCGCAACAAGGTCGACGCCACGCCCACGCTGTTCATCGACGGCCGGATGTGGCTTGGCGAGATGAGCTTCAACGAGGTGGAAGACGTGCTCGACGAGGCGGCGGAGCGGGCCGGGGCGCACCGCTAGCGCTTCATGTCCTTGAACCACTGCTCTTGGCCGAACAGGCGCTGCTCGCAGCTCGGGCACAACGAGTGCGTGAACTCGATGGCGGAGTGGGAGCGGAGATAGCTCTCGATCTGACTCCAATAGCCCTTGTCGTCGCGGATCTGCTTGCAGCTCGAGCAAATGGGCAGAATGCCCCGCAACGTGGCAACCTCTTCCAATGCGCTCTGCAGCTCGGCCACCAGCGCTTCCCGCTCCGCATCCGCCTTCTTGCGTGTCGTGATGTCCGTGCAGAATCCCCCCACGGCACGCAGCGCCCCGTCGGCATCGACCACCGGGAACTTCAGCGTGATGAACGTGAACTCGCCGTCGGGCAGCGGAATCGTCTCCTCGAACTCCTGCGGGTGTCTCGCCTCGATCACCTCCCGATCCTGCTGGCGAAACAGCTCCGCGACCGCGGTCGGAAAAATGTCGTAGTCCGTCAAGCCTCGCAACGCTCCGAGGGTGACGTGCGCCAGCTCCTCGTAGCGGGGATTCACGAACAGGTAGCGCAAGTCCGCGTCCTTCAAGTAGACCGGCGCGCGCGTGTTCATCACGACCGCCGTCAAATCCCGCGTGCGCTCGCGCAACTCCTCATTGGCTCGCTGCAACGTCTCCTTGTCGCGCTCGAGCTCTTCGACCCGGCGCCGGAGCGCTTCGACCTCTACGTACTGCATGGACGACAACTCCAATTCCCGCGGGCCGCAAATCCGGGCCCCGCGGGGGCCAACACTGGAGCTGCCGGGAGAGAATCCAAACTGCTGCCAGCGCTACCTACCTGCATCGTTCCCTCGAGCGGTCCGCCGTCGGAAACGGCCCGGCCTCGAGGCTAACGGTGAACATGGTGCACAAGGGCACGTCGACGGTCAAGCCGGCTGAGAGTCATGCACGAGCATCACCCGAACAGGCGACGCTCGGCCAACTCGTTGCCCCTACAATCAATCATGTCCCGCCGGTTGCGTCGCGAAGCTCGTTCCCAAGAGCGGTATCGCTGCCAAACAACTTGCAGGCTCTTCTCAGGTATCGTGCGCGTGAAGATGACGTCCGCCGGGCGTCTCCGCCACCGGCTCGGCCGATACGGGCGGACTGACCGCGACGCGCTCGACGAACCCCCGCACGCCTTGGCGCAGCAAGGACGCCAACACCACCAAGCCGAGCGCAATCAGGGCGACGGTGTCCACGACTCCCGCATGGTCGCCAGCGAACAAGGCGGGCAATTGCACGTTGCCGGGGCCGACGATCAGGTTCGCCACGAAGCCGACGGCCGTGGACACGACGACGATGCCCAAACCGAGCAACAGCACGATGCGTTTGCCATATACCTCGGCCGGCGTGCCGAAGACCGCCAGCGTGGTCGCCGGGCCGGACAGCAGGAAGGCGATCATGGCCCCGGACGATACGCCCTTGTTCATGAGCACCGCGGCAAGGGGCGTGGCCCCGGACGCGCAGATGTACGTGGGCAATCCGAGCAAGGCGGCGACAGGAACGTCCAGCCCGGCAGGCACGGAGGCGACCCACTCCGGACGCACGTAGGTCTGGGCGAACGCGGCGAGGCCCAAGCCGGCCAGGAACCACGGGGCGGTGTGGTCGACGGTTTCCCCGAAGCTGAAGCGGAATCCCTGCAGGAGCCGCTCGAGCAGGGAGGCGCGCTGTTCGGTGGGCGGCGGCAGGGATGGAAACGACGACGAGGAAGCCGTGCCGGCGAGCCGTCCGCTCCACAGTCCGGCAAGCAGCGCGAGCACGGCGGCGCCGCCGATGCGCACCAGCGACACGCAGGTGCCCAGCAGACGGAACGACAGCAGGATGGCCGACAGCCCGAGGGACGATGCGGACACGATGAAGCCGACGGCAGCGGCCGGGGCAGCGGCGCGCACGATCGAGCGCTGATGGGGAGGGATCACGCCGCACGTGCAGATGGTGGTGGGCATGCCCAAGCCCACGCCGCGAAGCGCCTGCGACAGGGCAGAGCCTCCGCTGAGGATGCGCGTGGAGAACGACGGCAGCAGCGCCGAGGCCAGTGCTACGACGGTATAGGCGGCCAGCAGCGGCAGGGCGCTCGCGTAGGCCAGGTCCACGAACGAGGACAGCACGGTGGGCATGGCTTCATGGTCGTGGGCGTGCGGGTGCAGCCGTTCCATCGCGACGAGGAATGCGACGGCCAGCAAGCCGCCGAGCGCCGACGGCACCTGGGTGTCCTGGTGCCGATGGGTGGAGGGCGGGACGTGGGCGTGGGAGTGGCCGACGATCACGTGCAGCAGCGAGCCGGCCACCAGGGCCTGGAACACGGCCAAGGCCTGGGAGGTGGCGCCTCGCGTGGCGATCCCGCCCAGGAAGAAGCCCATCATCGTGCCGGCGAACTCCACGGCCAACGTGACGATCGCTGCCCTCAGGCCGAGGCGGGTGCGCACGAACCACCACAGTCCGACGCCCACCGGGATGCGATGAACGATGACGGCGGTGGCCAGGGCCTGCGCGTAGAGCTGATCGGTGCCGCCTCCGACCAGTGCGACGCCGTCAAGCGTGGCGTGCACGAGCAGGGCAAGCAGGGCCACGACGAGGATGGGCTTGAGCCAGATTCCGCCGCTCGCGGATTGGACGGTGCGTTCGGCCCAGGTGGGAACGACCAGGCCGACGAACGCCCCGGCGACGGCGAGCCAGCCCCCGACCTCGAAGCACTCAGGCAGGATGTGCAGCAGGGCCAGGCCGCCGATGCTCACGAGCACGAACGAGTCCAGGCCGGCCTGTGCCCAGGGCGCGGGGCGCAGCAGTCGCACCAGCAACGGTCCGAGCGCCAGGGGCACGAGGCTTGCGATGAGAAGCAAGATCATGCCGCTGCGTCCGCCGTGATTCTGGTACCGAGCATCGGCTGTCGCATAGCGCCCCCGCCCAACCCGCGTCAACGACGCGGAGCCACTCTTTACCCGAACCTGGTTTTGGTCTACGGGGCGCATGCACGCCTTGGTGTGCCAGCGTCAGGAATCCACCGTGAGCAACGAGACCAGAACCTTCCGCGCCATCGATCCGACGACCCTTCCCAAGCACTTCGAGGCTGCCGAGGCCGAGCAGCGTTGGGACCGCACCTGGGACGAGCTGGGCATCTACCGCTACGACCCGTCGCGACCGCGCGAGGAGACCTTCGTGGTCGACACGCCGCCGCCCACGGTCTCGGGCTCGCTGCACATCGGCCACGTCTTCAGCTACACGCACACCGACGTGATCGTGCGCTACCAGCGCATGCGCGGCCTCAACATCTTCTACCCCATGGGCTGGGACGACAACGGACTGCCCACCGAGCGCCGCGTGCAGAACTACTTCCACGTGCGCTGCGATCCGCACGTGCCCTACGAGCCCGGGCTCAAGCTCGAGGCCGCCACGGCCAAGCAGCTCAAGGACCGCCCCCGTATCGTCTCGCGCCCCAACTTCATCGAGCTGTGCATCCAGGTCACCCGCGAGGACGAAAAGGCCTTCATGCAGCTGTGGCGCCGCATCGGCCTGTCGGTCGACTGGTCCGAGGAGTACGCCACCATCGACGACCGCTGCCGCTCCATCGCCCAGCACTCCTTCCTCGACCTGTTCGACAAGGGCCACGTCTACAACCTCGAAGCCCCGACCATGTGGGACGTCGACTTCCTGACCGCCGTGGCCCAGGCCGAGGTCGAGGACCGTCCCCAGCAGGGCGCGTTCCACGACGTGGCCTTCGGCGTCGAGGGCTCCGACGAGCAGTTCGTGATCGCCACGACTCGTCCCGAGCTGCTGGCGGCGTGCGTGGGGGTAACGGCCCACCCGGACGACGAGCGCTACAAGCACCTGTTCGGCAAGAAGGCGATCACGCCGGTATTCCATGTGCCGGTGCCGATCTTTCCGAGCGAGCTGGCCGATCCGAAGAAGGGCACGGGCATCCTGATGGTGTGCACCTTCGGCGACGCGACCGACGTGTTCTGGTGGCGCGATCAGAAGCTGGCCCTGCGCCAGATCATCGGTGCGGACGGGCGGCTGATGAACGTCACGTTCGGCGAGCCCGGCTGGGAGAGCGTGAACGCCGACGCGGCCAACCGCGCGTACGCCGAGATCTCGGGCAAGAACACCAAGCAGGCCAAGGCCGCGATGGTCGAGCTGCTTCGGAAGCCCGAGTGCGCGGCGTCGGGCGACAAGCCGCCGCTGCAAGCCGAGCCCAAGCCCATCGAGCACATGGTCAAGTTCTTCGAGAAGGGCGACCGGCCCCTGGAGTTCATCACCACGCGCCAGTGGTTCGTGCGCCTGATGGACAAGAAAGACCGCCTCATCGACAAGGGCGAGCAGATCGACTGGCACCCCGACTTCATGAAGGCCCGCTACCGCAACTGGACCGAGAACCTGCAGCTCGACTGGTGCATCAGCCGGCAGCGCTACTTCGGTGTCCCCTTCCCGGTCTGGTATCCGCTCGACGAGTA
>JAJZQG010000345.1 GCA_021847645.1 Myxococcales bacterium
CGATCTCGGCAGTGAGCACCTTGGCCGCGCCGAAGCCCGTGAGGTCCGCGGCGGCAGCCTTGGCGCCCGCGCCGATGACCAGGATGCTGAACGACCCGCCCAGCGCCTTGGCGGCGTTGCGCGCGAACGTGATCGACGAGTGTGTGGCCTTGCGGACCTTCCCCTCGGCCAGCTCTGCAACTACCAATACGTCTGCCATCTTCGTTGCTCCTTGTCCGAGAGGGTTAGAGGACCTTCGCCTCGTTCTTGAGCTTGTCGACCAACTCGGCGACGTCCTTGACCTTGATGCCGGCCTTGCGCCCCTTGGGCGGCAGGAACTTCTTGTACTGGATGCGCGGCGCAGCGTCCGAGGTCAGGTCTGCCAGCTTGAGCGTGTCGAGCGGCTTCTTCTTGGCCTGCATGATCGCGGGCAGAGGAGCGAAGCGCACGCCCTCGTTGTACTTGAAGTCCGGCTTGGTCTTCATCGAGTAGACGCTGGTGGGCGCCACGATGCGAAGGTCGACCGAGACCACGGCCGGGAACTTCACCCTCATGTACACCACGCCGCCGTCGACCTCACGGCCGATGAGCAGCCCCCCGGCTTCTTCCTTGATCGTGGCGGCGCCCGTCACCTGCGGCCAGCCCAGCAACTCCGCCAGCGCCTGGCCGGCGTGGTTCGTGTCGCCGTCCACCGCCTGCTTGCCCATCAGCACCAGGTCGGGCTTCTCCTTGTCGACGAGCCCCTTGAGCGCCCGCGCCACCACCGTCGCGTCCAACGCCGCGTCGTCGGCCTCGATGCGCGCCGCCCGGCCGGCACCCGTCGCCAGCATCGCTCGCAGCGTCGTCTCGCACTCCTTCGGGCCCAGCGTCGCCACGATCACTTCGCCAAGCCGCGTCTTGTTCGCTGCCCCGTCTTCCGTGAGCCGCAGCGCCGTCTCCACCGCGTACTCATCGAACGGGTTGGGCTTCCACTCGAGACCTGTCGTCTCGACCTTGCTTCCGTCGGGCGATACCTTGACCTTGTTTGCGTTGTCCGGATCGGCCACGCGCTTGAGCGGAACGAGGATCTTCACGGAGTCGACCTCCCTTCCAGAGCGCCGTCACGGGCGCTTCAGGGGTTTGGGCAGGATTGCCGCGACTGGTCCCATAGGCCGTACGTCGCGTCGCGTCAATCACCTCGTTCACGGAAGATTCGAGCTATTTCATTAAGCAACGCTCGAATCCGTGGCCGAGCCTTGACCCCGGGTGTCATCGCGCTACTAGACCCGGTTCATGCCCCTTCGCTGCGACTACCTCGTCATCGGTACCGGAGTCGCCGGCCTCTCGTTCGCGCTGGAGGCCTCGGCACACGGTCACGTCATCATCTTGTCCAAACGCGAGGTCGACGAGTCCAATACCCGCTACGCGCAAGGGGGAATCGCCAGCGTGCTGTCCGTGGAGGACTCCTTCGAGGCGCACATCCGTGACACGCTCGAGGCCGGGGCCGGCCTCTGCCACGACAAGGCCGTGGAGGTGTGCGTGCGTGAAGGCCCCGCGCGCGTGCGCTGGCTTGCCGATCAGGGAGTCCACTTCTCGACCCGCACCGACAGCCCCGCTTCTTCCGACCTGGATCTTGGCCGCGAGGGCGGCCACGGCCAGCGTCGTGTCGCCCACGCCGGTGACATGACCGGCCGGGAGATCGTTCGCGCGCTCGTCGAAGCGCTGCGCGCCAAGCCCAACGTCCAGCTTCTCGAGCACCACACCGCCGTGGATCTGATCATGCTCTCGAACTACGGCGGTCCGGACACGTGCCTGGGGGCCTACGTGCTCGACCCCTCCAACGAGCGCGTCACCACCATCCTCGCCCGGGCCACGATCCTGTGCACGGGCGGCAGCGGCAAGGTCTACCTGTACACGTCGAATCCCGATGTCGCGACCGGCGACGGTGTCGCCATGGCTTTCCGCGCGGGCGCGGAAATCGCGAACATGGAGTTCTACCAGTTCCACCCCACGTGCATGTACAACCCGCAGGCCAAGAGCTTTTTGCTGAGCGAGGCCTTGCGAGGCGAGGGGGCCGTGCTGCGGCTGCAAGACGGCACGCCCTTCATGAGCAAGCACCACCACCTGGCCGATCTGGCGCCCCGTGACATCGTCGCGCGGTCCATCGACTGGGAGATGAAGCGCACCGGGGCCGACTACGTGCTGCTGGACATCACCTCGCGGCCGGCCTCGTTCGTACGCGACCGCTTCCCGGGCATCTATGCCGAGTGCAAGCGTTGGGGGGTCGACATCACCACGGACCCCATCCCCGTGGTCCCGGCGGCGCACTACATGTGCGGCGGCGTCACCACGGACCTGCACGGGCGCACGACGATCCCGGGGCTGTGGGCCCTGGGCGAGGTTAGCTGCACGGGTCTGCACGGCGCCAACCGGCTCGCCTCCAACTCCCTGCTCGAGGGACTGGTCATCGCTCATCGGGCCTCCGCCAAGCTCGCCGAGCAGATCGGCCCGCTGCGCACCGACCCCTGGCCCCAGGTCGAAGACTGGAAGGTTGGCGACGCCGTCCCGCCCGACGAGATGGTCGTCGTCACGCAGAACTGGGAAGAGCTTCGACGGTTCATGTGGAACTACGTGGGCATCGTGCGGTCGGCGGCGCGTCTGCGGCGTGCTGCGCGTCGCATCGAAGTGCTGCAGGAGGAGATCCGCGAGTACTACTGGCGTTACCTTGTCACGCGCGACCTCATCGAGTTGCGCAACATCGCCACGGTCGCCGAGCTGATCATCTCGTCGGCGGCCTCGCGCCAGGAGAGCCGGGGCCTGCACTACACCCTGGACTTCCCCTCGGTCGACCCGCGCTTCGAGCGCGACACGGTCGTCAAGCGCGGGGTGCGCGCCCACTTGCGCGGAAGCTGATCAAGCGCGTTCCCCCCCCACAGCCGCGCGGCTGCGTGCTAAGACTCGCCCGCAACCGCACGACTGGTTCTCTGTATACGGCGGCCATTGTGGGACTGTTCGACGACGACGATGATTCCGATCGCGAGCCCGCGAGCGAGGCACCTCCGCCCGCGCGCCCGTTGACCATCCCGCTCGCGGTGTTGTGGTTCGTCGTGGCCAGCTCCGGCGCCATGTTCGCGCTTCTGGTCACCACGTCCTTGCGCGAGTCCGCCTCGCACGACCTCGTCAACGCGGTGGCGTGCCAGGCTCTGGCCTATGCGGCATCCATGGCTGTGATGCTGCGCGTTCACGCGCCGGACCGGCCCCTGGCCGACGCCATCGGGCTGCGCCCCACCCACTGGACATTCTACCTGCTGGCCGCGCTGTTCGGCATCGTGCTGCAGGTCCCCGCCGACTGGCTCGAGTTCCTCGTCACGCGCGTCTGGCCCATTCCTGCGGCCGAGCTCGACGATCAGCTCCAGCTGCTCCGGATGGCCTCGCCGCTGCAGCGCGTGATGGTCCCGCTGGTCACCGTGTGCGTGGGCCCGGCCGTCGAGGAACTCTTCTACCGCGGCGTGCTCCAGTCGGGCCTGCGCAGGCGCTATTCCGGCGTGGTCGCGGTTCTTCTGGTCGCCGCCCTGTTCGCCACGGCTCACGTTACTCCCCAGCTGCTACCAGCCTACCTGGCCATCGGCCTCGCGCTGTCCGGCTTGCGCGCCCTCAGCGGCTCGCTGCTGCCCTCGCTCATCGCCCACATGTTCTTCAACGCCGTGGCCATCATCAGCCTGCTGCTCGAAGGGCCTTCGGCCCAGCTCGAGTCCAAGCCCCTGCCGATCGACATCTCCGTCGTAGGCATCGGCGCTACGCTTGCCCTCTCCGTCATCTTTGTCGTCATCGCCCGACGCAGCGAGCGCGCGCAACGCGCCCGCCAGGAGGACGCCGCATGAACACGCCGCGCAAGACCGCTCTGTGCCTCACCGGCGGAGGCGTCACCGGCGCCCTGTACCAGGTGGGCGCCTTGTCTGCTGTCGAAGCCGTCCTCGAAGGGACCGCGTTCGACGTGTACGTGGGAACATCCAGCGGCGCGGCGGTGGCCGCCGGGCTCGCCGGCGGTGTGTCCGTGCAGCGCCTGTATCGAGCCCTCATCGATCCCGCCGACAACTACTTTCCCCTCGAGCGCGGCCACATCCTGAGCTTCGACTTCGGCGAGTGGAAACACACCATCGAGGCCGTCGGAGCGGCCATGCGACGCGGCTTCGCGACCCTGGTCGCCCGCAGCCCGGCCCCGATGCCGAGCGACGTCTGGGAGCAGCTCGACAGGTTCTTCGACGCGATGCCGGCGGGCCTCTTCACGCTCGATCGATACGAGCGATTCCTGGCCGAGGTGTTCCTGCGTCGCCGCATCCCCAACAGCTTCCGCGCGATCGAGAAGCGGCTGCTGGTCACCTCCGTGGACCTCGACACCGGCGCGCCCGTGCTCTTCGGTGACGAGGGCTTCGATCACGTGCCCGTTTCCCTGGCTTGCGCCGCGTCGATGGCCTTGCCCGTGTTCTTCTCGCCCGTGCGCGTGGGCGAGCGATTCTACATCGACGGCGGTGTCGGACCGGCCAACGAGATCGCGATCGCGCGCGCGCATGGCGCAGGGTTGATCGTCGTGATCAACCCCAACGTGCCCGTGCGTCCGGAGTCGGGGGCGGGAGGCGTGCCGACCGGCTACGGCGCGGGAACCAGCTTGCGCGACAAGGGTTTGATGTGGGTCTACAACCAGTCGATGCGTTCGAATGTGCAAGCGCGCTTGCGCTCCGCGATCGATCGCCTCGAGCCCGGTGGTCCCGAAGTGCTGCTGCTCGAACCCGATCCCACCGAGGCGCTGCGCTTCGCCCGCAACGCAGCCAGCCCCGCCGCGCGGCGCGAGATCCTGCAATGGGCCCACCGCTCCGCGCGCGACATCATCCGCAAGTGGGCCGCCGAACGCGTCCCATCGCTCTCCTCGTTCGGTTGGCGCCTCGCCGCCAACGACCGCGCCGCACAGCCGTCCATTCCGCCGCCTCCGCCTGCCTGATCGGTCCCGGGGGCTGTTCCGTCGCTCATGCCCGACATCGTCCGCTCCTCAGTTCTCCTCCGTGCCGCCATGCTCGCACTCGTGGGAGTCCTCGCCCTCGCCACCCCCTCGTGCAAGGACGACTACATCGTTGGGGACCATGTGATGGTCGACTGGGAAGGTGCCGACTATCCGGCCGTCATCCTGTCCGTCGAAGGTCCGGCCAGGTATCGCGTGCACTTCGACGGCTACGACTCCATCTGGGACGAGAACGTCAACGTCACCCGCATCAAGGGACGGGTGCAGGGGCCTGTCGTGGCGCCGCCGCCACCGTCGAAGGTGCTGCGGCGTGGAGGCGGGCCGGCCGCGTCGTCGTCCACCGGCGGTGCTCCGCCCGCTCGTTACAAGCTTGGTGCCCGCGTGCGCGTCGAATGGCACGGCAAGCCGTACTCGGCCTCGATTGTCGACGTTCTCCCCGGCGAGCGGTATCGCGTTCACTACGACGGTTTCGGTCCCGAGTGGGACGAGACCATCGACGGCGCCCGGATCGTCTCCCCGCGGTGAGAAGCCGACGGGGCCGGTCCCCAAGCGAGCCGCTCGGTGCTAGGGTGAGGCAAGGGAGTGACCATGGAGACCCGCTATCTGTGTCCTCATTGCGGTGCGCACCTCAACCCGGCCCGGGACATCGTCCTGCGTGCGTCCTCGGCCGGTCGGCTCGGCCTGTTGCTGCTCAACCCGCAACCGGGAAACTACGAGGTCGTCTTCGCACGGGGGCTGGACGTCCCGCCTGGGAGCGAGGTCGAGATCTCGTGCCCGGTGTGCTCCGCCGGGCTGGCCTCGGCGCGCGATCAGGCCATGGCCGAGTTGGTGTTCGAAGCGGGCGCACAACGTGGGCTGGTGGTTTTCTCCCGCGTGTACGGGAAGCACGCGACGTACGTCATCACGGGCAATCTCGTGCGGTCCTTCGGCGAAGACGCCGACCAGGAGGTCGTGAACTTCTGGGGTGCAGGACCGGGCGCTTGAGCGGCTCGCGTTGGGCGACCCTCGCAGGGGCCATTCGGCGCTTCCCAAGGATCGCGAAGCGTGGCTAGATGGTTGTGCTGCGTCCGTCGGGACGCGGCACGCTATCTGCTTTCCCGCCCTGAACTGCCCCTCGCGCGCACACGGCGCGCGTGTCTTATGGAGGTCGCCGATGCGTCAGCGCACCAACGCCAGAGTCATTGTATCCTGCGCAGCAGCAGTCGGTTTGCTGGTTCCCGCATGCGGTCGTTCGAACCTGGAGTGGGACGACCTGAACCCCGCTGACCTGGGCCAGGGTGGCACACACCAGGACGGTGGTGTCGGGGGATCGGGCGGCACCGCGGGCTCGGGCGGCTTTGGTGGAAGCACGGGCGGCTTTGGCGGCAGCTTCGGCGGTTACGGTGGAAGCACGGGCGGCTTTGGCGGCAGCTTCGGCGGTTACGGTGGAAGCACGGGCGGCTTTGGCGGCAGCTTCGGCGGTTACGGTGGAAGCACGGGCGGTTACGGTGGAAGC
>JAJZQG010000072.1 GCA_021847645.1 Myxococcales bacterium
CTAGTTCCGGCCGCCACAAGTTCCGGCCGGGTTTTTGTGGCGATGCTGCTCGCCGACGCTCCCCCACTGCACCAACCGAGCTCGCGTGCCCGCCCGCCCAATCTCGCGCCGGCTCGCGCCAAGCAACGGCCGCGCGCCGCGCACGCTCCACGTGCCACGCTCCACCCCTCACCCGCACCCGCACCCGCACCCGCACCCGCACCCGCACCCGCAGCCGCACCCGCACCCGCACCCGCAGCCGCACCCGCACCCGCACCCGCACCCGCACGCGCACGCCCACGCCCACGGCCTGTACGCGCGTCTACCCGAGCCGCTCAATCAACCCCGTCAACATCGCCGACACGCGGCTCGCGAGGCATTTCAGTTGTTCGGCGTCGTGCCGTGGCCCGATATCCATGGCGAGCAGCAGGTCCCCAGCGGCAGCCACTTCCGCGCGCTCGCCGCGGCTCTCCGCGAATCGCTGGCGCTTCGATGCGGCGCCCCGGCGGTTCGCTCCTTCCGCGAGCAACAGGACAGTGTTCGACGCAGACCGCAGAAGGTGATCGGCGATGTTGCGATGACCGCGCGGGATCCGTGCCGCGATCTTGTTGGCGAGCGCGGCCAACTCGCAGGCGATACGGTAGGCGTCGAGCTTGTCGTGGGGAAACGCGCTGGGTGCCCCGCCATCGGGGGCGTGCGCGTGCGGGTGCGCGTGGAAGGTGGGACGTGGCGCGTGGGCGTGGGGGTGTCGTCGTGGCTGTCCGGGCGAATCACAGGATCGTCGGCTTCGGGCTTCATACCCGCCAATCGGCCACGCCCGGCTCGAAGTTGCGAGAATTCGCCCTGTTCGAGCTCTGCGCCTGCACCTTGGTCAGTTTGGACCGCCGTGTGCTGCGCCCTGGTTCGCCGACCAGGACTTGGGCCGGTACGACCAGCGGAACGGCTGACTGCTCTGGTTGTGCCAGATCATGTAGTCGTACATCTTCTTGATCAGCTCGTCGGCGCACGTAAACGAGCCCCGTTGGAGCACACGCCGCTGGATGATCCCGAACATGCACTCGACCTGGTTCAGCCAAGAGGCGTGTTTCGGCGTGAAGTGGCGCTTCCATCGTGGATGGTCGTCGAACCAGTCTTGAACGTCATCGGTGTCGTGCGCGAACAGGTTGTCGCACACGATGTGCCCGCGCCCATGCGGGTAACAGGTCGCCACCACGTCGAGCAACTCCACGAATGTCAGACCGTCATGGCCCTCGGACATGAAGCCGAAGACCTTTCCGCGCCGGACGTCGAGCGCACCCATGAGCGTCAGCGTGCCGTGTCGCTTGTACTCGAATTCCCGGCGCACTGGCATTCCGGACGCCATCGGAATGTCCGGGCAGAGGCGCTCGAGGATCTGCACCCCGGTCATCTCGTCGACGCAGATGATGTGCTCGTCTTGGGGAGCATCATAGTACACGTGGAGCACGTCATCGCGCTTGGCTCGGAATTCCTCATCCTGCGAGGTCAGCCACATCTTCTGACGGTGCGGCTGCAGGTCGGCGTCCCGAAGGATCCGTCGGACGCTCGACTCGCTGAAGTCAAAGTCCAAGTTCAATGACTCCAGGTGCACGGTCAGCAGGCCGGCAGACCAATGCGTTACAGGCACGCCCACGTCGGACGGATTCCGGCAAGCCTCGGCCACTACCCTCGCGGCGTTCGCGGCCGAGAGAGAGAGGGCGGGCGTCCCGAGCGTGGGGCGTCCGCGAGCTTTTCCGACGGCGACTCACACCTGAACCGCTTTTTCCATTTGCGCGCGGTGCGGTAATCGACGCCGACCAACATCGCGACATCGGCGGTTGCCACGCTGTCGGCGAACAGCAGAACAGCCTGGCCGCGCCTGGCGATCCGCTGCTCGGTGCTCGGCAGCCTCACAATGGCTTCGATCTTCTCGCGCTCTTCTGCGCTCAACTCGAGGGCTTCCGCCCTCGGGCCACGGTGCGGTCGGTCTGCCCAAGGCGTCGCATCGATCATGCGATCCGCGCTATATCGTCCAGGCTACCAGGGCCAAATTTTTGGCGGCCGGAACTAGGTGCCGTGTTGCTGGTACTCGCCACCGTGTCCGCCTGCTCGTCGTCGGACAGCAACCCGGCTACGGAGCCGCCTGCGGACCAGGACAGCGGAACCGGCGGATCGTCTGGAGCCGGCGGTGCCGCAGGGGCGGCAGGGGCCAACACCGGCGGAGCGGCAGGCGCCGCGTGCGCCGTCGACTGCGGCCCGGTGGAGCAGTGCTTCGACGGAGTGTTCTGTGTCGCAAAGACCGTCACCATGCCGGCCGGCTTCGGGATCGACGCGACGGAGGTCACGCGGGCGCAGTACGAAGCGTGGCTGAACACCAACCCGTCGACGTCGGGGCAGCCGTCGATGTGCTGGAAAAAGTCGGACTTCGTGCCGGAGACATCGGGGGAGGACTTCGGGTGCACGAACGCCATCTGGCCGCCGGGCGCGAACGGCGATCTACCGGTGGTGTGCGTGGACTGGTGCGACGCCAACGCCTACTGCGCGGGAGTTGGCAAGCGGCTGTGCGGCAAGATCGGGGGCGGGGGGAACGACTACGGGGATGACGCGAACGCGGCGGCCAGCCAGTGGTTTGCGGCCTGCTCGTCGGGAGGGCAGAACGGCTTTACGTACGGAAACACGCTCCAGCCGCAGACCTGCAACGGCGCGGACAACACCCTATCGGGCGGGTCCAATGGCCGTGTGTTGCCTGTCGCCTCGCTCGACGGGTGCCATGCTCCGGCTGGCGGGTACGCGGGAGTCTACGACATGAGTGGGAATGCGGCGGAGTGGGAAGACTCGTGCGAGCCGAGCGGGGCGTCGTATTCGTGCCGCGTGCGGGGCGGCAGCTTCCTGTCCTACAGCACTGACACGAGATGCGACGCCGGGATGGGGAGCACGGTGAACGCTCGCTCGCGCGATACCGGCTTCCGGTGTTGTACGCCCTGACGCCAGTCCGGCTCGACGGCGCCCGGAGCCAGCGAGCTGACGGGGCATCGCCGTATGGGTCAGGACCGAGCGATACCTGGTCGCGCACCGTTCAGTTGATGTGCGGCGCCTGTCGAAAGTAGACATACGGATAGAGCGTGGCGCCGGCGGTGGCGCCGCAGATGCCGCCGCCCGCAACGACGACCGAGCCGTCGAGCAAGGTCGCCGCGACGACGTAGCTGTTCGGTTCGGGAAGTGCCGCGAAGGGCGTTACCGTGCCCAGGACCGGGTCCACGCGATCGACCTGCGCCGTGACGTTCTCGTTCGCGTTGGACGCGCCGCATGTGTACGGCGCCGGGAACGTGCCCGTCGAGCCGCCGACGACCAGGATGCTTCCGTCGCGCTGCATGGCAGTCGCGGACACCGCGCGCGGCGCAAGCAGCGAGTATCCTGCCTTGACGAACCCGCCGCCCGCCTTCGGGTCGAAGATCCAGACCTCCGCGGAGGCGCTCCCCGTCAACCCGCCCACCACGCTGCCGCCCACCGCCACCACACGCCCGTCGGGCAAGGTGAAGACTCCGTCCGGGCCCGGCGCCGGTCCCGGGCCGGCGTCCGTGAAGGTGCCGGCGTCCGAGTCGAACAGATACGCATGGGCGCCCTGCCCGGCCGTGAGGAGAACGCGACCGTCCCGCAGGCGCGCAAGGTAGAAGTAGCCCTGCTCCTGATAGTATGCAATCGACGGCGCACCGGGAACAGCAGAAAACGAGTCCGAATCGGGATCGTAGATCTCGGCGGTCGTCTCCGCGTACGAGGTCACGAGCACGCGGCCGTCGACCAGCAGGATCGAGCGTCCGCCCTGGAAGCCTTCCAGCGGCGTCGCCTTGGACAAGACAAACGAGTTGGTGGACGGGTCGAACAGGTCCACGACCTTGCTGTCCGTGGTCGGCCATGTCGACACGCCGGCGGCACTCACCACCATGGTCTGGCCGGTCAGCAGCGTGACCATCGAGTGATTCCATCGCTGCGTGTGCATGGTACTGGCAGCCGGCACGGTCATGCTCGGCGCTGCAAGCGAGAAGAGGTCACCCACCTCGGTGAAGGTGTACGCGGACTGAGCGTAGTTGGCAGCCACCAGGCCGCCGGTCACCAGTGCACGTCCGTCGGAGGTGATGGCGACGGCCGGCACGTCGCCATGCACGGACGACGTGTTGACCTTGGACCAGGGCGTCGTGGCATCCACGCTCCCCTGCAGGTAGGTGAACGCGCCCTTCGTGATCCCCGTGGCGCTCCCCAGCGAGATCGTCACGTCCACCGTTCCCGCCGCGCCGGGCGGCGCTTGGATCGTCGCCGTCTGCGCGTCCGCGACGCGAACCGCCGCGCGCCCGTCGCCCAGCAGCACGTGCATTCCCTTCGCGAAGCCGTTGCCGTGGAGGACGAAGAACGTGCCTCCGTTCACCCAGTCCCGTGCGCCGCCCACCGAAGGGCTCACGGGATCGATGGACGTCACGGCAAAGGCGCAGGCGCCCACGACGCAAGCGCCCGAGCACTCCACCGAGCCCGTCGGGCACGACGAGGGTGCGTCGCCAGCGGCGGCGTCGGGCGGGCCGGCTTCGATCGTTGGCCATCCCGCGCCTTCGCGGCCGCCGTCCTCGCCAGGACTGGCCTGCGGCTCATCACCGGTGCATCCCATCGTGGCTTGCGCTGCCGCCAACGCGACAATGCTCACGAACCCGATCGCTTTCATGTCTTCGAGCCTCCGGTGTGCGGAACCACCAGCCGTCCGATCGTGTGTGGGCGAGCAGCCTCCCGGACGTGCCACCGCAGCCGCAGACGGCGCGCGTCCGCCCCATCGAGCATGCGACGTGACACGCGGCATGCAGGGTGAGCGGCTGCACGGAACGTGCCGGCGGCATCGTGGGACGTGCACCGGGAATGGCCGCCAACGGTCAGGACGCCGGCAACACATCGCGCCGGGAACCTCGGGCGAGGATCTCGCGTTGCGCCCCGCGTGGGCCGGTCGCGGGCGCGGGGCCACGAGCGTCCACCCGGAGATCCAGCCGATCACACTGGGATCCGGGTCGCACCGCGCTCGAGGAGATCATCTCGCTCACGATCATCGGTGGCTTCGCGCTGCTGCTGATCGTGCCGCAAGTCGTTGAGCGCGTGCTCGGACGCGGAGCCCTCCGCGCCCATGGCCGATGGCGACTCGTTGACCGGCAGCAGCGCCGCGATCCGGTGTCGACCCGCAAGCGACCTATGGCTACCCCTGTCGAGGCATCGAACAGCGGCTACGGCGCCGTTTCCGTAGAACCATCAGTACGCCGACCGCGCTTGTCGCCGCCACCGCGCCCCATCCTCCCGCCCGGGGGCCTGCCACCAGGGAGCACGGACCGGTTGCGGACACGTCCCCATGCGCGCCCGGCCTCCACACCGCGCCTGATCCCCCGCTGCCCACGGGTCCGGCGTCGTCGGTGTCGGCTCCGCCCTCGAGCGTCGTTCCTGCCCCTCCGCCTGCGCCGCTCGCGTCGCTTGCGCCTGCTTGGCCGCCAGCGCCGGCCTCGCCTCCGCCGTCAAGGGCCACCTCGGCGTCCGCGTCAGCAGCTGTCTGCGCATCCTCGGCCCCAGCTTCCACGGGCGGAGGCGTCGTCGCCGTGCAGCACTGGATGTTGCTCGGGCCCGGGCAGTACCCGGGAGTCGACTCGTGGTTGCCCAGCGCAGCGCACGCCGAGGTATCCATGCACTCGCCCGTCTTGCCCGTCGTGTCGACCGTGCAGGGCGTCGGCGGCGTGTTGTCGGTGCAGGGCCCACCGCCTGGCCCGCCGCCCCACCACTCCCAGTGCCAGGCTTCGCTCGGCACGGTGCGAGAGAAGCCGTAATCGGCGCCGTGGGCGTCGAGCCAGGTGAGCACGGACCCCGTCGAGGTGTTCAGATCGAGCGCGTGTCCGCTCTGGTGGTTGCTGTAGCCAGGCTTGGCCGCGAGGTTGCAGTTGTTGCAGTTGCAATTCACGTAGCAGTTGTAGAGGTATTGCTGCTCGGCGTAGGTGCGGAAGCCGCTCACGACACTGATGTCCACACCGGCGGCGGCGGCCGCCTGCTGCATGACGACGTACGCGTTCGCGGTGCTGATTTCCGCGGGCTTGCCGTCGACCGTCACGAGCGTGATGGCGAACGGCACACCGTCGACGTAGCCGGTGTCGGTCCACTGCGTGCAGTCCACCGACGCCTGCTGGACGCTCGCGAGGTCTTCGACCGGTGGGAGCTCGCCCTGCGGCTCGGGCTCCACGCAGCCCACGCCGCAGAGGAGGGCGGCCCAGACGACCGGATTGAACACCGGTGGCGTCTGCGCGAGCACCGAGGACGAGCGGCAGGCGCGTGCGGACAACATGGCCGTCATTCTAGCACGGTCGGTGGCAGACAGATCCGGCTGGTCGACCCTCGCGGGGCGCTCGTCGCAAGGGTTGAGAGGGAAGGGCGGGGACCTCCCATCCAAGTGTCACCGCCGTTGTGGTAGGGGCACGACAAGTCGAGCGCCAGCTACTGCGGGCATCGGCGCGTTTGTAGCCACGATGGTGCGGACCAATGTTCAGATGGGAAGCCGCTGAAGCGACTCAGCCCTTCAGGGCCTCGGCGCCGCCGATGATCTCCATCAGCTCCTTGGTAATCGCCGCCTGACGCGCCCGGTTGTATTGCAGCGTGAGCGCGGCGATCATCTCCTTGGCGTTCTTGGTGGCGGCGTCCATGGCCGTCATCCGCGCGCCAAGCTCCGAGGCCTGCGACTCGTACAGCGACCGCAAGATGGAGATCTCGACGTACATGGGCACGAGCTTCTCGAGCAGCTCGGAGCGCCCGGGCTCGAAGATGAAGTCGTCGAGAGCGTGCTTGGCTGTGGAGTCCAACTCGCCCATCGCCGCCGGGGACTCGTTGACCGGCAGCAGCGGCTCGATGGTCACCCGCTGGGTCATGGCGCTCTTGAACTCGTTGTAGACGATGTAGATGGCGTCGACCTCGGCGGTCAGAAACGGCGCCAGCAGCTCCTTGCCCACGAGCCTCGCGCGGTCGTAGGACAGGTCGTCCCACACGCGTTCGAAGAGCTTGAAGATGGGCGCGCTGCGGCGACGGAAGTAATCTCGGCCTTTCCGCCCGACGATCGCCAGCTGCACCTTTTGGCCTTCGTGCTCGCGGCGGTGCCACTCGCGCTCGGCGGTCTTGTTGACGTTGGCGTTGAACGCACCGCACAGCCCGCGGTCGCTGGTGAGCACCAGGAACAGCACGGACTTCTCGGGACGGCGGGCCAGCAACGGGTGGGCCAGAGCCTGCTGCGCCGACGCCTTCTCGGCGTCCGACGCATCCTCGGCCGGCTGGGCCGTACAGCGTAGCAGCACGTCGTGCGTCTTCACCGCGTAGGGACGCAGCGTGACGATGCGCTGCTGGGCGCGAGTGAGACGAGCACCGGCCACCATCTTCATGGCGCGGGTGATCTTCTGCGTCGACTTGACGCTCGCGATTCTGGTTCGGATGGCCTTCAGAGAGGGCATGGTGGTCCCCCGCCTACTTCTTGTCGGGCACGAACTTCTTGTTGAAGTCCTCGATGACCTTGTTCAGGCGCTTCTTGATGTCGTCGTCGAGCACCATGCGCGTCTTGATGTCTTCGTACAGCGCCTTGTCGGCGGTGCTCACGAAGTCGTACAGCTCGGTCTCGTAGCGCCCGAGCGAGGCGACCGGGAACTTGTCCAGGAAGCCCTGGGTGCCTGCGTAGATGATGACGATCTGCTTCTCGACCGGCAGCGGCACGTACTGACCCTGCTTGAGGATCTCGGTGAGGCGCGCGCCGCGGTCCAGCTGCTTGCGCGTGGCGGCGTCCAGGTCGCTGGCGAACTGGGCGAAGGCCGCCATCTCGCGGTACTGCGCCAGGTCCAGGCGAAGCGAGCCGGCCACCTGCTTCATCGCCTTGATCTGCGCGTTGCCGCCGACGCGGCTGACCGAGATGCCGACGTTCAAGGCGGGACGCTGGCCGGAGTAGAACAGGTCGGTCTCGAGGAACATCTGGCCGTCGGTGATCGAGATGACGTTGGTCGGGATGTACGCCGACACGTCGCCGGCCTGGGTCTCGATGACGGGCAGCGCGGTGAGCGAGCCGCCGGACCAGGGATCGCGCTCGACGGTGTAGTCGCTGGTTTCGAGCTTCTCGTTGAGCTCCTTGGCGAGCTTCTTCTTGTCGTCGCCCTTGGCCTTGTGCCAGGCGTCGAACTTGTCCTTGTCGATCAGCTTCCAGGCCGCCTCGGTGGCGAAGTCCTTGGCGTCGCCGCCGACGTACATCTCGTTGTCGACCCCGCGCATCGCAAAGTCGCCCTTGCGCACCTCGGTGCCCTTCTTGAGCACGAACCATCGGTGCGACAGCTTGGCGGCGCGCTCGAGCAGACGCGAGTGCAGGTAGAAGACGTCGCCGGGGAACGCTTCGCGGCCTGGCGGACGGCGCAGCAGCAACGACAGCTGGCGGTAAGCCACGGCCTGCTTGGACAGGTCGTCGTAGATGCACAGGGCGTGACGGCCGGTGTCGCGGAAGTACTCGGCCATGGTGACGCCGGCGTAGGGGGCGATGAACTGCAGCGGGGCCTGCTCGGAGGCGCAGGCCGCGACCACCGTGGTGTACTCCATCGCACCGAAGCTCGCGAGGCGGTCGACGACCTGGGCGACGGTCGACTGCTTCTGGCCGATGGCGACGTAGAAGCAGTACACGTTCTGGCCCTTCTGGTTGATGATCGTGTCGATCGCCACGGCGGTCTTGCCGGTCTGGCGGTCGCCGATGATCAGCTCGCGCTGTCCGCGGCCGATGGGGATCATCGAGTCGATGGCCTTGAGGCCCGTCTGCAGCGGCTCCTTGACGCTCTGGCGGGAGATGATGCCCGGGGCCTTGATCTCGATGCGGCGGCGGTGCGGCGTGTCGAGCGGCCCCTTGCCGTCGATGGGCTGGCCGAGCGCGTTGACCACGCGGCCCACCAGGGCCTCGCCGACCGGCACGTCGGCGATGCGGCCCGTACGCTTGACCGTGTCGCCTTCCTTGACGTGCGAAGCCTCACCGAAGATGGCGACACCGACGTTGTCCTGCTCGAGGTTGAGCACCATGCCGTACAGGCCGCCGGGGAACTCGACCAGCTCGCTGGCCATGGCTCCTTCCAGGCCATAGATGCGGGCGATGCCGTCACCTACCGTCAGCACGGTGCCGGTCTCCATGACCAGGGCGGCCTTGTCGAAGCTCTGGATCTGCTTCTTGATGATTTGCGAGATTTCTTCGGCTCGGAGCTGCATCGTTCCCTCATGCGTGTCGCACCCGACGCGGGTGCGGCGATGTTCTGCGGTCCGCTTGTCTCACATCGACATCAACTGCGACTTCAGTCCGTTCAGCCGAGTCCGCAAGGACCCGTCGATTACCGTGTCGCCTACGCGCGTCATCACCCCGGCGATCAGCACGGGGTCGACGGCGCGCGAGAGCACTACCCGCTTGCCCGTCATCTTCTCGAGCTCGGCCTGCAAGCGCTTGGCGTAGGCCTCGTCGATTGGCTTGGCCGTGGTCACGCTGGCTCGCACGATGCCCTGCTTCTCATCGCTCATCTTGACCAGCGCGCGGGCCAGCGCCGGCACCACCGCGAGACGGCGGCGCTGCGCCAGAAGCCGCAGCGTGTTCCTGACGATCTCGCCCACGCCCACGCGCGAGGCGAACTCCAGGAGCAGTGCGTCCCGGCTCGCTTCGGGCACCAGCGGGTTGTCCAGCACCGAGCGAAGCTCGTCGCTCGACGCATACAGTTCTGCGAAGGATTGGGTTTCTTCCGCGATGCGCGCCAGGGTGCCCGTCTCGACGCCGATGTCGAACAGGGCCTGCGCGTAACGAGCGGCAATGGCCTCGAAGCTCACGCTCTACCTCCCTTCGAGACGCCCAGGCCGCGAGAGGACGCGACCTGCTTCAAGAACTCTTCGGCCACGCGGTCCTGATCGGACGACGTGACCTTCTGCACCAGGATCTGCTCGGCGGCCTGGATGGCGGCCTCGACGGTCTCATGCACCAGATCGAGGCGAAGCTGCTTGGCTTCCTGCTCGACCATGAACTGCGCGTCCTTGAGCATGCGCTCGCGCTTGTCCTTGGCGTCGGCCAGGATGCGCTCCTTGTCGCGTTCTCCCTGCTCGCGGAAGTCCTTCTTGATGCGCTCGATCTCCTGATCGATGTGCTTGAGCCGGTCTTCGTACTGGGCCAGGCGCTTGGCCGCCTCGTCCTTCATCCTGGTGGCGGCGTCGATGTCCTGGGTGATGGTCTTCTTGCGTGCCGCCAACGCCTCCTGCAGGGGCTTCTTGCCGAAGCGCACGATCACGTAGGCGAACACGGCGAAGTTGATCAGGTTCGCCAGGAACGGCGGCGGCATCTCGGGCTTGCGCCACAGCAGGCTGGGCTCGGCCTTCTCGTCCGTGCCCAGGAAGCCGTAGAACCAGTTCATGGGCGTGGGCGGCGCGTTGTGCCCTTCGTGGGCGCCTTCCGCGTGCTCGGCTTGCCCGTGCGCGCCTTGCCCATGCTCGGGCGCGGCGGCGTGCTCGCCTGCCGGGGCGGGCTCACCGTGAGCTTGGGCTTCGCCTTGCGCGGCGCCGGCGGCCTCCTGAGCGGACGGCTCCGGGGGGGCAGCGGGCGGCGCGGGCTTTGCCGCGGGCTCGGCCTGTTCGGGCATGGCCGAGGCGGGCGGGGGAACAGCGGCGGGCTCGGCCGTGGGCTGGGCGGGCTGCTCGGGCTGCGCAGGCGCGGGCGCGGGCGGAGCAGCGGGCGGAGCAGCAGGATGCGCGGCCGGTGGCTTGGCAGCGGGATGCGCGGCCGGCGGCTTGGGCTGAGCAGGCGCGGCCGCGTGCGTGGGAGGCGTGGGTTCGCCGTACGGGTTGTCGTCGGACTGCGCCCACGACGGGGCAGTCACCAGGGTGCCGGCCAGCACGCCAAGCCACAGCAGCTTGCTCATCACTGCACCTCCCGTCCCAGCACGCGGCTGGCCGCATCGGTGGACATCGCGGCGGTCATGGCGGCCAGATCCCGGCGAATCGCGTCGCGTTCGCCCGCGAGCTTGGCCTTGCCTTCCTCGACGACCTTGGCGGTTTCGTCGCGGGCCTCGGCCAGGATGCGCGCCTCGAGCTTCTGGGCTTCGGCCCGCAGCCTGTCGCGCTCCTCGTTGGCGATGCGACGCACCTTGTCGAGCTCCGACTCGTAGCGCTTGATGATGTCGCCGGCCTTCTCGTCCATCTTGCGAGCGTCGGCCCTGGCGCCCTCGGTTCGCTTCTCCCGCTCCTCCATCAACTTGAGGAAGGGGTCGAGCAGCAGGGGCTTGATGATGATGAACAGGATCAAGAAGGCGACGAACTGGATGACGACGGACCCGTCGAAGTCGATGGATACGCCGCCACCGCTCGACGTGCTCATCAGCGAGGCGTGGGCAGTGGTCAAGAGGTCGCTGGCATGCATGGTCAATGTGGGGGCCGCGCGTGACACCGATCGGGGTTCCACTTCGCACTACCGGCAGGGATCGGCTTGATCCAACGCGGTTGCCGCGCGGCGTCTAACACTTCTGGAAGGGGGTGTCCAGCAGCGCGGCGCGCCGTGTCACGACGGCTTGCGCGCATCGGAAATCAAGCGATTTCCAGATCAATCGCGACGAGTCACGGTAGCGCGGCGCTCTGCGCTTCCGTTACGGGAGACGTGTCGTGCGAGCTGGATCGGGACGGCCGCGGCAATGGCCACACGCCGTTGGTATCCAGCGACGACAACCACGCGGCCAGCGGCCAACCCGTGCGCGGATCGGCGGCGTCGGGCGCGACATCGAGCAAGGGGACCAGCGCGAACGCGCGTTCGTGCAGGCGCGCGTGCGGCACCACCAGCGACGGCTCCTCCAAAGATACGGCCTCTATCCAGAGGATGTCGACGTCGAGAGTGCGCGGGCCGAAGCGCTCACGGCGAACGCGTCCGTGAGCGATCTCGATCTCGAGGGCAGCGGTGAGAAGGGCGCGCGGGTCGAGGTTGGTGCGCAGCACGACCGCGGCGTTGACGTAGTCGGGCTGGGGCGGTCCGCCGACCGGCGTGGTCTCGTACAGCGGTGAGAGGAGCACGTCGTGCACGCCCGGCAGCGCGCAGATGGCGAGCGTGGCCGAATGGATCGTGGCCACCCGATCTCCGAGATTCGAGCCGAGACCGAGGACGACGCGTCGTGCAGGGACCGATGTCACGGGCGCAATCTGCTTCGAGGCGGTCCGAAGCGCAAGCTACAACGACAGCCACAGGTTCCAGAGCATGTGCACCAGCGTGCTGGCGAGAAGACCGGCCGATTCGTAGGCGAGCCCGAAGGTCAGGCCGAGCAGTACGGTCTGCCAGGCAACGGCCTTGTAGACCAACAGGTGCGCCAGGCCGAACAGCAGGGCCGCGGCCCCGATGGCCACGCGCCTGCGCACGCGCTTTCGCAAGGCGTGCTGCACCAGACCGCGGTACACGAGCTCCTCGGCCACCGGCACCACCGCCACCGTCAGCAGCAGGGTCGCCAGGTCCGGAGCCCGCCGCTCGCCCGCGACCTCGGCGTGCTCCTGGTCCACGAAGCTCTGCAGCGCGGAGGGAATGGCTGGACCACCTACCGCGCAAGCGTGCGCACGCGAGGCCACCTCGAGCATGTCCTGGGAGCCGCGTACCAGAGCCAGCGACAGCACGAGCATGGTGACGGCCGCGAGCCCTGCGCGTCCCAGCGCACGACGCGACAGCGCGAAGGAGGGCACGAACGAGTCGGCAGGCACGTCGGCCGCCTGCGCGACGGCCATGCGCAGCGGTGCCGGCTCGCGGCCGATGACCACGCGTCCCACGTGCGGCACGACCAGGGCGAACAGCACGAACGCCAGCAGCTGCAGCGCGATGGGAACGCGGTAGGCCTCGAGCACGTACAGCAGCAGGGGCAAGGCGGCAGCGGCGGTGACGGCGTAGGCGATGTAGGAGTAGAAGCCGCGTGCGGAGGCCGGTGGCAAGCGCGTGGGAGGCGCGAGGGCAAGCGCATGGCGAAGATGATCGGCCAGCGCGCGAGGCGAGGGCGACAGCACGAGCGTCGCGATCGACGACAGAGCCGACAGTCCCGCCAGGCCGAGCAGCAGCGGATGCACCTGGCCGCACCGCGCGGCGATAAGCAGCAGCACGCGCACTCCCGCGGACGCGAACGCCGCGGCGGTCACCATCGGCATGCGTGGATGGCGTCGCGCCAGATCGGCGGTGCACGCCACCACGAACAACGCATCGATGGCGAGCGAAGCGCGAGCTGTCGGGTGCCCCGCCGCGAGCAGCTCGCGGTCCAGCACCGCCAGCGTCAGCACGGGGATCAAGCCGGAGAACAGCGCGAGACGCCAGCGCGCGTAGGGCCTCGCGCCCTCGTAAGGAAACGATGCGAGCAGGGCGTCTCGAAGCCCGGCATCGCGATCGAGCTCGCGCACCACGGGCGCAAAGGGCGCCGACGCGTCGAGGCTCACGCAGTCGTCGCCCGAGGAGACCAGCGCCGCGATCTCGTCGGGTGCCAGCGGCCCGATGAGCTCTTGCGGTGCGGCAGCGCGCCGGAGGAAGAGCGACGGCATGTCGGGACGAATGTACACGATGCGGAGCTGCGGCGGGCCACGGCCGTGCTAGACACGATGACGTGTTCGGGTTGTCGGTCGGCAAGCTGCTGGTCATCGCGATCGTCGTCGCGCTGGTGACGCTGGTGCTGCGGCGCAGGTGGTTGGTGGCCTCCGGGCGCAGGCCGGAAAGGTTCCGGCGAGCGGGCCGCGAGCGCGACGACCCGCGCATTCGGGTCAAGGAGATCGGCTCGCGTCGTGCCGACGACAGGTGAGACGGCGGACGCGGCTTTGTGGTACGGGTGAGCTGTGTTCGGACTCGAGCCCAACGAGCTTGGACTGGTGGTGTTCCTGGCGGTGTTGATCACCGTGTCGGGATGGCTGCCTCGGCTGGGCGAGTGGCTCGGGGAGCTTTTTGGGGGGGCCGGCAAAGGCGCGGACAAGCCGGGATCGGAGCCGCCCACGCGACGCTCCCGCCCCCCAAGAGCTGGCGCGGGCAAGCCCGGGGGAAACGACCCGGGCGCCGCGCCCCCGGCAGGATGACCCCGCGTCCGCGCGCTTTTGGTAGACTCGCCCTCCCGTGATCCAGCCGCCCCCTACGCAGACCACCACCGGCCAGACGCATGCGTCGGCCACCGTCTACGTATCGGGAGACGCGCCCGAGGTGCAGGTGATTGTCGCGGCGCTTCGGCTGGCCACGCTGCGTGTCGTGGAGCTCGGTGCGCTGGCGCCGGACCTGTCCTCCATCGCGGTGCGCCCATGCGTGCTGCTCGCCGACCGTTCCGGAGAGCCTGCGCAGGCCCTGCTCCGAGGCGTTGCGGAGCTCACCGACGCGGACCGCATCGAGGTGGTACTCGTGCAAGACGAGGGCGCGCCGAGCGTGGACCTCTCGGCCCTGCCGTGCGCGGTGCACGCATTCGCCCGGCCCGTCGACGTGGCGGCCGCGATCGCCCGCATCAGCGCGTTGGTTCTGGCGCAGGTCGAGGAGAACGCGCCGCCCTCTCTGCCGCCCGATCCGGATCAAGGACGCCTGGACTACGAACCCGCCAACGAGGACACGCCGGCTCCGCTATCCTCGCCCACGCCGATGGGGCGTATCCCGGCGCCTTCTCCGCGGCTGAGCTATGCGCCGGCGCAATGGCCGGGCTCCGAGGTCCCGTCGTCCAGCTCCAACCCTCCGCTCAAGGGCTGGCCGTCCTCGACGCCTCCCGCACTGGCAGCGATCCCCGCGCGGCGCGCTTTCGCCGGTCCCACGTCCGTCTCGCCGGATCTCGAGGGGCTCCTGTCGTCCGCCGAACACCGCGTCTTCTCCGAGCAGCGCGTCTCGTCGGACGTGCCGACGCCCGAGGAGGAAGTCAACGCGGTGTTGCCGCCCGATGTGCTCGCCGCCCTCGACGAGCCCATCGATGCCGAGGTCTCGGACGACGACGACGAGGACCAGTCGGCTTCGCACACGCCGGTCGGTGGCGGGACGACAGGCTCGCGTCGCGGCACCGGTACCGGATCCTCGGTGGCGTTCGACGCGCCGGTCGAGCCGGTGACGGCCACGGGCGAGGAAGACAACGCAGGCGGGCGTCCGCACACGACCGGCGCGCACCCGGTGGTGCCGTCGGGCAAGACAGGCGCCGAGCAGCCGATGCTTTTGGCGGAACAGCCCTACCCGGACGAACAACCTCCGACGCCACAGGTGGGCAAGCTCGAGGTGTCCGAGGTGCCAGCGGTGCCCGAGCCCGCCGAACATGTCGTGCCTGCTCTCGATGAGCTCAAGCAGCCATGGCCGCCCCAGGTCTCGCAGCCGCCTGCGCTGGCACGTTCCTCCAGGCCGTCGGGCAGACCCTCGTTGCCGCCGGTGATCACCTCGCGGTTCGACGGTCTTCAGTGGCTCGCCTCCTGCGCGGCCTCGCGCACCTCGGGCAGTGTGTGCTTCGACGACAACGGCGTGCAGCGTCGGGCTGTGATGCGCGACGGCGACTTCGTGACGTGCGCCTCATCGAGCCCTGACGAGTCGCTGGTCGCTCACTTGTTGGAACGAGGCGAGCTGCCCCGCGACGTGATGGCGTACATGGCGGCACGGGTGCCGCCCTTTGGACGTCACGCGGCGGCCGCGCTCATCGCGACGGGCTTCCTGGCGCAGGATCAGCTATGGGGCGTGTTGCGCGCCCATGCCGAGTGGGTGCTCTCGCGCATGCTGCGCACACGGTCGGGCGTCGGCGCGATCGAAGGCGAACCGCCCGGGCGCCTCAAGGCGGAGCCGTCGGTGTTCGGCGGGGCGACGGGCGCCGAGGTGCTGGTGGAGGTGTGCCGGCGCAGCTTCTCGGTGGAGGAAGCGATCGCGCGGTTGGGCGGCGGGGGCTCCACGCTGGCGCCGGGGCACAACGCGTCGCTGCTGGCGGAGTGCGCCCTGGACGACCAGGAGCACGCGCTGGTCGCGCAGCTTGCGGGGGCCAGCGTGCAGGAAGCCATTGAGCGGGCGGGGCAACCCGAGTTCGCGACGGTGCTGTGCGCGCTGGTGCCGCTGGGGGTCGTGGAGGTTCTCGCGGGGTTGCGGCCGGCCGATCCGGTCGCGATGTCGCACGCTGCGGAGGCCGAGCGCCTCGATGCCGAGGCGGTGCGCAAGCGGGTGCAGGCGCGGCTGGCCGTGATCGAGGAGGGCGACTGGTTCCAGGTGCTGGGCGTGCCCCGCACCGCAACGTCCTACGAGATTCGCCGGGCGTTCCTCGAGAGCCGTCGCGCCTTCGAACCCTCGCGCCTGTTGAGCGCCGCCACCGCCGACCTCGCCGACGACGTGCAACTCGTCGTCCAGGTGCTGGAGGAAGCCTACGACGTGCTGCGCGACGAGGCCCGCCGGACGCGGTATCTGAAGGCACTCGAGGCCAGCCCCCCGTCGGTCCGGTAGCGGCGACGCAGCGCGAGCTTGCGGTCCTCGTCGTCCCCCGTTATGAGAACGCAATTCCCCCGGGGAGGTTGTCGAATGTCGCCAGCATGCCGTCGGGTGCTTCCCAGATTCGTTTCTTGCGTTCTCGCTTGCGGCGCGTTCCTCGCGTTGCTCGCCATCTCCGCGCGCTCCCAAGCCCAGCAGCGCACGTTCTACCTCGATCGTCTCCAGATCGGCGACGAGCCTGACGACGGCTTCGCGGTGTGGCGTCCGCGCATGAAGGAGAAGACCGTGTTCTTCGGCCAGGCGGCGTTGGGCTACACGCTCAAGCCGCTGCGGGGCTCCACCGTTGCGTACAACCAGCGTGTCGCGGGGCAGACGCCCGACGCGTTGAGCAACCAGCTGAATGTGTACTTGAGCGCCGGCATGCAGCTGATGCACCGGGCGAGCCTGGCCGTCACGCTGCCGGTGACCGCCTACCAGAACGGCGGCAACATCTGCGAGAGGACCGGCACGAACTTGTGCCAGAGCACGGACCCGAACCACACGGTCCCCGGCGACCTGAGGCTCGATGCCCGCGTGCTGCTCTACCAGAGCAACAGCCGCAAGTTCCACCTGGGCCTGGCGGGATCGCTGTTCATCCCGAGCGGCGACGACATCTCGTTCACCTCGGACGCGCAGACCACCGGTTGGCTGCAGGCGTTGAGCGAGTGGGACCTGGGTTCGGTGGCGTTCACCCTCAACACGGGCGTGCACTTCCGCCCGGTGCACGGCTTGAACCAGCTGCGAATCGGCAACGAATGGACCTGGGCCGGCGGCGTGTTCATTCCGCTGCGCGACGGTCGCTTCCGGGTCGGCGGTGAGCTGTTCGGCTCCACGGGCCTGGGCAGTCCGGGCGAGGTGGACGCGCTGGTGCGGGACAACAACACGTTCTTCACCAAGCGCAACACGCCGCTCGAGTGGCTGGGCGAGTTCAGGATGGCGCTCGACCAGAAGAAGAACGCCTGGTTCGGCGCCGGAGCAGGCACTCGGCTGAGCGCCGGCTATGGCGCTCCCGACCTGCGCGTGCTGGCGACCATCGGCTACGCTTTCTCGATCGCGGACACCAACCCCGGCTCTCCGGGGCGTCGCTACTACGCCGAGAAGATGGACGAGGGGCCGGTGTCCGCGGACCGCGACAAGGACGGCATCCCGGACGACGTGGACCTGTGCCCGGATCAGCCCGAAGACGGCGCCGAGCCCGACCCGCACGACGGCTGCCCCGCGCCGCCGGACCGCGACGGCGACGGCATCCCCGACGAATCGGACAAGTGCCCCGACCAGCCGGAGGACAAGGACGGCATCGACGATTTGGATGGCTGCCCCGAGGACGACGCCGATCAGGACGGCATTCCCGACGCGACCGACGCTTGTCCCAAGGAGCCCGGGAGCCCGTCTCCCGATCCCACGAAGAACGGCTGTCCGGAGTTCATCCGCCACGTGGAGGGCTCGACCGAGATCCAGATCCTCAAGAAGGTGGAGTTCGCCACGAACAGCTCCACGATCCTGCCTCGCAGCTACCCGATCCTCGACGAGGTGGTTCGGCTGCTCAAGGCCAACGCCGACATCAAGAAGGTGTCCGTGGAGGGTCACACCGATTCGCGTGGCAGCCGCGAGCTGAACCAGAGACTGTCGCAGGCACGTGCGGACAGCGTCATGCGCTACCTGACCGAGCACGGGATCGCCGGCGCCAGGCTCGAGGCCCATGGCTACGGACCCGACAAGCCCATCGACACCAACGACACCGACGAGGGCCGGCAGAAGAATCGCCGCGTCGAATTCCACATCCTCGAGCAGTCCCAGTAGGCCGCCGTCGAGCGCGCCCGCTCTTCCCCCACCATCCACCCGGAGCGCAGCGCGCTCCCGAACCGCGTGCGGATCGTCCCACGCGGGCGACGGCGCTCGCGACGGCAGAGCAACCAGCCGCGATCGGAGCCGCGACGAGCAGGCCGAGCGTCGACGTCTACGGGTTGAAGTCGTCGGCCCGGTTGCGAGGCTTCTTGCCGGACGGGCGGGAAGGCGACCTGCCCGGCTCACGCGCCGCAGCGCTGCCCGACAGCTCCAGGGCTTCCTGCATGTGAACGACGAAGGCGTGAGTGTCGTCCGAGATGTCCTGGGAGCCCTGCGCGAGCGTGATGAGAAGATCCTGCGAGGCGGCGAGCTCGGCGTCGATCTGGTCGCGTTCGGCAGCGGGCCTGCGCTCGAAGTCCTTCTCGGCACCGTCGATGAGCGTGTCGCCCACGTTGTGCATGCGATGCGCGCGTTCGGGCAGCTCGCCCATCCGTCGGGAGATGGCCAGCTCCGCCGTGGCGGTCGCCTCCATCACGGCGATCAGCCCCTTGACCGACTCGTCCACCGGGCTTGGCAGCGAGAGCACGACCTTGGCCGTGGGCGGCTTCGCCTTGTCGTTCACCACCAGGCGCATGCCCGGAAGGGTCTTGGCGCTCTCGCGCAGCTTCTCCAGAATCTGGTCGCGCGGCGCTGTGGGCAGCAGCCCGAGCATCGACGCCAACGTGCTGCGCGCGTCGCGATCTTCGAGCCTCGCGGTGGCGACCAGCACGTTCAGCTCGTGCACCGTGCCGAAGTACTCGTCGTAGATCGGCGCGCCGGTTTCCACCTTCTCGCCACGCGCGGTCTTGGTGGGGAGGGTGGACTTGCTCCTGTGGGCGCGATGCAGGCATCCACTGCCGGCGAGCGCCAGGACAGCGGCGGCAGCGATGACCCGCAGGGCCGTCCTGCGCGACCCTAGCATCTTGGTTGCTGGTGGTTGTCTCCGAGTCATGGGCAATCGATCGATGCCCCCCACACTTCGTACATCTTGCCGAGTACCGACAGGTACATCACGACGCCGCCTGCGCTGCCGACTGCTGCAACGCCCTGCCCGGCGTTGGCGCCGGCCTCCGACACGGTAAAGGCGTCCCCGAGCGCGTGCAGCGAAGCGTCGTAGGTCTGCACCCGCACATCGCGGCTGCCCGACGCGCCTTCGGTCCACACCATGAGCCAGCGGCCGTCGGCCAGGCCGAACACCGAGGGGGCGATGGCCGCTCCGCCGAGGCCGCCGGGCGGCAGCGTCCACGGCTCCGAGGTCACCGACTCTTCGCCGTAGGCCACGCGAGCCGTGCGGATCGCCCAGGCAGCGTCGCGCGCGGGAAGATCCGCAAACGCCACCAGCACGTCGCGGCCGTTCCACGAGATGCTCGGCGTGCCGACCCGCACGCCGCTGCCAGGGATTCGCGTGAGCTTGCCCAGCGGCTTGCGCTCTTCGGTCACCCAGCCGAGCCAGACACGTTCATCCATCCGGAACACGATCGCCAACCCGCGTGACGGCACGACCGTCGCCCGCATGGCCTCCAGGCGCTTGTCGCTCGGCATGGTCCACAACACGTCCGGCACCGTGGAGTCGACCGCTTCGATCGTCAGGGCGTCCTTGAACGTCCCGAGCCTCAGGGGCGGGTTGGTGGCGACGGTGAGCGTGTTCTTGAGGGGCGCCTGCGGGTCATCGGCGTCGACGGCGAAGGTGATGGCATCGCCGGTGCGGGTGGGAACGACGCGGCGAATGGGTGAAGAGGACTTCTCCGCGAAGGACTTCTTGGGCTCGAGGGTCTTGGGATCGAGCACGAACCCGAGTGCCGAGCCGTCCTGCTTGGCGAAGCCCACAGCCACGCGCGGATCGTCGGGCTGCGCCCAGACCTCGATGGGCACGTCTTTCGAGGCACCGACGACGATGCGTTTGCGCGCGCCGCGGAACGTGCACGGTTCGGAGGACGCGGGCGCGGGCACGGTGGCAGAGGGGACGGGGGCCGCGGAGGGCAGGGCGGAGACGGCTGCCGACGCCGCAGGGCTCGAGGCGGGCGTCGAGGCGCGAGGCGCGCCGGTGGTCGCGGGCCTGCCCGGCTTGCCGCGCAGCGCACGCATGCCGATCGCCACGACCCCGAGCAGCGCGGCACCCGCCACGACACCCACCACGACACGGACGAGTCGTCGCGAGCGTATCGCTTTGGTGCGCAAGGTCTGGTCGGCGCGGGACGGTTCGGGGGGGCGCACGGAAGGTGGTGGGAGAATGACAGACGGCGCGTCCGGATCGATTGACGGGTTGGCCCGGCGGACCGGCACGGCGACGACGTCGACGCCGGCGGGAGCGTCGTCGGGTGATTGAAGCGCCGGGGGAGCGACTGGTGTGGGCAGCGGCGGTGCGCCCGAGGCAGGCCGATCGCCGGCGCGATGGGAGTCCCGCGCCATCGGGGTGGCGGGCGGAGTGTCTTCGAAGCGGTCGAACTCGACGCTGGCGATGGGCGGCGGCGGCTCTGGTTGCGGCGACGCGGGGCCCAGCACTTCGGCGAGGGGCTCGGAAGGCGCCGCATCCTTCATGATTTGCGCGGGTGGCGGCGGCGGAGCAGGCGCGGTCGGGGGCGGTGCAGGAGGGCCGAAGCCGAGCAGCGTGCCTGAGTGCTGGGTGCCTGCCGGCTTGATGGAAGCCGGTGGCGGGCGCACGGTGTCCGCCTCGCGCAGGGTGCCCAACCGCAGCGTGGCGGCGTCGGGCTTGGCGGTCCGCCCTGCGGTCGGAGGCGGCGGCGGCAAAGGCTTGCGAGGCGGCGCTGGCCGTCGGCCCTTGGCCTCGTCCAGGGTTCGCTGCAGCGCGGCGGTCGCCTCTGCGTCCGGTGTCGCGATCTCGCCCGGGAGCGCGGGTTGCGACCCGTCGCTTCGACGGCTGCCAGCGCGCTTGCACGCGTCGGCAAAATCAGCGAGGCGCGATGCCGGAACGAACGTCGCCATGCCAGGACGCCACAGGGGAGCGTCGCGGGACACGACACCGTGCACGATGGCATCGGCCAGGAGCTGCGCGCTGGCCACGCGTTGCACGCCTTGCTTGTCGAGCCAATGCCAATCCTGCGCCATGCCAGGTCGAATACTAGCGGAGGTCAGCCGCTCGTGCTGAGAAACCACGCGAAGAAGTTGGCGAGGCAAGCCCCGCGGCGCCTGCGCGGGCTCACTGGGCCGACGAAGCGGCCGCGGGTGTGTGCTCATCCGGCGGCGCGGGCTTCAGCGCCCAGAAGCCCTTCGAAGGATCGCGCTCGCGCATCAGCCAGTTCCAGAAAGCGTCTGCCCACAGTGCGCCTCCTGCGGCGTCGGGGTGGCGCTTGTCGCTCTGCCTGGTCATGCGCGCACCCACCTGCGACGAATCGAAGAAGCGGCACGGCGCGCTTTCGCGTTGGGTCACGTCGACCAGATCCCGCGGAGCGCCTTCCCAGATCGGGATCGAGATCCAGACGCAAGGCGTGCTGCGGAAGTGACGGTTGATCTCGTGCACGAGGTGAGCGCGTCGCTCCGCCGGCTTGGCGTTCAGCTCGTTGGCGCCGAGGGTGACGAGGAACAACGCGGGGCGGTAGCCCCAGTAGAGGTTATCCAGCTCCGGGTCCGATGCCCAGGACGACAGCCACGAGCTGGTGCGCGCGAAGGACAGGTATCTGGTGCTCATCTCCTTGAACTTCGGGCGCAGCGCCTGCTTCAGCCCGGCGTCCACGAACGAGTCGCCGATGTGGATGACGAACCCGTTGGGCGGCGCGGTCGGGCCCATGGCGCGTGCGGCGGGCGCCATGTCGTCGGCCGACGAGGCCTTCGGCAGCATCGCCAGGGCTGCGAGACACGCAAACGCCCCCAGCGCGAAGCTTCGGAGGTCGAACGGGTTGCGAGGTCGGAGCACGGCTGCGTAGCGTCCACGACAGTGGGGCGGGGGTCAAGACACGGGGCAGGGCGCCCAGGGCCAGCGCCGAGCCCGCCCTCGGCCGGACGCATCGGCCGGCGGAAGTGAGTTCAGCGATCGGCGGACCGAGGCTTCCGGGCCGGATCTTCGGTTCCTGGCGCCTTCATTTTGTCTGGCTCGGGCGCGAACTCGATTCTTGGACACATGCCAGGCTGGGGCGGCGGACCGCACGACAATTGACACGGCCGTCCAATCGGGGTTCCTTCACCGCAGCATCGTCTCTTCGCCGGCGTGTGCGCGCCGCGTCCCCGATGCCGGAGCGATCTCGACCACTCATGACACCAGGCCTGACCTTCGACCGAGTCGGCAAGCGTTACGATCAGACCGTCGTTCTGTCCGACGTGTCCTTCACCACGGAACCGGGCGAGTTCGTCGTGCTCGTGGGGCCTTCGGGCTGCGGCAAGTCGACGTTACTGCGGATGGTGGCAGGCCTCGAGACGATCAGCGAGGGCACGATCAAGGCAGGTGATCGCGTGCTCAACGAAGTGCCTCCGCAGGACCGCGGCGTGGGGATGGTGTTCCAGAGCTACGCGCTGTACCCGCACATGACGGTGCGCGAGAACCTGGCGTTCCCGCTGTATGTGAAGAAGGCGCCCGCAGCCGAGCAGGAGCGCGCGGTCAACGACGTGGCCGGCATTCTGGGGCTCGAGCCTCTTCTCGAGCGCTTCCCCAAGCAACTGTCCGGCGGTCAGCGGCAGCGCGTGGCGATCGGACGGTGCCTGGTGCGCAAGCCGGAGATCTACTGCTTCGACGAGCCGCTGTCGAACCTCGACGCGGCCCTGCGCGCGCAGATTCGCGTCGACATCAAGGCGCTGCAGCGCAAGCTCAAGAAGACCACCCTGTACGTTACGCACGACCAGGTCGAGGCCATGACCCTCGCCGACCGCATCGTGGTGCTCAACCGGGGCGTCGTTCAGCAGGTCGGCTCGCCCAAGCAGCTGTACACCGAGCCGGCCAACCGCTTCGTCGCGCGCTTCATCGGCACGCCGTCCATGAGCCTGATGCGCGGCAGCGTGGCGGGCGGCACGTTCGCCAGCGGCAAGCTTCGCGTCGCGATCGAGCTGCCCGACGGGCCCATCGTGCTGGGCGTGCGCGTGGAAGACGTGATGGTGCTCAGCGGTCCGGGCGCTGCGCCCGATGCTGCCGCGGATCAGAAGGACGCCTTCTCCGCCAAGGTCGTTGCGGTGGAGCCGGTGGGCGAGAGCGGCTACTTGCACCTGGAGGTCGACGGGCTGCAGCTCGAGGGCGACGAGGCTCGAGCCGGTGGCGCGAAAGCCACCGAGCCGGGCGCGTCGAACGGCCTGCTGCTCGCCAGCGTGCCGGGCCACGCTGCCTTCAGCTACGCGGTTGGCGACGAGGTTTCCCTTCGCTTGCGCGCCGAGCGATGTCACGCCTTCGATGCGACCACCGGCATGTCGGTTCGTCGATCGGTCGGAGGCGCCGCGTGACCGCGGGGTCGTCGGGCAACTCCCAGGGCAAGGGCGCGATGTCGAGCCGCCTGGGCTGGGCCGTGCTGCTGCTGTCGTTGCTGGTGGTGGTGCTGTTCCGGCCGGTGGCGCAGTTGCTCGAGCCCGTGGCGCCGGGCGTGAAGATCGTCTTGTGGCACTCGCAGCGGGGCGACGAGCGCGACACGCTCGAGACGCTGCTCCGGCGGTTCAACGCCATGCCCGAGAACGTGGGCCGCGTGTACGTCGAGCCGCTGGGCGTGCCGGATGCGGCGTTCAAGGACAAGGTGATGCGCACGATCCCGCGCGGATCGGGTCCGGACCTGTTCGTTCGGCCGCACAACGAGCTGGGCGAGCTGTTCGGTGAGCATGTCGTGGGCGAGGTGCCCACGTCCGCGCTGCCCTTCGCGGCCGATCAGTACGTGGGGCAGCTGCTCGAGGGCTTCTCGATCGACGGGCGCTTGTACGGCTTCCCGCTGACCTACAAGGGCTTGTTCCTGTTCTGGAACAAGCAGCTGTTGCCGGGCGGCCCGCCGCACGACATCGAAGATCTGAAGCGGCTCGCCGGCAAGCTGCCGCAGGGCTCGTTCCCGCTGGCGTACGACGCGACGAGCCTGTACTTCCACTCGCCGTTCCTCATCGGCGCGGGGGGTAGCGTGTTCGGGCCCGACGGGCGCACGTTCACGGTGTTCGACGAGCCGGGGGTGGAGAGCTTCCGCTGGCCGGGCGAATGGAAGCGCACGGGCGTGCTGCCGCCCGAGCCCAACTACAACGAGATGGTGCGCCTGTTCGAGGCCGGCGAGGCCGCCGCGATCATCTGCGGCCCGTGGTACCACCCTGCCGGCCAGGTCGACGCAAAGCACGCGTGGGACGTCGCGCCGCTTCCCGACGTGATGGGCAAGCCCACCGGATCGTTCGTCACGGTCGAGGGCGTGTACTTGTCCGCGCGCAGCAAGCACCCGCGCGAGGCGATGCAGGTCGCCGCCTTCCTGTCAGGCCCGGTCGGTGAGCAGGCGCGCTTCGACAAGCTGAGCCTGCCGCCCGTGAGCCTTGCGGGCTACGCGCGCATCGACGCCACCGCGCCGTCCGACGAGCAGGCGCGTCGTCGCAACGACATCGTGCGGGTGCAGCGCGCTGCGCTCGAGCATGGCCGCGTCACGCCCAACTCCGAACGGATGGCCGCGGTGTGGACGCCGGCGATGGACCTGCTTCAGGCGAGTCTGGCGGGACGCGACTTCGGCAAGGCGCTGGAGGACGCGAAGTACACGCTCGCGCAAGTGGACGCGGCGCGGCCGTCGCACGTGGACTGGCGGCCCTACGGCGCGGTGTTGGCGGCGCTGCTGATCCTGGGCACCTGGCAGCTGGCCGTGCGGGTGCGACGCGGTGCGTTCGCGACCGGAGCGACGCGCGCGCGGCTGACCGGATTCGGCACCAAGGCCGCGCTGCCTTACCTACTTCCGGGGATGGTTGCGGTGGCGTTGCTGGTGTTCGTTCCCCTGGTCATCGGCGCGGGCATGTCCCTGTACGAGTACGACCACGGCGCGTTCACCTTCGTGGGGCTCGACAACTTCAGGAAGATCCTCTTCCCGCCCCTGTCGCGCGTGCTGCAGGCCCGCTCGTTCTACTTCGCCCTCGGCGTCACCGTCCTGTGGACCGTCACCAACGTCGTGCTGCACGTCGCCATCGGCGTGTTGTGCGCGCTGCTGCTCAGACCGTCGTGGAACCGGCTGCGCACCCCGTACCGCATCCTGCTCATTCTGCCCTGGGCCATCCCCAACTACATCACGGCGCTGATGTGGAAGGGCATGTTCAACGCGCAGGTGGGCGCCATCAACGTGCTGCTCGCGCCCTTCGGCTTCACCGGCTTCAACTGGTTCGATCGGTTCTCCACGGCCTTCACCGCCAACCTGGTGACCAACACTTGGCTCGGATTCCCCTTCATGATGGTGGTCACGCTCGGCGCGCTGCAGTCGATCCCGAGCGAGGTCGAGGAAGCCGCAGTGCTCGACGGCGCGTCGCGCTGGCAGCGGTTCCGCCACGTCATACTGCCCTATATCCGTCCCGCGCTGCTGCCCTCGGTGATCCTCGGCTCGGTGTGGACGTTCAACATGTTCAACATCATCTATCTGGTGAGTGGGGGCGAGCCCGGGTCGCAGACGGACATCCTCATCAGCGAGGCGTACCGGTGGGCGTTCGAGCGCGGCCAGCGGTTCGGCTACGCGGCCGCCTACTCGGTGCTGATCTTCCTGTTCCTGCTGATGTACAGCCGGGTGACCTCACGCTTGCAGAAGGCGGAGCCATGAAGCCGCGAACCTTGGACATCGTGGCCACCCACTCCATCCTGCTGTTGATGTCCGCCATCGTGCTGTATCCGGTGCTGTGGGTGCTCAAGCTGGCCCTGACGCCCGGCGGGCAGCTGGGCTCCGACCCCAGCGCGATACCGCTGCCGTCGCACCTGGACCTGTCGAACTTCGCGGCGTTCGTCCTGGCCAAGGACTTCAACGGCAATCCGCTGTTCCTCTACCAGCTGGGCAACTCGCTTCTGGTCAGCGGTGTGGCCACGCTCATCGGCGTGCTGTTCGCCCTGTCGGCCGCGTTCGCCTTCTCGCGCTTCGCCTTCAGCGGCCGCGATTCCGGCCTGAAGCTGATGCTCATCTCCCAGATGTTCCCGGCCGTGGTCACCGCCGTGCCGCTCATCGTGATCCTCGACGGTCTCGGGTTGTTCGGCACGACAGCTGGCCTGGTGCTCATCTACGCGACAGCGAGCGTGCCCTTCTGCATCTGGATGCTCAAGGGCTTCTTCGACACCATCCCGCGCGACCTGGAGGAGAGTGCGCGCCTGGACGGCGCGGGCAGCTTCGTCATCTTCTGGAAGATCATGTTGCCCCTGGTCCGGCCGGGCATTGCCGTCACGGCGCTGTTCTCGTTCATGACCGCGTGGAACGAGTTCATCATGGCGTCCATCTTCCTCGACGACGTGACGCGCTACACGCTGCCGGTGACGCTCCAGCAGGCCGTGGGCGGCTACGACCCGAATTGGGGCCTGTTCGCCGCGGGCTCGCTGCTGCTGTCCATTCCGGTGGTGCTCGTGTTCTTCTTCGTGCAGCGCCACATGGTCCAGGGGCTCACGGCAGGGGCGGTGAAAGGGTGAGCCCGATCTCATGACCGGGCACGTGCCCGACGGACTGATCCTCGGAGACCGCTGGCGAATCGACCACGTGATCGCTGTCGGAGGCATGTCGACTGTCCATGCGGCCACCGACCTGCACGCGCAGCGCACCGTGGCCGTCAAGGTGTTGCTCGACCAGGCCAAGGGCGTGTCCGAGTTGGTCGCCCGTTTTCGGCGCGAGCAGCACATCCTGGCGCTGATGACCAGCGTGCACGTGCCGCGGTTGCTGGGCGAGGGACAGCTCGACGACGGCACGCCGTACCTGGTGATGGAGCACCTGACCGGCAGCACGCTTGCGGATCTGTTCGGCAGCTGGGGAGCCCTGCCGTTGGGGACCGCCGCCAGCTACATCATCCAGACCTGCGAGGCGATCGCCGAGGCGCACTCGCTGGGCGTCGTGCACCGGGATCTGAAGCCGGCCAACCTGTTCATTACCAGCGGCGAGTCGGGCTTCGCCCAGGTGAAGGTGCTGGACTTCGGCATCTCGAAGTCACCGCTGTCCGTGAGCCAGGGGCCGGACCCGCGGGAGCAGTCGCTCACGCGGGCCACCGACGTGTTCGGCTCTCCGCAGTACATGTCGCCCGAGCAGTTGCTGGCGTCGCGTCATGTCGATCATGCGGCGGATATCTGGTCGATCGGTATTCTGCTGCACGAGATGGTGACCGGCTCGTTGCCGTTCGAGGGCGATACGGTGGAGAGCGTGCGGGCGGCGGTGATGACCACGCCGCCGCGCGCGGCCAGCGAGTTGTGCCCGGACATTCCGACAGGGCTGCAGGCGGTCATCCTGCGGTGTCTGGAGAAGTACACCAACGACCGGTACGACACGGTGGAAGCGCTGGCGCGGGCACTGCTTCCGTTCGCCGAGCCGCGGGAGCCGGCCGAGGCCGACCTGGAGCGGATTGCCGCGTATGGGCCTCCGGCCAGGATCCCCATGCCGTCCGATCCGGCCGCGGCGATGGACGCCCTCGACGTATGGAATCCCGATCGGCCTGCGGCGCATGGATCCCCGCCGGTTCCGCGGGCGCCGCGGGCGCCGTCGCTACCGGGCCAGAAGCTCGCGATCCTGTGGGGGCCGTTTCCGGAGCCCGAGGTGCCGGAGCCTTATGTGCCTGTGTCGGTACGTCGCGAGCGGGCGCGCAGGCATGACGCGAAGGTGCTTATCGCGGTGGGCGCGGCGGGGATGGCGGCGGGCACGGTGATTGGGGTGCTGGTGATGCTGTTGCTACGCGGGTGAGAGGCGGGAACCGAGCGCGTGCGTCGGAGGATTGCCATCAGCGGGCCACTGGGTTCCGGCAGGGGCGCGGCACCGTCGTGCCCCGCGGTGCGCCAGCGCGCCGCATCGGGGAGGTGAAGGCACGCCGCGGGGAGGCGACAGGCAGCTGCGATCATCATACGAGTGGACCCCTCCTTGTGTCTGCTGTATCGTCCAAGCCTGGATGATCTGGTCGTCAGGCCGTTCCCCGGAGGGAGTGCTTGCATGAAGAAGCTACTGCTGTTACTGGCGAGTTGTCTGGTGCTGGGATGTAGCAGCGGGGACAGCAACCATGCCTCCACGCTCGGTCCGGAGCAGAGTGGGCAGCCGACGAACTGCTCGCCGGCCTGCGGCACGGGGCAGTGGTGCAAGGACGGGTCGTGCGTGGCCTGTGACGACGCCGAGCATTGCGGAGCGACATGCGCGCTGTGCGCCAAGTCTACGCCGATCTGTTCGGACGGCAAGTGCGTGGAATGCGCCGTGGACACGGACTGTGCGGCGGGTTCCTGGTGCGACAGCGCGGCGTGCACGCCCTGTGGGCAGGACGACCCGACACACTGCGGCGACACGTGCGCGGTGTGCACCGGTACGAGTGCGCCGCTGTGCGTCCAAGGCGTGTGTGCCGCGTGCACCGCGGACACGGACTGTCCGGCTGGCAGGCCGCACTGCGACACGACGGGTGCCTGCCAGGAGTGCCTCGAAGGGACGGATTGCGCGGCGGGCAGTTGGTGCAATGCCGGCACGTGCACGCCGTGCAGCGACACGGATCCGGACCACTGCGGGCCGACCTGCTCGGTGTGCACGGGCACGAGCAACCCGGTTTGCGCCGCTGGCGTCTGCGGGACATGCGCGGTGGACCAGGACTGCGGTCAAGGCAAGTGGTGTAACGCGGGCGCCTGCGAGGCGTGCAGCGACACGGATCCCGACCACTGCGGCACGACGTGCTCGCGCTGCACCGGATCGTCGCAGCCGTGGTGTTTCCAGGGCGCGTGCGCGCAATGCGGCGACGACATGAACTGCGACGCCGGACAATGGTGTAACGCCGGCTCGTGCGAAACCTGCTCGGATAGCGACGACGCCCACTGCGGATCGTCGTGTACTGCGTGTTCCGGAAACACCGCCAAGTGCGTCGGCGGCACTTGCATGCAGTGCGGGGTCGACGGCGACTGCCCGTCCGGCTCGTGGTGCGATGCGGGAAGCTGCTCGGTGTGCAAGATGGACGATCCGGACCACTGCGGCACCTCGTGTGCGACCTGCACGGGTACGACCTCGCCCTTGTGCCTCAACGGTTCCTGCGGGCAGTGCCAGACCCACGGGGATTGCCCGTCGGACCACCCGTATTGCGTCGGCAGCATGTGTGTCCAATGCGCGCAGGACACGCACTGCCCGCAGGGCGAGTGGTGTGAGGCCGGCGCATGCGTGACGTGCGCGGACGACGACCCGGCCCATTGCGGTGCGAGTTGCGCACGCTGCCTTGGCACTCCGTTGCCTTCTTGCATTGCGGGAAACTGCGCGTTTTGCGAATTCGACACGGAATGCCCCACGGGCAAGTGGTGCAAGGGCGGCCAGTGTACCTCGTGCTCCAGTGACGACCCGCTGCACTGCGGCGGCACGTGCGCGCGCTGTGAAGGCACGTCGCAGCCGTGGTGCTTGTCCGGCAGCTGCGCCCAGTGCGCGCTCGACTCCCAGTGCTCGTCGGGCCAGTGGTGCAATGCCGGTCTATGCACGGCCTGCTCGGACACCGACGACAACCACTGCGGGGCGTCCTGCGCGGTCTGCTCGGGAGCCACCCCCGATTGCAGCGCGGGGGCGTGCCAATGCACGAGAGTCTCGCCGACCAGCGACAGTTGCTACGCAACAGGCTCCTGGTGCGACTCGGGTGCGTGCAAGCCTTGCGCCGGCGCGGACAACGACCACTGCGGCAACGGTACGTCGCAGTGCGCACAGTGCACCGGCACCACCCAGCCCTGGTGCGTCGCCGGCACCTGCAAGCAGTGCCGTCCGAGTACGGACGACTGCGGCGCGGGAAAGTGGTGCGACGCGGGCACTTGCAAGTCCTGCTCCTGCACGGGTGCCACGCCCGTGTGCAGCCTCGCCGACGGCTCCTGCTCCTGCAATGCGACGTCCTGCGGGGCCAACACGTGGTGCAACGCGGGAGCCTGCACCGCGTGCAACTGTCCGGCCACGGAGCCTGTTTGCGACAAGGGGACCGGGGCCTGCGCGTGCACGGCGACGTCGTGCGCGGTAGGCAGCTGGTGCGACGGGGCGGATTGCCAGAGCTGCCAGTGTGCGGCCACCACGCCCGCCTGCACGAACGGCACGGACTGCACGTGCACGGCGACCTCCTGCGGCACCGGGGCACAATGCGTCACGGGGGGAACGTGCGCGGACTGCACGACCCCTTCCGCGTGCGGTCCGAGTTGCGTGGCCTGCGCCAACAAGACACCGGTGTGCGGCGGAAAGACCGTCGGCTGCATCTGCCAGCCGCAGACCAGCCAGCTTCCCGACTCCTGCGGTGCGGCATCCTGGTGCGATCCGACCGCCGGCGTCTGCAAGGCGTGCACGTCCGCCGACAACGATCACTGCGGCACGTCGTGCGCCAAGTGCACCGGCACCGCGACGCCGATCTGTGTGAATGGCACCTGCAAGCAGTGCGGCGCCTCCCAGGATTGCCCGGAGGCCGCTCCCTGGTGCGTCAACAACACCTGCCAGGCGACGATCGTGCCCACCTACCCAGTTCCTCCCTCGCAGCAGGAGCTTTGCTACGACAACTCGCAGACTGTTGCCTGCCCCGTTGCCAACCAGCCCTTCTTCGGCCAGGACGCGCAGTATCCGGATCGCGTGCGCACCCTGACGCTCCAACAGCTCGCCAGCGTCAGCGTGACCGGCGGGCAGAACGTCTACTACGGATACCAGGACAGCCTCACGGGGCTCACGTGGGTCAGCCACTACAACCATTGCACGAACACATCGCCGTGCACCGGGCCGTTGCCCGTGACCCCTGACACGGCGTCCTGGCAACAAGCCGCCGACGCGTGCGCCGCGCTCTCGTTGGGGACCGGAACCTGGCGATTGCCGAACGTCTATGAGCTTCGGAGCATAGCCCAGTACGCAGCGGTTCCCGCCGGCATTCCCCAGCTCGCGACTGCCCTGTCGGCGCAGCAGTATTGGACGTCGACGATCGGAGGCCTGTCGACGCCTGACGAGTGGTTCGTGGACTTCAACGATGGAAGTGCTGCAATCGGATATCGGACGCAGCCACTGCGCTACGAGTGTGTTCGCGGCACCGCGTGGATCCCGCAGGACCTGTCGCGCTACCAGGACGCGGAATACGCGCCCAACCAGAAGATCCTCGTCGACTTGGCGACCATGCTGCTTTGGGCGAAGGACGTGCAGACCACCGGAACATGGCAGGAGGCTCTCAGCTACTGCGAGAATCTCAGCTACGCATCCTTCAACGATTGGCGCCTTCCCGGTGTCAACGAGCTCGGCAGCTTGATCAAGACCGGTCAGACTCCGTGCACCGATGCGCTCGGGATCCTCGCTCAGCAGTACTGGACCTCGACGACCTCTGCCGGCACTCCACCTGATGCGTGGACCGTCGAGTTCGGCCAAGGCCTGGTCAATACCGCCGCCAAGACTGGCACCCTGTCGATCGTCTGTGTCCGCGGACGGCCCTAGGCGTTTCGTCTCTCCTGGTGGCGCGGGCGGTCCGAACCCTGACCCGGGTATCGGCATCACGGAGCGGTCCGGTGCGCAGTCCCTCGCGGCATTGAGTGCCAAGCCTTGCGATGGTACGCTTGACGCCTGCCATGCGAACCACCTGGATGCCACACACGGTCGAGGCGGCACGATTCCCACGCGGTGCGCGCGTTGCCGTCCTCGCAGCGTTGCTGCTCGGCGCTGGTGGCTGCGCGTACGACTTCGACGCCGCTTTCGCGGCTCCCGAATCGGTCGACGGCAGCGTCGCGGGCGACGCCCAAGCGGCGGATGCAGTGGCGGATCATCCGGCGGACCAGGCGGGCCCTGATGCAATGTCATCAACCGACGGCCAGGCCGGGGCATGCGAGAGTGCGGGTGGCACGTGCGCGGCGACGCCGCCGCCGGGCTGGAGCGGGCCTTTCTACCTCGAAGAAACCGCCGCCGCCGTGCCGCCGATCTGTTCCGGCGGCGACTCGGGCGTGGTGTTCACGGGCTGGCGCGGCTTCCACGACCCGGGGCCGGCACAGTGCTCTGCCTGCACATGCTCACCGCCTCCGAACCCGACCTGCATCGGCGCATTTCGCCTGTTCGCGTCCGCCGATTGTTCCGGCACGCCATGCTCGGCCGTCGACACTCCGCCGGACATGTGCGTGACCGCGCAGTGCGCTGCCGGCGCACGGTCGTTCCGCTTCGGTGCTTCGCAGGTGACGGCGGGGTGCACCGCCGCGGTTCAGTCGCCGACGGTGCCGTTGCCCGCGTGGGACGCGAGCGCCGTAGGCTGTTCCGCGACCATGCTTGCGGCGACCTGCGGTTCGGGATCGCAATGCGTTGCGGGAACGGCGGGTACGGGCACCCGGGGGCCATGCATCGCCGTGAGCGGTGCGTCGCCCTGCCCGGGCGGCTATTCGGTTCTGACGAAGTACTACAGGCAAGTGAGCGATACGCGCGCGTGCACACCGTTCACGGGCGGTGCTGCCGACGCGTCGAGTTGCAGCGGCAACTACCAGATCAACTCCAGCTCGACGTGCGGAGGGCCGGCGTTTGGCTATGCCCAGGGCGAGTGCAATCCTGTCGCGGCTACCGACGTCGGGATCAAGACACAGCTGACAGCCTCGCAGCTGACGTGTCCACCGGCCGGCGGGGTGCCCGAGGGTCAGATCCAGCCGGCGGACGAGTTGACGGTGTGTTGCGTGAATTGAGCTCTTGCATGGATCACGCGGGCACAAGCGCGCGCCGTGCTCCATTCGAAGCCTGAGTGCTCTCTCCCGCCCATGGGTGATGGGCCGCCGCGGAAATCCCGCTTTGGGCCAAGGTGGAGTCTTGATCAGACTGGGCCGGGTTCGGCTAGGATCGCGGGATGCTCGCCTCCCACACGCGCCAGTGCCTTTCCCGTCTCTTCTTCCGTCGTCTCGCGCGGTCCGCATGGACGCCCCTGGCGGTGCTGCTCGGCGTCAGCGCCTGCGGATCGTCCGACGAGCAGCAGCCGAATCCCGCGCCGGAGCGCCCCGTGCTTCCGACGGGCGGGTGCGGCACGGCGGCCTACTCGCTCCTGCCGTTCGAGGGGATGGGCAGGATCGTGGATTGGCAATACATGGTGGCTCTGAGCGTGAATGCGGACTTCATCAACGCGGGACTCGAGCAGGAGGGAATCAAGGGGTTTTCGCCGGTCCCCTACGGCGTGAGCGTCTATCGGATCCGATATGTCACGCAGGACAAGGGCAAGGAGGTCGAGGCCACGGGGCTGATCTCGTATCCCGCGGTCAGCGACGCGCAATCCTTCCCGACCGTGCTGTGGACGCATCCGACGGCGGGGTTCACCGATGCGTGCGCGCCGTCGGCGAACGGCTTCGACGGGGCACTTGGCAACATGCTGTTGTCGTCGCAAGGCTACGTGGTCGTTGCGCCGGACTATCTGGGCATGAACGGCATGGGCGCGCCGGCCGGGTTCCTGCACCCGTACCTGCAAGCCGAGGCCACGGCGATTGCCTCGCTCGACGCCCTGCGGGCGCTGCAGCGGTTCGAGAATGGAGAGGGCGACCCGGGCCTGCTCGTCCGGCATGACGGCAAGACGGTCATCTGGGGAGCGTCCGAGGGCGGGTTCGCCGCCTTGTGGGCCGATCGCTACTGGAAGGGATACGCGCCCGACTTCGACCTGGTTGCCACGGTGGCCGTTGTGCCGCCCACGGACCTGTTGGCCCTGAACCGCGCGGCCGTCGACAAGTACCGTCCGGCGACGGGCGCGCTGGCAGCGGCGCTGCTGACGCTCAACCAATGGCATGGCGACGAGGCGCACCTGGGCGACGTCATCACGGACGAGGCGCCCTACAATCTGGCGAGCAAGCTGCCGCAGATTGTGGCGTCGAAGTGCGACGACGGAGGCGCGTTCGACGGCATCACCCAGGTCGACCAAGTGTACCGTCAGAGCTACATCGATGCGGTGCTCGCTGGCAATTGGGACGCCATCGAGCCGTGGGCGTGCTATCTGCGATTGGGCACGCTCAACCGTACGAAGATCGAGCGGGGACACGACACGCCCGTGTTCTTCGTGGTCGCCGGGGCCGACGACCTGGTCGTGGCGGATACCCAACGGCAGGACTTCCCCGTGCTGTGCAGCCAGGGATACCACATGGAGTACTACGAGTGCGCCGGGGCGTCGCACGTCGATGGGGCGGCGAACTCGCTTCCTGCCCAGCTGCAGTGGGTCCAGAAGCGTTTGGCCGGGCAGCCGATGGGTGACGACGTCTGCCAGTTGACGACGCCAGTGGCCTGCGCGTCGCTGACGGGCGGACCGTAGGGTCGCGCCGCATCCCGACAAGACCCGGGTGGTGCCGTTCGGTCGACCGGATCGCAACGACCCGGCAGGGAAAGGACCGGCGACGTTCGACCTCCTTGGCTTCACGCTTTTGGGATCGAACCCAAGCGACCGAGTCCGCGCGAGGTATCAACCTTTGCGAAGAGGTGGGTCATTTCCCTCTCGCCTCGCCCTACAGCGGGGGAAAGCCAGGGTCATAGCTGTTAGCAGTTTTCTTGGCCCAACTCGGAGACATCCGGCAAGGGGCTGGCATGAGCACGACCGCCGTCCCCCAGCCCAGGCCCGATTGGCGGAACGACTGGCAGCAGCTCTTGAGCTAGACGTCGTCCGAAAAGCTCAAGCCCTTGCGGCACCGGGGGATTGCGCGCGCCAGCACTATCGATCTTGTCGAATTCGGTGCGAATCCAGTCGCGTCTGTGAACATCGGCGGGCCATGGACAA
>JAJZQG010000073.1 GCA_021847645.1 Myxococcales bacterium
TGCTAGGTAGCATAAGCGCTTTCGGGCGGCCGAATATGGCCATGCTAGGTAGCACAAGCGCTTTCGGGCGGCCGAATATGGCCATGCTAGGTAGCATAAGCACTTCTGGCCGCGCGAAATCGCCCGCGCTGGCCTGCAGGCGGGCCTCCGGAGGGCCTGGCCGCCTTGATTCGCAGGCGCCGGGCCGCTTTCGTGCCGCGCACGAGCGTGCGCACCAAAGTGTGCGGCAAGTTACTGTTTTCGATTGACACGACACATCGCCGATGGATACGTTCTGCCACCAACAATCCTTTCGAACGGGGAAAACCATGACCGATCAATACATCGACCAGTTCGAAGCCATGGGCTACGGTAACTTTGCCGTCTCCCAAATCCGCAGCGTTGTCGTCGGCCTCGAGAAGAATTACGACAAAGCGCTGCAGCATAGCGCCACCAAGCTCAAGAGCGCGACCGGCGTGCTGGCGAAAGCCGTCGAGAAGGCAGGCGGCCAGGCGCTCGTGACCTTCACCGGCGCGGCGGAAGGCGATGACCCGATAGGCCGTGCGAAGGACCTGCTGACGCGCTGCGTGCGATACGCGCAATCGCGCACCGGCGGGGATGCCATCGCCTCCAAGATGCTCGGCGGGCAGGCGCTGACCACCGTCAAGCGCCGTCGCCCGGCCAAGCTCGTTGCAGTGCTCGATCAGGCCATCAAGACGATCCAGGCGCACAAGGCGAGCCTGGATGAGTACAAGAGCTGGCTGGCCGAGCTGACCGCCGCCCGCGATGCCGTCAGCGCGCTCGACGCCGAGGTGCGCAAGACTCGCGCTGCCCGCAGGGAGATGACGCCCGAGGTGCAGGCGGCCCGCGCCAACTGGCTCAAGGCCTACGGGGCGGCGAAGCTGCTGGTCGAGGCGGTGCTCAGGGAAAAGGACAAGCTGGCGATGATGCCCGACGTGTTCGACGACCTGGCCGAGGTGCACCGAGTGCCGGGAGTGACCTCCGACGATGCGGGTCCGGCGAACGGGACGGCAGCGGCGCCTCAGGCGGCGCCGAGCGCGTAGCGTAGTCGACTACTCGAAGCTCGCCCGCGCCTGCTTGCCAGTCGACCAGTCGAGCACGAACGTCTTCTTCTTGTCCGTCCAGCTGAAGACCGCCTGGCACTTGCGGCCCTTGACCACCGGCATCACCACGCTCGCCACCTTCGTCCTCGGATTGGCAAACGTGTAGGCGTCATTGCCGCAGCCCTGCGCCTCGACCGCGGACGGCGTGCCGCCCGAATCGTTGGCGCCGCGGCACGAGACGCGAATCCACTCCTTGGACAGCTTGACCTCGCAGCCGAGCGTGCTGGTGCCGGGCACCGTCAGCGCGTTGGCGCCGTCCCAGTCCGCCGTCTTGGGAAGAGGGGAACGGTCGGTGGGGATCGAGTCGGGCAACAGGCCTTCATTGGGGCCGGGCGCCGTCGAGGTGCTGGCCGTGGCCGTAGTGGAGGCCGGGGGCGCGGCGGGAACAGGCGCCGCCGGGGCGGCACTGCCGGATGCCGCGGGCTGCGCGGCCTTGACGTCCTGAGCGCGGGAGCGGATCTTCCTCAGCTCCTCGAGCAGAAGCGAGGCGCCTTGGGCGTCCATCGCGGCCATCTTGTCCTTGAGGGCCATGAGCGCAACGAAGGAATCGTCGAGCTGCTTCTGCTCCTCGCGGTACTCGGCGACGGTCATCTTGCAGGTATTGAAGTTGTTGCACAGGCTGGTGCGCTCTTCCTTGAGGAGCTGTACGAGGGCGTCGGCCTCTCGAATCGCGGTCTGCCGGTATTCGGCGCTGGCACCTACTCCGGCGGCTCCGACCGATCCCTGGAAGCTTTCGCCCTGATACTGCAGGGCGCTCTTGTCGCAGTCCTCGCGGAAGATCTTGCCAATCGGCGCCGGGCATTCGAACTCCTCGTACTTCTGGCGCTGGTCGGGGCCGGGCCCACCAGCCCCGCCGCAACCTACCAGCAAGCCCGCCGCCACCCACGGAACGAGTGCAAACCTGTGTCGATTCATGGCGGCACTCATATCATCACTTCATGCGCGTCAGAAGCGAGAAGGAAGGGTCAGGATCGATTCGCGTTCGGGTGCCGACCTAACCCGGCAGGGCCGGGCGCCGATTGCAGGGGCTTCGCCCCTACGCTCCCGTTGGTCGCTACCCTTGCCCGTCCCGGCAGGCCGGAACCAAACAGGAGAGCTTGGGGCGCCGCGATTGCTTCGCAGATCAGCCAAAGACTTCGTCCATAAGGGACTAAGGCCCCAGCATCCCGAGCACTTCGTGCAGGACTGCCTTGGTGCGCGCGAGCGCCGAGGTCGACGGCCGGATTCGCCACGTCTCGCCGCCCACATAGTCGACCGGCGCTGGAATCACCTGCATGCCCGCGCGATGAAAGTGCATGATCGCTCGTCGCATGTGCAGCGCACTGGTGACCAGCACGATCCGCGCGGGGTTGCGCGGGGCCAGGATAGGAGCCGTGAAGGTGGCATTCTCCCGGGTGTTGGTCGCCCGGGGCTCCTGCAGGATGCGGTCGCGCGGCACGCCTAGCTCAACCAGGAAGTCCGCCATCGCCGCGACGAACTGCTGGCCTGTCCCGGTCACGACCACCTCGCCGAACCCGTAGGTTCGATAGACGCGCGCCGCGCCGATCACGCGCCCTTGCGTCTCGCCGTCGAGCTGCTCGATCGCGGGAACGAAGTCTTCCTCGGTGCGCTTGCCGGCCGACAGCACCACGAGCGCGCGCTGATCGGCTGTCGTGCCCGCCAGCGACGGTCCGAGGTCGGTCGGCAGGGGCTGCCAAGCGCGCACGAGGGCATTGGCAATCAGCGGACACGACGCCAGCACGAGCCAGGCGAATCCGGCCCAAGCCAGGATGCGAGCGCGCTTGAACGCGCCCTTGGGAGTGGAGCGTTGCCAGAGAATCAGGCCGGCCAGCATGATCGCCAGGCCGATGAGCAACGGGTCGAGCAGTTCGGAGAACTTCAAGGTCGGGGCACGCGGGTGTATGCGTCGCAAAGGGACCCGTCCCAGCGCTGCTCCGGATTGCCGCATGCGGCAAGAGCGAGGGCCGACACCGCGACAGCGTCAGGAGACGGAACCCGTTCGATCATGGGCCGAGTATAGCCCAGGTCCCTTTGCCGACGGGAACGGTGATCGTCGGCTCTCGCTGCTCGAGGGCGGGCTACTTCGACGAGGCGGCGTCGGGCGTGCTGTCGCAGGGCGCACGGATGGTGACGACCGGGCAGCGGGCGTTGCGCACCACCTTGTCCGCGATGCTGCCCATCTTGCCGCGGTCCTGCTCGCCGTGGCTGCCCATGATGATCAGGTCGTACTGCTCGGAGGTCGCCAGCTCGAGAATCTTCTGGTACGGCTCGCCCAACTCCAGCCGTCCTCGCACCTCGAAGCCTCCGTCCCGCGACAGGTGCGAGAGAAACTCCTGCATGGCCTTTCCCGCCTCGCTCTTCGCAAAGTCGATGAGCGTCTTGACCGGGCCGTTGGCGTTCTGCAGCTTGACGTCGGCGTCGACGAAGGCGGGGGGCTCCCAGACGTGCAGCACGTCGACGGTGGTGAACTTCATCGCGCGGCCGAAGTAGATGGCGTAGTCCAAGGCCACGCGCGAGCACTCGGAGAAGTCCACCGGCACGAGCACCTTTCGAATCTCGATCATGTTGTGCGCCCCTTCATCCCGCCTTGCGCTCGGCCCCCGGACCGGAGCGCGTGGCGGCAGCCCGCCGATGCGCGGCCGCTCGGCCTGTGTCGCGTCCAAGAATGTTAGATGGAAAGCGCGGCTCGTTCAAGCAACGGCGGCGCGCAACCGCCGCGGCCCCGGCAGGCGCTGTCAGATCGGCCTGCTGTCGCGCCGCAGGGGATGGATCGTCACGCCCTCGAGCTTGCGGACGAACTCGGGCCCGAACGCGCGAGCGGGGGTCCATGCGCCTGGCTGGACCATGTCGTCGAGCACGGTGAGCACCGCCCGGATCGCGGCGTCCGCGGTCATGCTGTAGCCGTCGGGACCGGTGAGCGTGCCGGTGACCACGGCTCCCTTGTCGTCGGAGGCCTCGACCCACACGTCGCTGAATCCGCGGGCCCGTGCCTGCGCGTCCGGGCCCTTGACCGCACGCTCCACCACGCGCTGGATGGCATTGTGTACCCTGCCGGCGCGCAGGACCGGACGCAGCCGATCGATGATCGGCAGGGCGCGCCGCATGGCGGGCGGGAAAGCCATGTACGTGTAGATCGTCGGGATGCCCGTGGTGCGGTATGCCGTGCTGACGTCGCCCCAGGGGATGGTGACCGCATCGAGGGTCTTGTGCGGGAAGGGGATGCGACGACGTTTCCAGGCGGCAGGGACTGGAACGATGCGGCCGTCGCGGCGGATGAAAGCGCCGCGGGCCATGCCCTCTATGGACGACTTCCACGTTCCCTGGCTCATGGAGCCCAGGCCGAGGATGGCGATCTCGAGCCGAGTTGCGCCAGGCAGCTCCTGAGCGACCATCGCAGCCAGACAGTCGGTCGGCACCACGTCGAAGCCCACGCCGGGAATCAGCGCGATGCCGGCCTTGCGCGCGTCGTCGTCGCGGAAGAACACCTCTTCGAACACGGCGATCTCGCCGGTCACGTCCAGGTAGTGGGTATGGGTATCGAGGCAGGCTTGCACCATGGGGGCCGAGGTGGCCGAGAAGGGGCCGGCCGTGTGAAGCACGGCGTCGACGTCTTCGAGGCCGTGCCGCAGCTCGGCCGGACGCGCCAGGTCCAAGACGCGATGGGGCAAGGACAGCTCGGCGGCGATCGCGGCGACGCGCTCGGCGTTTCGTCCCGCGAGCACGGGCTGCAGGCCACGCCGCACCGCAAGCTCCGCCACGAGCCGTCCCGTGTAGCCGTTCGCTCCGTAGATCATCCAGCGCTTCGACATGGCTGTCCTTCCCGTAATGCGCTGCCGCGCATCGTCAAGGCGCGTCCGATGTGTCGACCGCGCGGAGCATGGCCGCCGCGTCCTCGGGCAGGCACGGATTGACATAGATTCCGGAGCCGAGCTCGAAGCCCGCCGCCTGGCCTACCCGCGGCACGATGGACACGTACCAGTGGTATTCCTCGTCCGTGCACGTCCTGGGAGCGGAGCGGATGAGGTAGTTGAAGTCGGGATTGCCGAGTCCGCGGTACAGCTTTTTCATCACCACTTGGAGCGTGTGGGCCAGGTCTTTCACCTCGTCGTCGGAGATGTCGCCGAACCAGGCCATGTGGCGGCGCGGAAAGACCCACAGGTGGTAGCTGGACAGGGCCGCGTAGGGAACCATCGCCACGAACGACGGCGACAGGTGCACGATGCGCACGGCCTGATCGATCTCCTCGGCGACGAGTCGGCACAGCACGCATTCGCCGAACAGCGCGAGGTGATCCTCCATGGTGCGGATTCGCTCACGGACCTGGTGGGAGACCACGGGCGTGCCGACGATCTGGGAGTGCGGGTGGGCCAGCGAGGTGCCGGCGGCGTAGCCGTGGTTCTTGAACACGATGATGTGCGCGATGCTGGGATCGGCTCGCAGGGCCTGGTAGCGGGCGCGGTAGGTGCGCACGATGCACTCGACCTCCTGCAGGCTGAGCTGGGCGATGGTCAGATCGTGGCGCGGCGAGTCGATGACCACCTCGTGGGTCCCAAAGCCGTTGACCGCGGTCTTGAGCCCGTTGTGCCGGGGCTTCAGACCAGGAACATCGCGCGAGAGCACCGGGAACATGTTGGCGACCACCCGCGTCTGCCATTGCCCGGGTGCAGCCTCGCAGCGATCGATCTCGGCCGCGGTCATCGACTCGTTGCCCGGGCAGAACGGACACGAGCTGTCGTGCGGAGCAAGCGCGATGTGCCGGCGGGACGGCGGGCTGTCCGACGGGCGCGAGGCGCGCTCGGGGGCGATGATGACCCACTCGCGGGTGACGACGTTGAGGCGCAGCTCGGACATCGTGGGGACGAGTCTACTGGCGGGCGAGGGTGCTTGGCCAGGGGGCGTACGAGCGAGAGGAGAGAGGGCAAGGGCCAGCGAGTGCCGGCTCGACAGCGTTTCAGGCGTAGACGTTGGGGCGGGCCTGCGCAAGATACAGCACGAAGGCGGCAGCCGAGGCGCCGGCGGCGAGCAGGAACATGAGCGAAGCACCCTGGGCAGACAGGGTTGCGCCGCCGAGCAGGTAGCCGCCGACCATGCCGAGCGCCATGGCGGCGCTGGTGACCGACTGCAGCGAGGTGCGCAGGTGTTCGGGCGCGCCTTGCTGCACGCGATCGACGAGGGCCAGGTACCACAAGCCGAAGGTGATGCCGTGCAAGGTCTGGGCGCTGAGCACTGCCGGAGCGCTGCGAACCTGGGCGAGCAGCAGCCAGCGAATCACGGCGACCACGGAGCAGGCGGCCAGCAGCGCGCTGTTCGACCACCTGCGCAGCAGCCATGGAGAAATGAGCATCACGCCGATCTCGACAACGACGCCCGTGGCCCATGCGGTTCCGATGAAGCTGTCGTCAAAACCGATTCTGCGCAGGTGAAGGCTGAAGAACGCGTCGTAGGCGCCGTGGGCAACGTAGTAGGCCACGCACGCGGCCAGAAACGCGAGCACGGCGGGGCGCTTGAGGATCTCGGCCGTGGGGCGCACCACCGGCTTGCGATGCGCATCGCCTCGAGAGCGCAGAGGCAGCGTGCTGGCGGCGGCGAGCAGATACGAGGCGCTGGTGGCGAACACGACGATGTCCGAGCCGAGCCGGGCCTTGAGCCGTCCCACCGCGACAGCGCCGACGGCGAAGCCGATGGATCCCCAGACGCGAACGAGGCTGTAGCCGGAGCGCCCGGGCCGGGCAGGAGTCCAAGCGATGGAGTCGGCGAGCGACGAGAGCGGTGCGCGGAACAGCGACAGCAGGGACAACGCGCCTGCGCTGGCGAGCACGCCGCGGGCGGGCAGCAGCGCGAGGCACGACAGGCCGCTGCCCACGGCGGCGGCGCGCAAGAGCGCCACGCGCGCCTGCAGGGCGTCGGCCACCAGGCCCCAGACCGGGGGGACGAACAGATTGATGATCGGTACGACGACGAGTACGAGCGAGATGCTCTCCGGGGACAGTCCGCGCGTCTCGAGCAGCAGCGGCAGGAAGGGGAACAGCGTGCCGAGCGCGCCGTAGGTGAAGAAGTAGAACGCTCGCACGGCCAAGAGCTCGCGCGGGCCGTGTGCTCGAGCGGGCGGAGGCGGGGTCGGCGATTGCAAGGGGCGCGGAGCTTGTACCGCGCGCGTCTTGCTGGCAAGCCCAGCGCCCCCGCACATGCGTCGGCGCTCGGGGCTTGCTCCCGCGCAGGCCTACGCGCATCATGGGCGATCGGAGCACATGCCGCCGCCCAACCCGCGCCATCCGAGACCTCCTTCGATGCGCTCGCGTATCGCAGGGGACGCATGGCAAGACGATGACGAGCCTACGATCTCGATCGTCGTGACTCCGGATGAAACGTCGGAGCCGAGGCTCGAGGTCGGCGAGGATGACTTCATCCGCGCGGAGCCGGCGGCGAACGATTGGAGAATCGCGTCGGACTGGGCGCCGCCCGAAGTGGAAGCGATCCCTCGTCCCCCCAAGGTCCCGCGGATCGCTCGCATCGCGCCGGCCGACAGGCCGCCTACCGATCGTCCGGCACGCGCCGAGACCGATCATGTTTCGACCCGGCGGCCTCGGCATCAAGGACAGCGTCCCATGCCTCCCGAGCCCAGGCTGCCGAAGTTCTCCACGAACACGAACGCGGGTCTGGCGCATTCCACACCGGCACCTCCCGCGCCCGTCTTCGTGCTGCCCGGCTCGCGCTCGATCCCGACTCAGCCACCAACGCGACGAACCCGCTCGGATCGCGCGCCGATTGCCCAGCCCGTGATCTCGGCCGCCTCGACCCAGCCGTTGGACTCGCCCGTCGCGCCGCCGATGGTGATGACGCCGTCCGCGCCACCCGTGCAGCCCGCGCCGCTGATCGTGATGACGCCGTCCGCGCCGCCTGCCACACCCGCTCCACCGCAAGTGACGCCCTCGGCGTATCCCGCGTGGGGCCAGGCCGGCGCTGCCGGCGGCTCGGGCGCGCCCATCGCCCCCAGCCCGCAGCGACCCGTGTCGCCCGCTGGTGTCATTGGTGCCGTCGCCGCAGCCATCGTCGCTGCGCTGGCGACCGTGTCGCTGATGGTCTGGCTCACCCAGCCGTCGCCCTCCAAGCCCGCACGCGTCTCTGCGCCCGAGCCCGCCGCGGCCTCGCAGCAGCCCCGCGCGGGCGCCTCCCTCTCGGCTCCCGCGGCGTCCACCGCGCCGCCTGTCGCGCAAGGGTCTGCCGCTACGGCGCCCTCGGCATCGGCTGGCTCTTCGTCGCTTGCCGAGCTGGCCGCCAAGGGCGACCTCGATGCTTGCATGCAGATTCGCGCGCGAAAGCCCGAGGACCGGACGGCCCAAGAGTCCCTGGCGCTGGCGCGAGGCGAGTCGGTGCGCAAGCGTGCGGGGCTCGACGAGCTGGCGCGGCGGCTCCGATCCGATCTGCCGTTGTCCGCGGATCGCGAGAACCTGCGCAAGCTGCGCGAGTACCTCGACGACGGCGAGACGGTGACGGACGCGCTCGGGGTGTTGACCTCGTTGGGCACACCGATGGCCGCGGACATGTTGTTCGACGTGGGCCAGAAGGCACCGGAACGGAGCGACACGCGCGGGCTGGTCGACGATCTGTTGGCGAGCAAGGAGGTGCGCGGGGCGGCCTCGTCGGCGCTCGCGGTGGTGTTGGACCTGCGCGAGGTCCAGACGTGCGACGATGCTTGGCGGCTTCTGCCGCGTGCGATCGAGAACGCGGATCGGCGGGCGCTGCCTGGGCTCGAGCGGCTGCGGGTCAGGACGGGCTGCGGGCGATACAAGGCCGAGGACTGCTACCGATGTCTGCGCGGCACCGACGATCTGGACAAGGCGATTCGGGCTGCGAGCGGGCGTGTCGCGCCGGGAATCTGACGCTGCCTGGGCTCGGGCGGCGGAGCGGTCAAGGGAAGCGCTGGCCGCGAAGCGCGCGGTCGTGTAGCAGGAGCATCTCGTAGACCGCCGGGCCGCGGTTGAATTCGTAGGCATGCGGCCCCGGTACGACGACCAGCTCGTTCTTCACGCCGGCTTTGGTCATCGCGCGGGAGATGGCCTTGTTGGCCTGCAAGTAGTAGTCGTGGTCGCTCGTGAGCAAGCGCAGCTGCAGCGACGGGTTCTTCTTGACCGCTTCCGCTGCCCGGCGCGCCAGCTCGGGGGCGTCCTTGGTGTCGAATGCCGCCTGCATGGAGGCCACGACCTGGAAGGCTTCGGGGCGTGTGAGCCCCACCACGAGCGCCGCGCGGCCACCCAGGCTCACGCCGTCCAGGCCCACCGCGTCGAGCGACGGCGTCTCCTTGCGCAGCTTGGGCAGTACCTGGTCGACGAGGAATGCGGCGAGCTGCCCGCCTCGTTCCCAGAGCTCATCGTCGTGCAAGGTCTCGGGTGTGTAGGGGCAAGCGACAATCAACCCTTGGTACGGGCGCTCCGCCAGAGAGCGATTGATGAGCGCCAGTCGCTTGCCGTCGGCGAATCCAAGCAAGTCTCCGCGCGTCAACGGCGGGTCGGCGAGGCGATGCACGGCCTTGGGCAGCCAGTAGTCGTCAATCCACCCGCGGGCGCCCCGGTCCGGTCCTTTCTGAGCCTCGCCCTTGCCGTGCATCGTCACCAGCACGGGCAACCTGTGATGCTCGTCCGCGTTGGCGGGAATCTCCACGACGACCCGCATGGGACCCAGCGGGGTGTCGTCCCAGCTCCAGGTCACTTCGCGCAGCTCCGCGGAGGCAATCCACGCCGGCTCGGAGGCGGACGACGTTGCGGGCGGCGCGCTGGAGGCTGCGGACGATGCTGCGGGCAGGGCGACGCTGGAAGCGGGTGCGGCCGGGAGCGCACGGGAAGGCGCCGCCGGCGAGCTCGCCAGTGGTGGTGACGGCGACGCCTTGCGGCAGCCGAGCGAGCATCCAGTCAGCACGGCGAGGGCGGCCAGGACCATCGGCCACCTCTTCGAGTCGGCAGCACGCCGCGATGCGTGTGGCGTAATTGGGTACGGCGTAGTCGGGGACTCTTGTTGCACGGGAGCGCGACCATACTACGACGCGTCCGGGATTGTCGAACACCGGCACCCCTGCGCCGATGGCTTTTCCCGGCTGTGTCGGGTATCATGTCAGCAACGACTCGAGCAATGGTGCCGTGGGTGAACAAGGAGGGCGACATGTACAGGCGAGCGACGTGGTGCCTGGTTGTCGTCGGTGTTGTGGCTCTCGCGGGGTGCGCGAGGAAGGTCGATTGCGACGCGTTCTGTGCCAAGGAGGCTGCCTGCGCCGGCGAGATCGCCGTCGCGCTGCGGTCGGCGACACCCGAGCAGATCAGCGAGCTCGGCAGCGAAGACCGCAAGACGCTCGCGGATCGCCAGCTGGCGCGGTGCAAGCCCGACTGTGCTTCGCCCACGATGCCCGGATCGATGCACACGAAGTGGAACGAGTGCCTGAAGCTGTCCGACTGCAAGGCGTTTGCCGATTGCGTGTTCCATTGACGCGCTCGAATCCCCGCTGCCCTTCTGTCCGGAGACACGCTCTGCGATGACCCCGTCCTCGTCACGCGGCCGGCGACGCGCCGTTGCCCTTGCGACAGGCAGTGTCGCGCTGGCTGCTGTTGCGGGCCTTGCGTGCGGAACCGCCGCGCCGCGCACGCCTGCGATGCGCTCCACCTTGTCCGCACCGTCGTCTTCCGCTGCTTGGCCGCCTGCAACCAGTGCCGCTTCAGCTCCGCCCGTCGCGAGCGTGCCGGCCGCCAGCGCGAGCCCGCCTGCCAGTGCGTCCGCACCGCCTGTTGCGCCCGCGGATCCGGCCGTCGCTTTTCCGCCTGCCGCGTTTGCTGCTCCCTACGAGCGAGTCGCCCGGCCGGGCGACGGAGTCTGGTCCGGCTTGCCCGAGCTGGCCGGCAGCGCTGCCGAGCCTTTGGTCGTTCGAAGCGTGGTGCACCCGCATCCGGTCAAACGATTCACCTCGGTGGCCCTCGCCGCGTTCGACCTTCGGCGCGTGGAGGTCCGTCTGGCGGCCGGGACGGCAGAGCCCGAATCGCATGTCGTGCCCGCCGGGCGCAGGACCGGCCTGGTCCCGGCTTCGGAGCTGTCGCGGTTGCTCGCCGTGTTCAACGGCGGATTCCAGGCGCGCCATGGCCACTACGGCATGCGGATCGGCGAAGACCTGTACCTGCCTCCGCTGCCGGAATCGTGTACGTTCGCGTTGACCCGCGACGGCTCGGCGATCGTGGATTCGTGGTCGGCGGTGGCGCCGCACGAGCCGCAGCTGATCGCTTGGCGCCAGACGCCGCCGTGCCTGGTGCAGCAGGGGGTGATGAACCCGTCGCTCGAGCGGGACGCGACAGCCCGCAAGTGGGGTGTTTCGATCGAGGGCAAGCTGGAGATACGCCGGTCCGCGGTAGGGGTGGACGCGAGCGGGCAGGTCCTGTTGTTCGGGATCGGCGAAGAGGTGACGCCCAAGGATCTGGCGGTTGCGATGAAGGCAGCAGGCGCGGTGAGCTCTGCGCAATTGGACATCAACTGGTCGTACACGCGCTTTCTCGTCTACCGTCAGCCCGAGGCAGCGGCACTGCCCGAGGTGGTCTTCACCCTGCTGCCGAAGATGAAGCACGGAAGGAAGGAGTACGTCTCCGATCCCGCCCCGCGCGACTTCTTCTACGTGCTGCGCAAGCAGTGAGTCCGCGGCCGTAGTCGGGAACGGCCGCGCCGGACAGGGCTTCCACGAGCAGCCGCCCCCGCCCGCGCTCGGTGGCCAGTCCGGTGAGGGCGCACCGGCCCGGCGGGCGGATTCATGCTAGGCTCCCTTGGGTAGGGGAGTTCGGTCATGGCCGGTGAGCGCCGTGGGGCAAGGGGCCGCCTCACGGTCTTGACCGGGAGCACGGAGGCGTTCCGGCATCGAGGTCTGCCATGAGCATCAGGCGATTCGAACCGGGAGTGCTGGCGTTGGGGGCGTGCGTTGTCGTGGGTATCGGGAGCGAATCAGGGTGTCGTCAGGCGGAAGTCGTCGCGTCCGGAGGGGCGGTGAGCCGGGAGAACCCGGGCGTAGCGGTGCCATCCGATCGGGCGGATCCTTTCCTGCAGGCTCGGCTCGCCATGGTCGAAGAGCAAGTCGCGGCCCGGGGAGTGGCGGATCGACGCGTGCTCGACGCGATGAGGCGCGTTGCCCGTCATCGATTCATGCCGCCGGAGACATGGGACGAAGCCTACGACGATCACCCGATGCCGATCGGGCGCGGGCAGACCATCAGCCAACCGTACATCGTGGGCAAGATGTCCGAGCTGGCGCAGCTCAATCCGCGTTCGAAGGTGCTCGAGGTGGGCACCGGTTCCGGCTATCAGGCCGCGATTCTGGCGGAGATCGCGGGCGAGGTATACACGATCGAGATCGTGCCCGCGTTGGCCCGGCAGGCGGCGGAAACGCTGTCGGCGCTGGGCTATGGCCGCGTGCACGTGCGCGAGGGCGACGGCTACATGGGTTGGCCCGAGCAGGCGCCGTTCGACGCGATCGTGGTGACGGCAGCACCGCCCAAGGTTCCGCGGCCGCTGCTCGAGCAGCTGGCGCTGGGCGGACGGCTGGTGATTCCGGTGGGGGAAGAGGAGCAGTACCTCGACGTGGTCACCAGGACGGTCGACGGGTACCGAAGCAGGCGGGCATTGGCGGTGAGATTCGTTCCCATGATCGGCGAGGCGCAGAAGCAGCGCTGAGCTCGTCGCGCGACATGACGGCGCGCCCTCTTGCCGATCAGCGCAACGGAAGCTCTTCGAGCTGCGTGCCGGCAGCGTACCCGTAGCTCACGCGCTCGTCGAACCCGTAGACGATGACTCCCACGCCTCTGTCCGACCAGACGTGGTGCACGCCGTCGTTCTGAATCCCCGGATCGACGTGTGACGGGTCCGCGGGATCGGCACCCAGCACGGGATGGCTGAGCTGGCAGCGAAGCACTACGCCCGGAGGATCGGGAGAGCCGCGTTGCGCGTCGGTCAGGCCGTCGGCCGGAGCGCTGGTGCACGGGACATCCTGCGCGGGCGCGCCGTCGACAAGCACGTGCGCGTCGGCCGGGGCGCTGATGACGATGAAGTCGAACGCGTACTTGTCGGGTGTCAGAAACACGTAGTCGGAGCGATACTGCTCGATGGGGGGAACGAGGATCATGCTGGGGTCGCCGCCGGGCATGGGTCTGGGAACGCCGGCGGCATCCTGGCTGGCGGTCACGGTCTCGAGGATGACCGGGTGATCGGTTTGGAGCGTAAAGTCACGCATCGCGGCCAGCTCGTGGAAGGAGCCGCGGTGGTCGAGCACGAACTGGTCGTCGGGTGGCTCGAGGGTGGTCACGACGTGCACCGGATCCTGAGCGGCCACCGACACGACGCGATAGAACTGGGGCTCTTGGACGGCGCCGATCTTCAAGCCGGCGGCGATGACCGCTTCGCTGCGGTTGGGTACGTGGGCAGCGAAGAAGCTGGTTCCGGCCGTGCGAATCGGGTCGAGCTGCTCTTCGAGGTGGTCGGCACAGCAGGAGCGCTGCGCGAGGGTGGTGAACCAGGGCGCGTCCGACGCCTCGTTGCCGGAGAACACGACGACCGGCTGGTCGGCCTCGACCAGCGAGCCGGTGAAGTCGGCGAGGAACCCGCCCGTCTCCAGGTTGAGCACGTCGAACGGTCCGAGCACCGTCTCGAAGGTGTCGCCGGATTGAAGGGCTGGGACCGGCCCGCCGGCCACCACACCGGTGGTGGTAGTGAATCGCACGCGGGTCTGCGGCCTGGTGCCGACGATGGCGACGAACGCGCGAAGATCGATCGGATTGTGGGGATCGAAGTTGGTTTCCGGATCATCGGTGTGGGCGATCGTTTGGGGCCAGCCAGCCACCACGAAGGCCGGCTCGAGTTGCCCGGGTTGGTAGGTCGACGCCTCCACGGGCTTGAGCAGGGATGCGTCGTTGGAGAACACGTCGACATTGTCGAGCGGGTTGAACTGATAGCCGACGATCGGCACGCTGGAGCGGATTCGGTACGCGTGCCTGGTCAGGGCGGTGTTGGTGCCCGTGTTGAACTCGCCGGGTGGGCTGCCGTCGACCTCGCGGGGCCCGAGCTTGAAGACGCGCAATCCACCTGGAGGCACGGCCGCCTGCGCGACCGTCGCGACCAACGGGTCGTCGCCCGGGGCTCCGTCGTCCTGCTCCACCACGACCTGGGCCGTGAGATCGGGCTGCGGGTTGGACACGACGACCGCGTACTGCTGAGACGCGGCGTTCGAGTTGGCGGCGACCATCGCGTTGTCGAGGTCGACAGCCCAGTATTCGCAGCCGATGTTGCTCTTGTTGAGCGCGGCCTCGCCGCACAGGTTCGTGCAGCCTCCTGCCCTGCAAGCCTCGCCCTGCTGCTCGTCGCACGTCTGCGCCACCTGCGTGCCGCTGCCGTCGGGGGCGCACACCAGCACGTCGCTGCCCGAGCAACTGCGCTCGTCGGGCTGGCAGGCAGTGCAACGCAGCAGCGACGTCGCGCATACCTGTCCGCGAGCGGCGCAGTCGTCGATGGTCACCCAATCTGCGCCGCCCCCCGAACGTGCCGCGCATTGCTCGAGCACCGATGTGCACCGGATATCACCTTGTGTGCAGGCCTGTGCGTTCGACCGCGAGCCGCCGTACCATCGCTCCGACGGATCGAATCCGCAGCTGCCGAAGGCCAGCAAGGCCAGAGCCGCGGTCAATCCGGCGAGGGCGACCGCGGCTGCGGTGTTCGATTCCGCCCGACGTCTGGCCGTAGGCCGAGCCGACGACGAGGGGCGGGCAGCCTCCGACCCGGGACTTGAGCCGTCATCCTGCGGTCGCATCGGTAGGTCGGCTCGCTCGTTCATCTCGGCTCACGGGTCCCGTCGCCCGGACATTGACAACCCATCATGCCTCGCGTTGAATTCGCTGGCACGAAAGAGGGCTTCCCGCCATCGACCGCCAGGCCATGTTGTTCGTCATCGTCATTACACAAGATGGATCCCGACGTCAGCACACGTTTGACAAGGCGAGTGTCACGTTGGGGCGTGTGCCCGAAGGGACGGACATGGCGCTGCCGGGCAGTGCGGTGTCCGCCCGGCACGCGGTGCTGGCGCGTCGTGAGGACGGCTGGGTGGTTGCGGATCTGGGCAGCACGAACGGCACCTGGGTGAATGGTCGCCGCATCGAGGGCCCGGTGCGAATAGGTCGCGACGACGTGGTGCAGGTAGGAGAGTTCACGCTGCAGGTCTGGGAGGAAGGGGGTGCTCCGGCAGCGGTGGAGGTGGGCGCCGCCGCGACGATGGCTATCCAGATGCCGCCGCCAGCGAGCCGTGCTTCCACGGGGATTTCCTGGGCGACGGCCAAGCAGGGCGCTCCCGCCGAGGGTGCAGCCGCCGGGGCCGATGCGGACGTTGGCTCGTGGTCCACGATGCAGGCGCCCGTGGTCAACGAAGCTACGCACGGACCCGAGTCTGCGCAGGTTGCCGTCGCCATGGCACCGTCCACGCGCACTGCGTCGGTATGCATGAGTTGCGGCGCGCCCTTCGCGGCCGATGCCCTGTTTTGCCAGTCGTGCGGAGCGCGCCGCGGCGAGGTGCAAGCCGCGCCAGTCCCCGTGCAGCAACCGGCGCCCTCGATCGAGTATGACGCGACCGGCGCAATTCCCGTGGCCCCGTCGCCCATCGGCTACGAGGCCACTGGGGCTATCGCGGTCGTGGCCCCGTCCATCGAGTTCGATGCCACGGGCGCCATGCCCGTCATACTCGCGCCCGCCCCATCGGCCGTCGCGCCCTCGCAGCCGGCCGGTACCGTGCAAGCTCCGCGCGCACCCACCGCGATCGCGTCTGCGCCGCCCACACCGGTCGTCCCGAGTCCGCCTCGAACGAGCGTGCCCGCAACACGCGTGATGCACGCGCACGAGGTCGCGGCGCCCGCCCCGGCGCAGGCGCCCCTGCCGATCGGCGCAACGGCCCCGATTCTGGTCGACCCCTCGGGTGTCGCCGGATTCCCTTCGATCGTCGATGCCATCCGGATGGCGCCCGCCGGCTCGGTCATTCGCGTCAAGCCAGGCGTGTACGGCGGATGCCTGGTCATCGACAAGCCCCTGACCCTGATTGCCGACGGCGCTCCGGTCGTCGTGGAATCGGCCGAGGGTCCGTGCCTGATGTCCTACGCTGCAACAGGCCTGGTCCAGGGATTCACGTTCCGGGGCGTTGCGGGCAACACGGCCGACGCCGCGGTCCTGGTTTCGCGAGGCGCCCTTCGTCTGGACCGATGCGAGATCGTCTCGTCACGCGGCGCGGCGCTGCTCGTCGAGGGGCCCGAGTCCGAGCCGGTCGTCTCGTCGTGCGCGGTGCGCAGTGCGGGCGCCGAAGGCGTGCTCGTGCGCGGCGGTGCGCGTCCCCGGATCGACGGCACGGACGTCGCCGGAAGCGCCCGCGCAGGCATCTGCGTGCAAGATGGCGGCGTGCCCGTGGTCACGCGATGCTCGGTGCACGACACGCAGGCGCAAGGGCTGCTCGTGCATGGCGAGAGCGCGGGCACCTTCGAGGACTGCGACGTCGCCGGATGCAAGCTCGCCGGCGTCGATGTGCTGAGCGGTGGACGGCCGACGGTGCGCAGGTGTCGAATCCGCGATTCTCGCGAGGGCTGCGGCGTCATTGTGCAGTACGCGGGCGGCGGGCTCTTCGAAGACTGCGTCATCACGGGGCACCGGCTCTCGGCGGTGGAGGTGCGCGAAGCTGGGCAGCCGCTGTTCCGCCGGTGTTCCCTGTCCGGCTCCCAGCTCGAGCGCGGATTGTACGTGTATGACAATGGGCTGGGCGTCTTCGAGGATTGCGAGATGGCGCGCAATCGGCGTCACGGCGTGGGCGTGCGATCGGGCGCTCAGCCGGTCCTGCGCCGCTGTCGCGTGTACGGATCCCTCGAAGCCGGCGGCATCTACCTCTATCGCCAGGGCAGCGGCACGTTCGACGAGTGCGAGATAAGTGGTAATCAGACCTTCGGCGTCGAGGTGGTCGAAGCAAGCCTCGCCTCGTTGCGTCGGTGTCGCGTGCACGACAATGTCGCGGGTGCCTTGCGAGCCTCGGGTAATCGCGCGTTGCATGCGGTCGAGTGCGAGTTCGTGGGGGGAGCCGCCCGGGCGCTGCACATGGACGCCGCCGCCCGGGCACGGCTGGAACGGTGCTCGTTCGTGGGCGAGTGCGTGTGCAGCGTCGATTGCACGTGCGACTCGGAGGGCTCCACGTTCCGTCAGGCGTAGGGATCTGTTCCGGCGATCGGCTGCAGGGGTGACGACGGGTCAGGCAGGCGGGGCGCGGAAGGCCACGGCCCACGACCCGGCCACGATCGCCGCGGTGGTGAGTCCGAAGCCGATGCGGGCCCAGGCGGGCAACGGTGTCGAGCGGCTTCGGAATGCGAACGCGGCGGGCAGGCCCAGCACGACGCCGGCCAGGAAGCCGAATCCGTGCGCGTACAGGTCGGATTGTGGGGAGGCGCCGAAGGCCCCGAGCAACGCGAGCCCTCCCGCGATCGGAGCCCAGGCGACTATCGTCTTGAGACGTGGACGCTCGCGCTGGTTGCGAACGAATTGGGCGACGGTCAGCACGCCCAGGGCGGCCATGACTGCCGTGGAGGCGCCCAAGCTCCTGTGGTCCACGCCGTGCCAGAGCGCGTTCATCAGATTGCCCGCAGCGCCTGCCGTGACAACGATGAACGTGCCGAATCCGGCTCCGAAGCGCCGGTGCACGGCGGACAGGAACAGTCCCCCGACCACGGCATTGCCCAGCACGTGGGCTGCGTCCGTGTGCAGCGTGAGAGCTGTCACCGACTGTTCCAGAGCGCCGGCCAGGATCTGGTTGGTGTCCGCTATGCCATGTTGGAACCAGACGCTGCGCGACGACAGCGGACCGGTGACCAGGAAGAACGCCATGAGCAGCATCGACACGCCGGCAGCCCACCATGACGACGCGTGAAGAGGGACGTCGCGTACGTGCTTGACCTCGCGGCGTTCTCGCAGCTCCGACTCGTATTCGCCGAGTTCGCGAGCGGCGCGTGCACGGGCTGCCAAGGGGACCATCAAGTACGGAAGACCGTTGGACCCCACGCAGCTCCAGCTCGGAATGCGCACGGCTTGGAGCACGAAGCGCCATTCCTCCGCCTTGGCGTGGGACAGGACCGGCCCGATGGGTCCCCAGCCCGGGTAGGATGGCACGACGAACTCCCCGGAGCTGTCCGAAGCCCGGTCGCCCGGTTCGTCCCCTGTCGGCGAGGAGCCGGCGGCAACCGTGGTGTTCGCGTCCGCGCTGGTGCCGTCGCGCACGAGCAAGGGATCATGGGAGGAAGCAACGCTCATGTGGGGGCCAAGTTGGGAACGCGGCCCACGGTTGTCAACGGACGGGCGGACAACGGCATTCCGGGCCGAACGCCCGGGTCACGGACGAGGGTGTCCGGCGGGGCGCGCCCGCGAGCGATCCTCGCGCCTGTCCGACGATTGCATTCCCCATTGTAGCCCCGGATTCGGGCGCGTATGGTTGCCTGTCGAGCCGTAGTGATTCTGCCGACACCCGCGGCCAACGCACGAGTTCCGAGCACCGACGATGACCCGTTCGACCCCACATCTCTCGCGCCGCCGTGATCCTGCCGACCCGAACGTCGGGTTGGTCGTGAACGGCAAGTTCGAGATCTTGTCGCAGGTCGCGGTGGGGGGCATGGGGCGGATCTACCGGGCCAGGCAGATTCCCCTCGATCGGATCGTCGCGCTCAAGATCCTGCATTCCCAGTACACGCATGACACGCCGGTCGACACCTTCCAGCGCAGGTTCTCCCGTGAGGCGACCATCCTGTCGCGCCTGCAGCACGCCAACATCGTGACCGTGTTCGACTTCGGGCTCATCGACGGCTACGAGCCCGAAACGTACTTCATGGCGATGGAGTATCTGGCGGGCCGCACGCTGCTCGACCGGATCGTCAAGGACGGCCCGATGAGGCCGGCTGAAGTGTTTGCCGTGATACGCCAGGTGGCCAGGGGGTTGCGTGAGGCGCACAAGCAAGGACTCGTGCACCGCGATCTCAAGCCGTCGAATATCATGCTCGTGCCCGAGGACGGCGGCGGCGAGACGGTCAAGATCCTGGATTTTGGCTTGGTCAAGGTGTTGTCCGACGATTCCGAGCAGGTGACGAAGGAGGGCAATCTGCTCGGCTCGCCGCGGTACATGGCTCCGGAGCAGATCGCGCACGGTGCGGTGGATGCCCGTACCGACATCTACGCGCTCGGAGTGATCATGTTCCAGTGCTTGTGCGGCGTGGTGCCGTACGAATCCGATCAGGCGGTGCACACACTGATGGCGCATCTGCACGACCCGATTCCCGGGATGAACACGCGCAATCCCGAAGTCGACGTGCCGCCGGTCGTCGAGCGCTTGGTCCAGCGGTGTCTGGCCAAGGATCCGGCCGATCGGCCTGCCAGCGTCGGGGAGCTGGTGGCGGGCATCGTGGCGTGCGAGAAGGCGCTCGGGCTGACGCCGGGGCCGGGCCTTGTGCCGGACCTGGACTCGGGCTCAGCGAGCCGACCCCGCCCGATAGCGCCGACCCCGGACGACTCGGCAACCCTGGCGGAGCCGAGTGCGACGCGACGTCGTCTGGCCGTGGTGGTGCCCGGGACCCCGGCCGCGCGACCTCCGGCGTGGCGCACGCCCTGGCTGCTGCTGGCCGCGGGGGCGGGCGTGGTGGCGGCGATTGCGCTCGCGTTCGTGATGAGCCGTCCCAAGGCACAGCCGTCCCAGCCTGTAGCGGCGACGTCGGCCGAGCAGCCGTCGCAGTTCATGATGTGGATCGACTCGGTGCCGGCCGGCGCCGACGTCTACGAAGGAGATCGGCGGGTCGGGTCGACTCCGCTGCAGATGACGTTCGACAATGCTTCGCTGCGATCGCACCCGCGGGAGCTGTCGGTGCGCATGGCCGGCTACCAGAGCTACAACATCGTGCAGGGGCCTTCAGGCGAGAACGTGCGGGTCACGGCCGCGCTCAGCCCGACCGAATCCGCCGCCGCCTCGGCGCCGGCAAGTGCGGCAGCTGCGCCCGGGCGCACGGCCGGGCCGCGGCCACCAACGACTCCGCCGAAGCCGGTGCCCGCGCGCACCGACGGCGACATCCGGATGAGCAGGTGATGACGATCCGGGGCAAGATAGCGCGAATCTGCGTGTTGGGCTGTGCGGCTGCGTGGTTGTTGGCGGGGGTGGCGGCGCGAGCGGGCGACGTAGCGGAGGAAGCGGATCTGCACTTCAAGGTGGGTGCGGAGCGGTACCAGGCCAGGGACTATCGCGGCGCGCTCGAGCACTTCTTGTTGTCGAATCGGCTTGCGCCCAACCGCAATGTCGAGTTCAACATCGCCCGCACCTACGAACAGCTCCAGCAATATGCGGCCGCCTATCGACACTACCGGCTGGCCCTCGAAGGCGAGACGGACGCGGCTGCGAGGGAGCGGGTGCAAGAGGCCCTGCAGCGCATGGGGCCGCAGGTCGCGGTGGTCCAGGTGGTCACCGATCCGCCCGGCGCCACGATCTACGTGGACCGCAAGGACTTGGGCGCCTACGGCACCGCGCCGCGAAGCCTGGCCTTCGGGACGTCACAGCACCGTTTCATGGCCGAGCTCGACGGCTACGAGCCTGCCGTCTCCGCACCGATGGATCTGAAGATCGGCGAGGTGCAGCAGGTGCGTCTGGCGTTGCGGCGAATCGTGGGTACGGTCAAGGTCTCGTCCACGCCGGCAGGCGCCAGTGTCCGCCTCGACAGCGAAGCCAACGCTCCGTCGTGCCGCACGCCTTGCCAGCTCCAAGCGCCCCCGGGGCCCCACGTGGTGTACCTGCAGCTCGACGGCTACGAGACCGCGTCGCCGTCGGTGGACGTGAAGGCTCGCGAGGTTGCGCCGCTGAGTGCGACGCTGCGGCCGGTGACCGGCGTGATCGTGGTGGACACCGACGAGGCCGGGGCGCTCGTGGAGGTCGACGGCCGTCCTGCCGGCTACACGCCGGCCGTGATCAACGCGCAGATAGGCACGCGACAGCTGCGCATCAGCCGTCCCGGGTTCGAGACGGTCGAACGGCAGGTGCGGGTACGAAAAGGCCGGCAGGTGCGCGTGGGGCTGGAGCTCGAGCGGGCCGAGTCGGTGTCGGCTGCCTCGCGCGTGTCCGAGTTGGTGCAGGACGCGCCGAGCTCGGTGTCCGTGGTGGCCGGCGAGACCATCCGCACCCTGCAGTACCCGACGTTGGTCGAAGCGCTTCGCGGCGTGCGGGGCGTGTACGTGAGCGACGATCGGGCCTATGCGGCAGTGGGCTTCCGTGGGTTGGCACGCCTGGGTGACTACGGCAATCGCGTGCTCGTTCTGCTCGACGGCCACCCGATCAACGACGACTGGCTCGGGTCGTCCTACGTGGGATACGACTTCCGCACCGACCTGGACGATGTGGAGCGCATCGAGGTCGTGCGCGGCGCCGGCTCGGTGGTCTACGGCACCAACGCTTTTTCGGGTGCGGTGAGCGTCACTACCCGCGGCCACGATCGTCCGACCGGGGGCAACGTGGCAGTGTCCACCGCGGGCTACGGCACGGCGCGGGCCAGGGGGATGGTCCACGTGCGGCTCGGACCGCAGGCCGGAGCGTGGATGTCGGTCGCCGGGGCCCACAGCGCCGGCCGGGACTTCTACTTCCCCGAGTTCGCCCAGCAGCCCACGCTCGTCTCGCCGGGCGTGGACGGCATGGCGCGGGGCGTGGACGGCTTCGACGCGGGCACGGTACATGGCAGTGCGTGGTGGGGCCCGGTGTCGTTGACCTGGTTCCTGCACCGCCGCGACAAGCACGTACCGACCGCCGCGTACGGAACGCTGCTTGGTGATTCGAGAACGCGGCTGCGAGACACGCGGGGCTTTCTCGAGGCCCGGTTCGAGAAGAAGCTGTCGTCGCAGATCGAGCTGATGCTGCGGGCCTATTACGACGGCTACGGCTATCAGGGGCACTACGCGTATGCCGATCAAGACGGCGGAGTGGCCTACGAGCGCTATCGTGGAGCATGGGCCGGGGGCGAGGCGCGCATCGTGGCGCAGCCGGTGCCGGGCTTGCGCATCACCGCGGGGGGCGAGGGCCAGGACCACTTCCTGGTCGACCAGGTGGGCGAGGACAATACCGGCACCTATCTCGACCAGCGCGACCCCTACACCGTGGCCGCCGGCTACGCAGCCGCCGACGTGGACCCGTCGCGCAGTGTCCACCTGTCCGCCGGCACGCGTGTCGACTCGTTTTCGACCTTCGGCGCCTCGGTCAACCCGCGCTTCGCGCTGGTGCTGCGCCCCTACGAGGGCGGCAACCTCAAGCTGATGGGCGGCAGGGCGTTCCGCGCGCCGTCCATCTACGAGCTTTCGTACAACGATGGTGGCCGCACGCAGGTCGCCAGCCCGAACCTGAAGCCCGAGTCGATCTGGTCGCCCGAGGTGGAGTACTCCCAGCGGCTCTCGACCGCGTGGAGCGGTGTGCTCGCCGGCTTTGGCAACTACGTCTCCGATCTGGTCATCTCCCGCGGAGACGGCGATGCCGCATCTCCCACGTCTTTGATCAACTCCCCCTCTCCGATCCTGATCGTGGGGGGCGAAGCGGAGCTGCGCAGGGAATGGCGGCAGGGTTGGATGCTGTCGTTCGTGTACTCGTACCAGCGGGCGCGCTATGTGAACCAGCACCCCGCCGGCCTGCCGGCGCTTCGCCAGGTGCCCAATTCCCCCCAGCACCTCGGCTCGGTCATGGGGGCGGTGCCGGTGATGGGCAGCATGCTCACCGCCGCCTCGCGCCTATCGATCGAAGGGCCCCGCTACGACAGATACGACCGCGAGGGCGACCCGCCGCAGGGACGAACGGGCTGGGTGGCAGTCTGGGACGTGGTGCTGAGCGGCAGGGACGACGCCCGGGGACTTCGCTACGCGGCCGGCGTCTACAACGCATTCGACTGGCGCTACTCGCTACCCGTCAGCGCCGAGTTCCGCCAGCGCACCATCGTGCAGAATGGGCGGACCTTGCTGCTGTCGGCGTGGGCGGACTTCTAGCGACGTGTCATCGCCAGGATTCCAGCACGCGGAGCGTTTCTGCATTGAGGGCGCGTGCCCGCTCGTCGCTGGCCGATTCGGTATAGCAACGTAGCTCCGGGGCATTACCCGAGGCGCGAAGATGCACGATGTCGCCGTTGGCGAACGTGACGCGAAGGCCATCGAGCGTGTCGATGCCGCGCACTTTGCCGAAGGACTCGGGGAAAGCGGCCTCCATGGCGATGGCGCCGCCGCGCTGCAGATCCGCCAGGCGCCTGTGGCTCAGCTCCGTGGGGAATTCCTGCAGACGGTCGCTGGCGGTGTACCGGGGCGGCAGCTGGGCGAGCAACGCGCTGACGGCCTTGTTCTCCACCACGGCGCGGCGCAGGATGCCCAGGTGCACGAGCATGGCATCGCGCGTGGGCAGCCGCGCCAGCTCGCGCCCCTCCGGCGCCAGCGCCGAGGCGGTCAGGAATCCGCCGTTGGCTTCGTAGCCCACCACGCGCCGGCCGCCTTCCTGCACCGCGTTCATCATCGCTTCGATGACGTACGGCGAGCCGATCCGCGTCCGAATCACGCGCGCGAAGGCCCCGCTCGCCTCCAGTGCCGTGTTGCAGCTGATCGGCGCGACGACCACGTCGGCCTTCAGGTATTGCGCGCACAGGATTCCTGCCACGTCTCCCCGCAGCCAGCGGCCGTGCTCGTCGCTGATCAGCGGGCGGTCGCTGTCGCCGTCCGTGCTGACGATGGCGTCCAGCCCCAGCTCGGGGCACCAGCGTGCGGCCAGGTCCACGTCTTCCTGGCGTATCGCCTCGGTGTCGACGGGGATGAACCGACCGGAGTAGCCGAGTTGAACGATGTCGGCGCCCAAAGCGGAGTAGACTTCGACCAGCAGGTCCCGCCCTACGGCGGAGTGCCCGTAGACGCCCAGCCGCAGCCCGGCGAGCGCGTCCGGGGCAAAAGCGTCGCGCCATCGACGAACGAACAGGCGCGCGGCCGCAGGATCCACGGGCGGGCCGGCCACGGCGGCGCCGGCTACGAGCATGCCGGCTGAATCGAAATCATCGGGCAGCGAGACCACCTGGGAGCGAATGCCCAGCTCGTCGGCCTTGAGGATTTCGCCGTCCGCGGAGTTGAACTTGATCCCGTTGCGGTCGTCGGGGATGTGGCTTCCGGTGACCATGATGGCGGGGATACGCTGGTCGAGGCCGTACAGCGCTACTGCCGGGGAGGGGATGCGGCCGCAGGCAACGGGCTCATGGCCGCGTTGGACGACGGCATGGGTGACTGCGGCGAGGATGCGGCCGGTGCTGGAGCGCAGATCGCCGGCGAGCGCCACGCGCGAGTGGGGGCCAAGCCTGCCCTGCGATTCGAGGTACTGCAGGAAGGCCGACGTGTACGCGAAGCAGACCTCGTCGGTCATGGCACGGACCAGCCCGCGCGCACCGCTGGTGCCAAACTTCACGCCGGAGGTCTCCATCAACGAGGCAATGCTGACTGTGCGCGTCATGATGCCCGGACCCATGCCGCAACCCGCGACGGGTGTCCACTCGATTTGGTGCGGTCGGGCCGCTGCGCGAGAGTCGGGGCGAGGGGGGGGCGCCGGCGCGCGGAAGCGGGAGCCATCCAGGCGGCGCGGCAGCCGAAGGTCCAGCGGCTGATGATGAGCTTCGCAGGCACGTGGAGGGTGGATGCAGGAGCAACGCGCTGCGGCGGGGGAATGGCGCGGTGCATGGGCGAACAGCGGTGGGCATGCCTGTGCCGGGAAAAGCGGATAGAGCAGTCGACCGGGCCCGCACAGCCGTGTCGTAAGCCTACAGTATTCTCGAGCCGTGCGGTGATCCGGTCCACATCCGGACGCGGCCCGACGACGGTCAACGTCGCTTGACATCCATGACGCTGCCGGTAGTCTACCGAACGTTCGTTCGCTTGGGGCTTCTCCTTCGTCTCGCTGACAGGACAACCACGCATGGAAATTCCTGCTCTGCAATACCATCGGCCGGCCTCGCTCCAGCAAGCGTGTGAGCTCGGCGCCCGGCTCGGCGCCGCTGCCCGCTATCTCGCCGGCGGCACCGATCTGCTCGTCGATCTCAAGCAACGACGGGTGCAGCTGCAACATGTCGTTTCCCTGGCGTCGATTGCCGAGCTGCGCAACGTGTCCGTTTCGGACCAGGGCCTTCACATCGGCGCGCTCGTGAGCTTGTCGGAGGTTGCCGACTCGGAGCATGTGCGCCGGCACGCGCCGGCTTTGGCCGAGGCGATCCTGACCATGGCCGCGGTCCAGATCCGCAACCGCGCCACGATCGGCGGCAACTTCTGTGCGGCAGTGCCCTGTGCGGATACCCCGCCGGTGTGCATCGCCTACGGCGCAAGCGTGCGCCTGGTGTCCGCCTCGGGGGACCGAACCGTGTCTGCCGACGCCTTCTTCCTGACACCTCGCCGCAGCGTGCTCGAGCCCGGCGAGGTGCTCGCCGAGGTGCTTCTGCCTGTTCACAAGCCCGGCCGCGGCGCTGCCTACGCCCGGTTCTCCCGCCGTCGTTCCATGAGCCTCGCGGTGGCCGCGGTGGCCGCGTGTGTCGACCTGCAGGGCAACGTCGTTCGCGACGCGCGCATCGCGATGACATCGGTCGCTCCCACCCCGTTCCTGGCGTCCGAGGCGGGGGCTGTTCTGCGCGGCAAGGCGGCGTCCAGCGAGCTCGTCGCCAAGGCCGCCCGGTCGGCTGGGGCGGAGGCCAGGCCCATCAGCGACCTGCGCGGCTCGGCCGAGTATCGTCGCGATCTGGTCGAAGTGCTCACCACCCGCGCATTGACGGTGGCGATCGAGCGCGCCCGCACCAACCCCGCAGCCTGAGGCCGGAGCGAACAGCATGGCTCACGAGATCCTGATCAAGCTTGTTGTCAACGGCCTCGAGCATGCCCTGGCGGTGCGGCCGCAGGCCACGCTGCTCTCGGTGCTGCGCGATCAGCTGCACCTGACCGGAACCAAGAAGGGCTGCGCCCTCGGCGAGTGCGGCGCCTGCACCGTGATCATGAACGGCCGGGCGGTCAACGCCTGCATGGTACTGGCGCCGGAGGCCGATGGTGCCCAGGTCACCACCATCGAAGGATTGTCCGAGGGCGGACAGATGCATCCGTTGCAGCAGTCGTTCGTCAAGCACGGCGCGCTGCAATGTGGCTATTGCACCCCGGGCATGGTGATGTCGGCCAAGGCCCTGCTCGACCGTGTGCCCTCGCCCACCGAGGAACAGATTCGCGCCGGCCTGGGAGGCAACCTGTGCCGGTGCGGCAGCTACCCGCGCGTGATTCGGGCCGTGCAGGACTACGAATCCTTTCTAGGCAAGAAGCTCGACACCGCTCCCCACTCCCAGGAGCGGGACCAGGAGCGCTCGACCTCGGTGGTGGGGACCGGTGTCCCGCGCTACGACGCGCCCGACAAGGTGACGGGCCGGGCCGTGTACACGGCCGACATTCAGCTGCCGGGAATGCTGTACGGCAAGATCCTCACCAGTCCGATCCCGCACGGCATCATCAAGAGCATCGACGTGAGCAAGGCCAAGGCGTTGCCGGGGGTGCTCGGCGTCCTGACCGGGGCCGACGTGACGGATACGCTCTACGGCGTGAGCCCGGCGCGCTACGACGAGCACATCCTTGCCAAGGAGCGTGTGCGCTACGTGGGAGACGAGGTCGCCGCGGTGGTGGCCGTGGACGAGGAGACGGCCGAGCAGGCGATACGCCTGATCGACGTGCAGTACGAGGTGTTGCCGGCGGTGTTCGATCCGGAAGAGGCGATGAAGGACGGAGCGCCGCTGATTCACCCGGAGTCACCTCGCTATGCGAACAACGTCAACACCCGCGTGCAGTGGAGCTTCGGCGACGTCGACCAGGGCTTTGCGGAGGCGGACCTGGTGCGCGAGCAGCGGTTCGTGGGCAACCGGACGTACCAGGCGCCCATCGAGCCCCACGCGGCGCTGGCCCGTTGGGAGCACCACGGCCAGAAGCTGACGATCTGGTCGTCGACGCAGGTGCCGCACTATGTGCAGCACATGATCGCCCGGACGCTGGACATTCCCCAGGGCATGATCCGGGTGATCCGTCCGGCCGTGGGCGGCGGATTCGGGGGCAAGGCGGAGACGACGCCCCTGGACTTCTGCGCGGTGCTGTTCGCCAAGCAGACCGGGCGCCCGGTCATGATGATGTACGACCGGAAGGAGATGTTCTATCACTTCCGGGGCCGTCACAAGCAGGTGATGGACCTGAAGGTGGGGGTGAAGAAGGATGGGACGATCACGGCGGTCAAGTTCCGCAGCGTGCTGGACGGCGGGGCGTACACAAGCTTCGGTGTGATCACCGCGTACTACGCGGGAGCGATGATTCCCACTTTGTACAAGATGGGAAACTACCAGTTCGAAGGCCTGCGGATGTACACGAACCTGCCGGCCTGCGGGGCATTCCGGGGGCACGGCGTTCCCCACCCGCGCTTTGCGTTCGAGTCGATGCTCGACATGATCGCCGCCGAGCTGGGCATGGACCCGATCGAGCTGCGGCTGCACAACGCCATGACGCCGGAGACGCGAACGGTCAACGCGCTGGATATCTCGTCGTGCGAGTTCAGGGCCACGATCGAGCGGGCGCGGGACCAGTCGGGCTGGCGCGAGAAGCGGGGCCGCCTTCCCAAGGGCAAGGGCATCGGCGTGGGCTGCGGTGGATTCGTCTCCGGCGCGGGATATCCCATCTACCGCTCCAACTTCCCCCACTCCAACGCGATGATTCGCGTCTACGAAGACGGCGGAGCCGCCTCGCTGCACATCGCCGCGGCCGAGATCGGTCAGGGGTCGGACACCGTGCTGGTGCAGATTGCCGCCGAGGAGCTGGGGCTCCCCTACGAGCGAGTGCACATGGTCGAGTGCGACTCGACCCTCGCGCCCCTGGACCTGGGTTCGTACTCGAGTCGGGTCACGCTGATGGCGGGCAATGCCGTGAGGATGGCCGCGGGCGACGCGCGCAGGCAGATCCTGGTTGCCGCCGCGCGGGTGCTCGGCTGCTCGCCCGACGCCCTCTCGGCCAAGGACGGCAGGGTATTTGTCACTGGCAGCCCGTCGTTCGGCATGGCGTGGGACGAGGCGGCGAGGCTCGCCTTCTCCGCGCAGGGGCCGGTGGTCGGCACTGGCCACTACCAGCCGCCCAGCGGCTTGGGAGGCGATTTCAAGGGAAGCACGGTGGGCACCTCGCCCGCCTACAGCTTCTCGACCGTGGTCGCCGAAGTGTCCGTGGACCTGGAGACCGGGTTGGTGACCGTGGACCGGGTGACCGACTTCTCCGACGCCGGCACGGTGATCAACCCGATGACGCTTCACGCGCAGGTCGAGGGCTCGGTGATCATGGGTGTGGGCGAGACCCTGATGGAAGACGTCATCCACATGCCGGACGGCTCCATTGCGAATCCGAACCTCCACGACTACCTGATTCCCAGCATCGGCGAGACGCCGTCGTCGATCTTCACGCGGTCGGTGGACTCCTACGAGCCTCGCGGGCCCTTCGGCGCCAAGGAGATCGGGGAAGGCTCCCTGCTGCCGATGCTCGGCGCCATCGCCAACGCGGTCGCCGATGCGACGGGGGTCCGGATCTACGAGCTGCCGATGACCTCGGAGCGGATCCTGCAAGCCTTGAAGGCCAAGCAGGGTATCGGCGATCGCCCGAGGCCCGGCGCGGAGGCCAAGAGGCCATGAACGAACGGGCGGCGTCGTCGCCGCGGCGCAAGACCAGCAAGGCGGAGCAGCCGTCGGAGCGTGCGGACGGCGAGCGCTTCGGATGGCTGCTGGGCAAGGCCGCGACGCTGATCGCGAGCAAGGGATTCCACCACATGTCGATGCGCGACATCTCGCGCGCGACGGGCTACAGCCTGGCGGGGCTCTATCACTACTTCGACAGCAAGGAAGATCTGATCTTCCAGATCCAGTATCGGTTCTTCTCGACGCTGGTCGAGGAGCAGGCCCAGATCTGCGCGCGCAAGGAGCCCGTGGACGCCCGGTTCCGCGCGCTCATCGAGAACCATCTGGCCTTCTTCGCCAAGAACGCCGACGAGCTGAAGGTCTGTACCTACGAGATGAACTCGCTGGGCACCGGCCCCTTCGAGCGGATCGCGGCCACGCGCAAGCGCTACTACCGTCTCATGGCGGATGTGGTCAGGGAGCTGGTCGGCGGGGCTGGCGGGCGAGCGGCGGACCTGCGGGTGCGCCACCAGACGATGCTCGTGTTCGGCGCGTTGAACTGGATCTTCATGTGGTATGACCCGAAGAAGGACGGGGCGCCGTCGCGGTTGGCCGATGAGCTGAACGAGTTGGTGCTCCACGGGCTGATGAGCAGCGGCGCGACAGTGCCGAAAGCCAAGGCGCGCAAGAAGCGCGCATAGATGCCGGTCAGAGGGGCGCGTGGGCGATGACGACGGTGACGGACGATAGCGAACGTGAAAGGGGGCAGTCGTGCGAGTGTTGATCATCGGAGCGGGCGCCCTCGGCGGGCTCATCGGAGCCAGGCTCACGGAAGCCGGCGAGGACGTCATCCTGTACGAGGTCAACCGGGCGCGGGCCAGGCTTCTGAACGAATCGGGCCTGATGATCGGCGAGGCCCAGAAGACCGAGCGCTGCGTACGGGTCAAGGTCGTCACCTCGCTGGTCGACGTCGAGCCTGTGGACCTGATGTTCGTGGCGGTCAAGAGCTACCAGACCCAAACGGCGATGGAGAGTGCGTTGCCCGCCGTGGGCCCCCATACCTGGGTGCTGTCCGTGCAGAATGGCGTGGGCAACGTGGAGGTCATCGCCAAGTTCGTCCACCCGGAGCGCATCCTCACCGGCATCACGTTCCACAGCATCCAGCACACCGGGCCCAACCGCCTGCGCTACCGCACCGGCATCAATCCCATGCAGGTCGCTCCCTACTGCGGAGCCGTCACCGACGAGCTCCGCCATATCGAGGAGACGTTCTGCAAGGCCGGTCTGACGACGAAGGTGGTCCCGAATGTCGACCACGCCGTCTGGCAGAAACTCCTGCATAACGCCGTGGTCAACCCCGTGTCCGCGTTGACCGGAATGACCTGCGACGAGCTGCTGGAAGACGACGACATGCAGAAGCTCATGCGGGGCCTGACCGAGGAGATCGTGGCCGTGATGCGCGCCCGGGGCGTGCCCGTCGTCGACGAGGAGGATCCGTATCGCCCCGTGATCGGCTCGCAGCGTGCGCTGGGAAAGAACCGGCCGTCGATGTGGCAGGACGTGGTGCGGGGCTTTCCCACGGAGGTCGACGCGATCAACGGCGGCGTGGTGGCCGAGGCGGACCGGCTCGGCTTGAAGGCGCCGCTGAACTGGGCGCTGGTGCGGATGGTTCATTCGCTCGAGCACCGGGCCCGCCAGGGAACGGAGCGATCGCGCAGGGCTGTCGAGCAGGTCAGGACGGCCAGCTCCCGCTTTCCCATTCAGCCGGTGGGCAGAGCGCGGCTCGGGGGTATGCCGAGCGGACGCGTGCCCCTGGCGTGCGCGCACAAGCTCAAGCAGATCATCGGCGACTACTATCGAGACCTCGACGCCGCGTCCCGGGATCCGAACCGGCACGTGGCCTGGTGCTCGGGCATGGCGCCCGTCGAGATCGTCCGCGCGCTGGGCTATACGCCTTACTTTCCCGAGAACCACTCGGCCATCCTGGGCGCGAGCCGCCGGGCCACGCACTACATTCGCAGGGCGATTGCCGACGGCTTCTCGCCGTTCGTCAATACGGAGATGACGGCCGACATCGGCGCGATGCTGGCCAAGGAGAGCCCGCTGCTGAGCTTGCACGGCATGCAGGGCATTCCCCAGCCCGAGGTGCTGGTGTACGCGACCAACTTCGGACAGTTCCTGGCGCGATGGTTCGAGTGGTACAGCCACCGGCTCGCCGTGCCGGTCTTCGGGGTCCATCAGGCCTCGGCGCTCGACGTCATCGACCAGCACGACACCAACGCGGCCGTGCAGCAGACGTTGCGGCTCGTGGACCAGCTCGAGGAGCACTCCGGGCGCAAGCTGGACGCGGACCAACTCTCGGTGATCGTGGAGCGGTCGGCCCGCGCGGCGGAGCTGTGGGGCAAGATCCTGGACCTGGCGCGCGAGGTGCCGAGCCCGCTGACGTACTTCGACACCATCATCCATTGCGCGCCGATGGTCATGCTGCGGGGAACCGAGCAGGCGGTCACGTACTACGAGCTGCTGCTGGCGGAGCTCGAGCAGCGGGTGACCCATCATGTTGCGGCGGTGCCGGGTGAGCGGCTGCGGTTCTACTGGGAGGGGCCGCCCATCTGGTGCGCGCTGCGGTCGCTCGCGAGCATGTTCCTCGACCACCGTATCGCGGTCGTCGGCTCCACCTACGCCGCCAACTGGGCTTTCCCGGCACTGGACCCCAACAACCCCATCGAGTCGCTGTCTCTCGCGTATCTTTCCGTATTCCCCAACCGTGCCCGGGAATACAAGGTCAGGTACCTCAAGGCCCAGCTCACGAAGTATTCGGTCGACGCCGTGGTGCATCACGACGCCCGCACGTGCCCCGAGCACAGCAACGTGCGCTACGGTACGCACATGAGGCTGCAGCGCGACACGGGAATTCCCCCCATCGTGCTGGAAGCCGATACCCACGACGATCGGCTGGTGTCGCTCGACGGCCTGGAGCGCCAGATCATCGAGTTCATCGAGAAGTCCGAGCTCAACAACGGCTCGAACCGTCCCGCTCCGATCGTGAGGTAGCCATGGATGCGAAGGAATCGATCATGGTCGTAGGGCTGGATGTTGGCACCGAGTGTGTCAAGGCGGTCGTGCTGCGCGGCGACGGGACCATCGCCGGCACCTCCATCGTGCCGACCAGCGGATACTTCCAGGATTGCATCCGCCAGGCGACCCGTCGCGCTCTGGCCGAGGCCAAGGCCGAGCCCGACGTCATCCAGGCGACCTGCGTGACGGGATTCGGCGCGGCGTGTGCGCCGGCGGCCACGATGACGGTGACCGAGGCGTCGTGCCATGCGCGGGCCGGGTTCCACTACAAGGGAGCGCCCATCACGATCATCGACATTGGAGGCCGGGAGCCGAAGTCGATCAAGGTGGGCGAGGGCGGGCGGCCGCTGACGGTGCGTACGGTTCGCAAGTGTGCAGTCGGCGTGGGCACCTTTCTGATGTTCGCGGCGCGCCACCTGGACGTGCACCCGACGAGGCTGATGGACCTGGCGGTGAGCGCGGAGGAGCCCGCGGTGATCGGGGGCTACTGCTCCGTGTTCGCGGAGGTGGAGGTCATCGAGCGGCTGCGCGACGGGGCGACGGCCGAGTCCATCGCGCTCGGGTGCATGTACGCGGTAGCCGAGCGGATCATGGAATTGGGAACGTTGGAGGGCCGCGTATTCGCGACAGGAGGCGTGTGCGAGTACTTCCCGGGCGTGGTCAGGGCGCTTGCCGAGCGCACGGGAATCGAGATCGACGTATTGCCGGCGCCCATCACCAGCGCGGCGCTGGGCGCGGGCCTGTTCGCGCTGGACGCGGTGTTGGAGCGGCCATGAGCACCGGGGCCGTTCGCGTCTCGCGGCTCCCATTGCGCGCGATGATTGGCAACAAATGGGCGGGACCAGCATTGACTCTCCCGCAGCCAACGGATAGGTGGGTATCACTCGAGGGCATGCGCGGCGTGAGCGCGCGTGGCGATTTCGCCGTATGCGACACAGGAGGCGGACGTGGCAGTTGACTCCAAGGTGATCAAGAAGATCGAAGCTGCCGGGCCCATGCGGCAGCTGATGGCCGACTACTTCCACGAGCTGGAGGCTGCCGCGGACACGGGCAGCGCGAAGGTCGCGTGGTGCACCAGCGTCGGCCCCGCGGAGCTGCTGCGCGCCATGGGGTTTCTGGTCTACTTCCCGGAGAACCACGGCGCGCTGCTCGGTACCTCGCGCGTGGCCTCGGACCTCATCCCGGCGGCCAATGCCATCGGCTACTCCCCCGACATCTGCTCGTACCTCACCAGCGACGTAGGCTCGTGGCTGCGCAAGAGTACGCCCTTGACCAAGGCGTTCGGCATGAAGGGCGTGCCCAAGCCCGACGTCCTCGTCTACAACACCAACCAGTGCCGCGACGTGCAGGACTGGTTCGGCTTCTACCATCGCGAGCTCGGTGCTCCGCTGCTCGGCGTGCAGACCCCGCGCAGCCTCGGAGACATCACCGACGACCACATCCTGTCGCTGGTTGCGCAGTATCGCGCCATGATTCCCGAGCTCGAGCGTATCGCGGGCGTCAAGTTCGACATCGACAGGCTCCGCGAAACCGTGGCGTCGTCATACCGCTGCACGCTGGGCTGGGGGCGCGTGCTTCGCTCGGCCCAGCACAAGCCCTCGCCGATGACCTTCTTCGACGACACCATTCACATGGGTCCGGCGGTGGTGCTGCGCGGCGACGAGCGGGCGGTCAAGTACTATGACATCCTGTTCGCGGAGCTCGACGGCAGGATCAAAGCGGGCGTGGGCGCCGTGGACGGCGAGAAGCACCGGTTCTACTGGGAAGGCATGCCGGTGTGGGGCAAGCTGCGGGAGAACGCACAGCTGCTCGGCTCGCGAGGGGCCTGCGTGGTTGCGTCGACCTACTGCAACAGCTGGATCTTCGAGGCTCTGGGCGACCCCGATCCGTTCGTGGGCATGGCCAAGGCCTACGCCGAGCTGTTCATCGTGCGCGACGAGCCCTTCAAGGAGGGGTATCTGGAGCGCATGGCGCGCGACTTCCAGATCGACGGCTTCATCTATCACGATGCCAAGACCTGCCCGAACAACTCGAACAACCGCTATGGCATGCCCTCGCGCCTGGCCACGAAGCTGGGCATCCCCTACATCGTCATTCACGGCGATCTCAATGACCTGCGCCTGTACTCCGAGGAGCAGGCCGCGACCCAGCTCGAGGCGTTGATCGAGCAGCTCTGAGGCGGCTAGGCGCATGGAATCTGCACCTCACCACGATGCAGCAGCGGAATCGGGCAAGGCCGGCCTGTACTGTGGCGTGGACATCGGCGCCTCGGCCACCAAGCTCGTGCTGCTGTCGCCGGAAGGCCAGGTCGTGGCCCGATCGGTCCGGGCCTCGGGCATCGACTACCGCGCAACGGCGCACAAGTGCCTGGCCGAGGCCAGGGCGGAGGCGGGCACGGACGCTCCGATCCTACGGACGGTCTCGACGGGCTACGGGCGGGCGAACGTGGATTTCGCGGACCGGTCCGTGACCGAGATTCACTGCCACGGAGTGGCGTGCTTCCACCTGGTCGGGGGGCCTGCGACGCTCATCGACATTGGCGGGCAGGACAACAAGGTGATCCGGATTGACGGGTCGGGCAAGCGGGTCGACTTCAAGATGAACCGCAAGTGCGCGGCGGGCACGGGTGCGTTCCTGGAGGAAATCGCCGTGCGGCTCGACCTGCCGGTCTCCGATCTCGACCAGCTCGCGGGCTCGACGCGGGAGGCAGCGCGGCTCAGCAGCTTCTGCACCGTATTCGCCAAGACCGAGATTCTGGCCCATTTGCGGGCCGGCGTTCGGGTGGAGAGCATCGTGCGCGGAGCTTTCGTGTCGGTGGTGACGCGCGTGCTGGAGATGGCGCCGCTCGAAGGACGGGTGGTACTGACCGGAGGCGTGGCGGCCTACAATCCGACGGTGGCGGCGCTGATGCCGGCGCGCACTCGCAGGG
>JAJZQG010000346.1 GCA_021847645.1 Myxococcales bacterium
CGGGATGAGCTCACGCACCCGAGCGAGCTTCTGGTCCTCGGTGGCCGTGGCGAGCGACGACTCGATGGTGACGGTGGTGACGCCCTCGACCATGTATTCCTGGGCCTTGTTGGACAGGAAGTTGTCCTCCTTGCCCGGCGGAACGATCTGGCCTTCTTGCTCGGCGTCCGGGTTGGCGGGACCGGGACCGGCGCTACCGGAGCTGCAGGCGAGCAGGGCGAGACAAGAGGCGGCGGGAAGAAGACGGGCAAGGCGCATGAACGACCTCCATCACAGAAATCCAGTCTGGCTGGCTACCAGGGCCCGTGACGGGCGTCAACGATCCCCTGCGCGGCGGGGCACGGCTCCGCGATCTGGGCCGTGGGGTTGGCCGCAGATTGCGCAGAACATCGCAGACAACTCTGGGGCCGTGCCGACATTGTTCGCGCCCTATTCGCCGCGCTCGTTCAGACCGTCGGATCAACCGCCCAGACAACCTGCGACAGGTCTGCGGCGTCTGCGGCTGCTCGGGATCCCCACGCTGCGGGACCGCACCGCGTGACGGTGCCGTCGTCCTCCGCGCCCAGCACGAGCGTGCCGCCGTCGGCGTTGGCGAAGGCGGCGACGTAGGCGGCGATCTGATCGCGAACGGTCTAGCGGTCTCGGAGCTGGCGCCGCGTGGGAGACCTTCGAACCGTGACTTGCGGTCGAAGGACTCGCCTTCGTCGCCGGTGAGGAGTCTGCGGAGCGCGTCGTGGCTTCCGAGGCTCTCAGGATCGGCGACCAGCAGTCGCGGCCGCGTCATCGACGGCGCGCATCACGGGCACGAGCTGGTAGGGCGCGACGGTCACACGGCCGGGCTGCACCAACAGCAGCGCCGTTGGGCCGGGCGCCTCCTCGAGCAGGCACGCTTGGTGGTAGAGCAGCCACGCCTGCAGACGCCCCGCGAGCTTCCGCGAACGATGGAGCGGCAAGATGCTACCTGAGAACTGGATTGACCGCGAGCTGTTCTCGCTGTTACATCGGGAAACATCCAAAGCACGTGACCTCAGGAGGACACATGACGGCGCTGCGAAACGTGATAGCGGGGGGGGGCAATTCTCGGTCTGACGGCGTGCTCCGAACCGGGCGCTAGGCTGGGATCGGGTGACCCGACGGGCACGGCAAGGGCGGCGATGGTGGGCTCGCAATGCTCTGGCGCGGCCCTGCATTCTGTCGGAAAACTCGAATGGAGCTCTGTAGGCGGCTTCTGTTCCGGAACGCGAATCTCTACCCAGGTGATCCTGACGGCGGCGCACTGCGTCGACAAAGTTCCGGGAACGTTCACATCCTTCGAGGATAGCGCTGAGCTTGGCGCGTCGGACACCATTCCGGGCGCGACGTATTGCCCCGAATACTCCGACTGTCACCTGCAGTGGATCCGGGATATTGCATTGTACTACGTCGATCTCGACCCCGTGGGCAAGCCAGCCGGCGTGATTGCCAACTTGCCGGACACGCCCGGGCCACAAGATCTTTCCTCGGTCACCATGGTCGGCTTCGGCCAACCAAACAGCGGGAACTGCTATGCGAAGGCCAGCTCCGCCACGGATCTGGGCGCTGACCTCACGACCGGCTCGGGCGCGCAGCCGGGCGACTCCGGCGGGCCGCTCCTCTTGGGTGACGTCATCGGAGACGACACCGCACCGACCGTGGTTGGAGTCGAATCGGCGGTTCCCCCTCCCACGTATACCTCTCTGCTGTGGGAGGGCACGAGCAGCTACGAAGCGCCCCTGCAGTGGATCAAGGACACCATCGCAGCGCGGGACGAGGACGGCGACGGCGTGCTCAACGAGTACGACAAGTATCCGGATTGCGACAACCGAAAGGACGAGGACGGCAACGGCATCCCCGACGATTGCGATCCGTGCAAGGGGCGCGGCGACGACGACCACGACGGCGTGTGCAACCCCGTGGACAACTGCATAGGAGTCCCGAACCCATTCCAGGAGAACTCGAACGCCGACTACGAGGCCGCACAGGGCGTCCCGTTGCACGGCGACAAGTGTGACGGAACGCCGGTGGGAGTGGCTCAGCCCATCAACGCCCGGGAGACTTGGACCGACGCGAACTGCAACGCGGATGGTAGCTGCTTGGCGCGGCGCAACAGCTACGAGTTCGAGGTGCGCACGGTGAACGAGCGCCAGTCCGAGGGAACACACTCGCAAGCGACGGGCTTCCGGTTCTGCATTTGCGAAAACCCGGATGGCTCGCCCGTCGCGAACAAGGAGCAGTGTCGCACACTCTACCGCTGCGGTTTCGACCACCTGCTATTCTCCACGCCCGAAGGGATTGATCCGCTGAAGCAGACCCGCTGGTTCCGCATGACCGTCTACAAGGGCCCGCCCCAGGCCAACGCCGCCGGCACCGGGCTGCTGCCGGGCAATCCGTGGGAGAAGGAGAACGGCGAGACGGTCGAGTACAAGAACCCATACTCCGGCCCGCTCGCAGGCCTGCTGGGCGATGATACCTGGGACTGGATCCTCGACGCGCAGTCCTGGCGTGTTCGCGGCCTTCTGCCGACGATCACGCCCCCGCCCGGCAACTATCCGCCGGGCGAAGATATCCCGGGGCTCATGTGGACACACAACGACTCGCCCACCAAGCCAGCCGCGTACGGCATGGGGACCACTAGTTGCGACATCTCGTCACCCGACTGCGGCTTCGGCAACAGCTATGGGTTCTGGAACCCGTCGGAGCGCACGGCCCTGTGCCCGATGCCGATCGATCCACTCGGCAAGCAGCAAGTGTACAACGACGCGATTCGGACAGCCTCCTCAATCTCGCCCAACGCAGGGACCGACGAAGGCGCTGGCTCCGATCGCATCTTGAGCGAGAATTCCTTTGCACTGGCCCTGCCGCTGATCGACCAAGGCGCCGGCTCCCACATGACCGCGGTCAGGCAGGAGCTGGTGGGTGGCCTGTTGGTCAACTCGAATTTCGCCGTGCCCTGTGGTGTGGGCAGCAACGGCCTGGCTGAGCTTGCCATCAGCGGCGAGCCGGCCGTCATCATCACCGACGGCCTAGCGCCGGACCTTCGCGCGCTACTGCGAAGCGCTTCCACCCTGCTCGTCGCAGCGAGCGAACCAGCGGAGCTTCCACCGGCATCGTCGGCGCCGCTTGCTGTGCTCGTCAATCGCGGGAACGGGGTGCTCTTGGACGGCATCGTGCAGCGCGACGGCCAACTGTCCCTCTCCCCCGTCTCGCGGGAGGGTGCCGTCGGATCGCTCGCCGACTCCCCCATGGTGGTCGGCCCAACGGCCTACTCGCGCGTGACCGGGGAGGTCGCACAGCTCAGCGGCTCGGATGCCAATGCGCCTCTGGACACGCTGCGCATCACGCCGGTCTTCGGAGACGCGGTCGAGACGACGCTTCAGCCGGCCGCGCTTCGGCCCTGGGCGGTGCGCGCGATGGCCTATTCCGGCCGAGAGCGCCTGCTGTGGTTGGTTGCCACCGACACGCGCTCCGGCCGGCAGCACGGACAGGAGAGCGCGCGCAACACGCTGGTAGCGATCGGGGCCACGGGGCGCATCGAGATGACGCGAGAGCTGCTGCCGAGTCTCGAGCGGTTCTGGATCAACGTTGGCGTGGATGGCTTGCCGGTGCTCGTGGCGGCTCCCAAGGCAGGCTCGTGGTATCTTGTTGGCATGCTGCGCTCCCGAGACGAGCAGCGCCTGGCGAGCGGCGAGGTCATCGGACTGGTGAAGCGCCACGGTGGAGAGGTCATCGGCGCGCCGCGCATCTCGTACGATGCGCTGCTCGTGCCGGTTCGGAGCGCCACGCAGCGGCGGCCGGGCGACCGGTTGAACCCCGGCGGGTTGCGCGTGGAAGCAACGCCGCTGCGCGAGCTGCCAGGGCAGACCCAGGGCAACCTGTTCGTGGAGGCACAGAACCCATGATGCGCTGGGAAGCCTTCAGGTTCGCATGGCTGCTCACGATGGCGGCAGCGGTGCCGATAAGCTGCCATTGCACGAGCGACCAGGCGCTGAGTGCCTCTGGCGACGTCACCCCGGACGCGGCGACCGGAGCCGACTCCGGAGCGGATGGGGCGAGCGACGCACCGCTGGAGACCGCAGTTCCCGACGCTGGCCCGGACGCGGACGCCGAACCGCAATACGGCTTCGCGGAGACGTGCAACGGCCCAGCAGCGAGCGATCCGATCCCGGCCGGGTTTCCGTCGGACGCGAAGCGCTTGCCTGGGCTGCCCGGGGATGTCCAGGTTTTCCAATTGTCGCAGCCTGGCGAGCCGCTGAGCTGGGTATCGTGCGGCACCGGGTGCCGGGAGCTGGAGACGCCATGGGCCGAGCCGAGCGAGGGGCCGATGTACGGGAACACTGGCGCAAGCGTGGAGGATGGCAAGCCGTGGCTGGCACTAGGACAACGACGGGGTGGACAAGTGCTCGAGTGGGTGGGGCCGGTGGACGGAAACCCGCTTGAAGCGTTCGTCTACCAGGACTCAACCGCTGCAGGGGCACCGTTCATGTTGCCCGCGCAGTCGACGACCAACATCTTCGCGGTCTATGCCCAACAATCGAAGTGGCTCTTCGGGCGGCAAGCAGACGGCAGCGTTGCTTGTCTCGCGAAGCCGACCGCCGATGTTGTCATCGAGAATGGGGCGCTATCCATCTCGAGGTGGGCCGTAACGGGGGACGCGGCTATGCGGATCCTGAGCGGCCCGTGGCCAGCGGCGGCCGACGGCAGCGGGTTGATGCAGATCCTCGGGCCAGGCGAAGAGCATGCTGTCATGCCGTTCGGAAGCGGGTTCACGTGGACATCTTACGTTGAGCCGCATCCTGCGATCTGGGCATGGCAGCCTGGAGGGCAATCCCAGGCGATGCTCGGCAGTGGCACGGACGATAGCTGCTGCGCTAATCACGACGACCAGTCGTTCGTATGGCTGCAAGGCCGCGGATACCATTTGGTGAGTGGGGTGGCTCAATGGGACACTATCGATATGATGGTAGAGCCCATGACTCAGGTCACCACGCTTCCGCTCGCGGGCAAGGTCCTGCGCGCGTTTCCCGACCAAACCCTGCTTGGCATCTCCGGCGTGATGTTCGGCGGGTACCGGGCGGAGTCTGCCCTGGATCCGAGCAGCGGCACACCCTTCGTCGCTGTCACACGGATCGCTGACGGCCGGCTCTGGCGGATTCCCTACCGGGGGACCGATCGATATTGGGCCGGCGTTCTGTACGTCACGGACAAGGAAGTCGCGATCGCGGAGAGCCTTCGCTCGAGCATACCCTCGTGGATGGCCACCATCGTCCGATTCGACCTTTCTTCGCTGGGCCCGGGGGAAGCACCATAGGCACCGGTTTGGCTGTGGTGGGCGTTGACCGACGTTGTTGACCGCACGCTTCGCTTGATGCCGGATGGATGGCGGCCGATTTCGCACAGAAGAACGGCGTGGGCTGGTCGGCGGGGGTCGAGTCGGGTGACCCGACGATGGCAGTGCGGGCTTCTGGACGGCAGCAGTCGCGGCCGCGTCATCGACAGCGCGCGCATCACGGGCACGAGCTGGTGGTAGGGCGCGACGGTCAGACGGCCGGGCTGCATCGACCGCAGCGCCGTGGGGCCGGGCGTCTCCTCGAGCAGGCACGCTTGGTGGCAGGGCGGCCACCTCCGGGCGGCAGCCGGCATCTAACGCATGGAAGGAGATCGAACATGGCTCTCGAAGACCTCTACTCCATTGCCGTCCGGGACATCGAAGGGCAGGAGACGACGCTTGTGCGCTACGAGGGCAAGGTGCTGCTCGTGGTCAACGTGGCGAGCCAGTGCGGGTTTACGCCGCAATATGCCGGGCTCGAGCAACTATGGCGCAGGTACCGCGAGAAGGGGCTGGTGGTGCTGGGCTTCCCCTGCAACCAATTCGCGTCCCAGGAGCCGGGCTCCGAGGAGGAGATCAAGAAGTTCTGCAGCCTTCAGTACGACGTCACGTTCCCGATGTTCGCCAAGATCGAGGTGAACGGCGCGGGCACGCACCCGCTCTATCAGCTGCTCAAGTCCAAGCAGAAGGGCGTGCTCGGGACCGAGGCCATCAAGTGGAACTTCACCAAGTTCCTCGTCGGGCGCGACGGCACGGTGCTGGAGCGCTACGCGCCGAGCACCAAGCCCGAGGAGCTGAGCGGAGATATCGAGAAGGCCCTCGGGTGACGGTATCGGCGACGGCGCGGTGACGCGCACCGCCGGGGTCACGACGGGGCGCGGCACAATGGTGCTTGGGTCTCTCGCAGCGTCTGTCAGCCGCATTCACCGGTGCATGCGGCTTCCCCGAGCGCGGATCAGGCGGATTCAGTCGTAGACGCGGTCTCCCGGAGCCCCGATCGACCCCATGGAGACGTTGATCAGGTCTCCCCGGGGCTCGGATCGACCCCGTTCACTG
>JAJZQG010000074.1 GCA_021847645.1 Myxococcales bacterium
CTCGCACCCGTCGAGTCAACCCGGACAGCGACGTGCGCTGCGCCGGGCTTCGAGTGCAAATCGACGGCAGTTTCACCCATCGGCGGCAGAATCGGACGGCGGCCTCGGACCGGATTGCGCAGCCCACACGGGAATCGGACAACCCACGATGCCTGGATGGCAATGAGCACGACATGCCCATCCGCAATAGCGCCGAGGATGAGGACTCCGGGCACACGGTACGGAAGCACGGAGTCCTTGGGCAGGTTTGAGGCCGGCGGTGCCCAACGCGGGCATCGAGTCCTCGCCGGGCCCAAGGCCCGACCGATACTAGCCTGGGCCAAAGGGCGGCTGCCTGGCCCCGCGCCTTCGGCGCTGTGAAGGAATCGGTGCGCTAGAGTCCCATCCAGGGCGTCGGGTCGAGCGTGTCGGGGCCGTGCCGCAATTCGAAGTACAGCATTCCGCGGCTGCCCGAGGCGCCCACCGTGCCGATCCGCGAGCCGGTACCGACCTCGTCGCCAACGTGCACGTCGATGGTCGCGAGATTGCCACTTACGGTGAAGTAGTTGTCCCCGTGATCCAGGATGACCACGCGGCCGTACTCGGAATACTCGTCGGCAAAAGCAACCCGTCCTCCGAACACCGCGCGAGCCGGCGTGCCCACCGGGGCGATCATCTCCAATCCGGGTCCACCCGCGCCCGGGCGACTGACCACGCGAATCTCGGCCCTGCCCGCGAGTGGGAACGGAAGACGTCCCTTGACCGACCGGAATCCGTCCAGAGACGGCGCGGTGGGCTCGTCCGGGCCGGCGGGGCCCGACGGTCCCGGGGCCGCGCCGTAGATCGCCGTGTACTCCGAAGGGCCCGAGGACGAGTCGAAGGCGCGCTCGAACGCGAGCTTGCGGTCCTGCGATTCCTGCATGGCCGCGCGGGCCACCGCCATCGCCTTGACTTGAACCTCCAACGGCACCTTCCGATCCTCGAGCTGCTGGCGCCGCTGCAGCAACGCCAGCTCGGTCCGATTGAGCTCGACCGCTTGCTGCGCGTCGTCGCTCAGCGCTCGTCGGAGGCGCTCCACTTTGGACGTGTGCTCGAGCAATCTGTCGAAGCCGGCCCCCAAGGGCAGCAGGCCCGCGTGGACCATCCGGTACCAGGTCCGGCCTCGCGCCGACATGCGCCGATTGACCTGGTCCTCTTGGCTGCGTACCCGATCCAGCTCGGCATCGAGCGTCTTCATGTCCCGCGTCACCCGATCGAGCTGCTGCTCGGCCGCGGCGCCCGGGGTGTTGTCGGCCGTGACGTCCGGCGTAGGCATGTCGGCTTGTGCCAGGCCCGCCGACACGGCGAGCGCCATCAGGGAAACGGGGAGCAGGCTCAGGGGTCGACTGCGCATCGGGCTCACACCGTCGCCATGCTCTTGAGGCTGAAGTGGGAGGACACCGCGCCGAGCACGGCGCCCAGGACCACGAGCCCCGCCACGGCATACCAGGGCAGGAATGTCGGCGACACGCCCAGAATCAGCGTGGCAATCTCGGCAACGCGCGCTTGGACGATCGCGTAGATGATGCCCAGGATGGCGACGGCCGCAGCGGCGCCCGCGGCACCAATGACGCAGCCTTCCACCACGAACGGGCGTCGGACATATTGCTCCGTGGCGCCCACCAGCCTCAACACGTCCACCTCGATGCGTCTTCGCTGCAGGGCGAGACGGACGGTGGAGGCAACGACGGACACCACCGCAGCGAGCACGACCAGGGCGAGCACCAGGCCGCCCACCACGCCGGCTTGCAGCAAGCCCTGGAGCTTGTCGGTATAGCGCTGGTAGGTTTCCACCGACTCGACCACCGGCAGCTTCTTCATGTTGGCGGTCATGCCCTGCAAGTCCACGTCGCTGACCGTGCTGGCCATGTCGACCTCCAAGGATGCGGGGAACGCCTCCGGGGGAAGAGCCGCGAGGCTCGCGTCCGAGTCGTCGTTGACGACTTCACGCCGCGCATCCGCGGGCGAGACATAGCGCACCGTCGTGACCCCGGGCGTCTGCTCGAGGGCATGTCGCAGGTCCGAAACCATCGCGTCGGTGGCACCGTCGCGCAGGTAGACCGACGCGCGTCCGGCGCGAGCCCAGCGATGGCGTACCTCGTCGAGATTGACGACGACCAACAGTGCCGAGGCGAGGCACACGAATGCCACGGCGAGGGAGAACGCCGACAACGCGTGCAGCTTCCAATCCGCCTTGCCACCGCGCCACGCTCTGCTTGCTGTCGACATGAAGCTCGAACCCTTCCTTCTCTGATCGAATCCGCTTCAGGCCACGGCCAATCGTTCGGTCGGTGTCGCCACCGGGACCGCGTCGTCGAACGGGGTCAGCTCGCTCGGCCCGCTCTCGTCGAACCCGTCCGCCTCGCCCGTGCCGCTGGTCGTCGTGGTCAGCCCATGAGGCACGTCCATCGCCTTGCCCTCGTCGAGCACGACGACCCGTCGCGGCCGGATGTCCAGCAGCGTTCGGTCGTGAGTCGCGAAGATGACCGTGGTGCCGGCGGCGTGGATGTCCTCGAACAGGCCCAGGATGTCCGTGGCCAGTAGCGGATCGAGGTTGCCGGTGGGCTCGTCGGCCAGGATCAAGGCCGGCTCGCCGACGATGGCCCGGGCGATGGCGACGCGTTGTTGTTCGCCGCCGGACAGGACGGCAGCGCGGTCCTGCCCGCGACCGGACAGGCCGACGCGCTCGAGGGCCTCGCCGACACGCGTGTGGATGATGCGTTCGGGCAGCCCGAGGATCTCGAGGGTCACCGCGACGTTGTCGAACACCGTCCAGGTGGGCACGAGCTTGAAGTCCTGAAAGACGATGCCGATGTTGCGGCGGAGCATGGGAACCGAGTCGGCCGTGAGCCGCGCGATGTCCCGTCCCAGGAACAGGATGCGGCCATCGTCCACGGTCTCTGCGCGATACAGCAAGCGAAGCATGGTGCTCTTGCCGGCGCCGGAGGGGCCCGTGATGAACACGAACTCCCCGCGTTCGATGACCAGCGAGGTGCCGCGCAGCACGGGTTGATCGGAGCGATAGGCCTTGTAGACGTTCTCGAAGACCAGGATCGGGCGGTTGGACGCGGTTGCGTCGAATCGCTGTCCCGCGCGAAGCGCCGGGCGGAACTGGCTCCCGTGGCCGTTTGACACCATAGCGGCACCCCTATCAGCCACGTCCGGATCGAACCAAGTTTTCGGCGGCAACAGGGAAGCGCTGCCGCCCGTGCGAGCTTCGGGTCAGCAATTCGAGTGCGACTCGCCTCGGTCCAGGTACCGGCAGGCGAGCGTGTGTATTACAACCCCCCAACGGTCCGCTGACCCGACTCCCCGAGCAACCCAACCCATGCGTATCGTCTTCCTCGGCCTGCCCCTGGCGGCCGTCCTGCTGATGAACGACGGCCACCACGTCGTCCTGGCCGGTGTGCGGCGCCACCTCGCCGTAGGCGCACGTCGTCTCCGCAGGGCGGGCGTACCCGTCGTCCTGGAACCCCACGAGGACTGGGCATCCTTCCGCAGCATCGCAAAACAGGTGCATGCCGACCTGCTGGTCAGCTGGTTCTTCACGCGCAAGATCCCCATGGACCTGGTGGGCACCTGCCGCTTGGGTGGTATCGGTGTGCACCCGTCGCTGCTCCCACGTCATCGCGGACCGGACCCGTTCTTTGCGGCGATCGACGCGGGCGACGAGGTGACGGGCGTGACGGTGCACCGGATTGCCGAGGACTACGACACGGGAGCCGTGCTGGCGCAGCGCTCGATCCGTCTCGATCCGAGCTGGAATGCCTGGGATTTGGCCAGGAAGCTGGATCGGCCGTCGCTCGACGCGCTTCGCGAGACGGTGCGCCGGGCGGCGTCGGGCGACGAGTTGGTGGGATACGAGCAAGACGAGAGCGAGGCGACCGAGGCTCCGCAGCCCGGGTATGAAGCGCGCGAGCTGCACTGGGCACTTCCGGCAGCCACCATCGTTCGTCGCATTCGCGCGCTGGCACCCGCGCCCGGGGCGGTGACGTCCGTGGGCGACCAGTGTTTGACGATTGTGCGGGCGACGGTCACGGATGCCGCGCCGCGTGCGCTCGAGCCAGGAGAAGCGGCGGTGGTGCACGGCACCGTGATCGTCCGCGCAGGGGATGGCGGCGTGGAGTTGCAGGAGGTGGAGATGGACGGCGAGAGACTCTCCCGCGCGGAGCTCGCGATGCTCGTTGCACGAGCCTCGGGGAAATGAGCTAACGTAGGGAACCTGGGAGCAGACGATGTCCGAGATCGTTACGACCGCAAGAACAGCACGAGAGCTACTGGCGAAGGGGCTGGGGGGGTTGCAGGCGAATCCGGGCGTGTTGCCACAACACCTGGAAGCCGCTGAGCCAATCGCAGCAGCCATGGGCGCGCTGCACCGCATCGAGCGCAGCGCGGGGGCGGACGTCGGCACTGCCGCCCCGCAGGCACTCGACTCGATCCGCAAAGCCCTGGGGATCCTGCAAGCGAGTGCGACGCAGGATCCCTCGATGGTCTCTGTGATGGAGACGGTGGCATCGTCGCTGGGGCACGCGTTTGCGCTGACGAGAATGCAGCCTCCTGCCGCCGGGCAACCCGCGGTGCCGGCAGCTCCGGCTCAGCAGCCTGCGCCCCAGGCGCCGGTGGTCCAGGCGTGGCAACCGCAGCCCGCGGCGCAGCCGCAGCCCGCGCAACCCGCGTGGCAACAGCCGCCCGCGGCGCAGTCGCAGCCCGCGCAACCCGCGTGGCAACAGCCGCCCGCGGCGCAGCCGCAACCCGCGCAACCCGCGTGGCAACAGCCGCCCGCGGCGCAGCCGCAGCCCGCGCAACCCGCGTGGCAACAGCCGCCCGCGGCGCAGCCGCAACCCGCGCAACCCGCGTGGCAACAGCCGCCCGCGGCGCAGCCGCAGCCCGCGCAACCCGCATGGCAACCGCAGCCCGCGGCGCAGCCGCAGCCCGCGCAACCCGCGTGGCAACCGCAGCCCGCGGCGCCCTACGCGCCGCCGCCCCAAGCCGCTCCGTACGCGCCACCCCAAGCGGCGCAGCCCTGGCAGCAGGCATCCGCGCCTCAGGCCGCACCCTACGCGCCGCCGCCCCCAGCGGCGCAGCCCTGGCAGCAGCCCGCACCCCAACCCGCGCCCAATGCCGCGGCCCAGCCCGATCCCTTCGCGCAGCGCCCGGCCGCGCCCGCCCAGCCCGTCCCCGCACAACCGGCGCCTCCTGGCCCGGCACCGTCGCCCTACGCCGTGGCCCCCAAGTATCCGCTGATCGAGGCAGAGCTTGGAACCCACAGCCCGACCAACTTCTACAAAGGACTCTCCGGTAACGATGTCGTCGACCACGGCGGCATCTTCGTGGCCACCTACAAGATCCCGTCGGTGGGCGAGACGCTCCGCGTGCACGTCTCGCTGCCGGGCGGATACGAGTTCGAGGCGGTGGGGGTCGTTCGTTGGACGAGGGAATCGCGCGACTCGATGACGACCGAGATCTCGCCTCCGGGCTTCGGTCTGCAGTTTACCCAAATCAGCCCGGAAGCCCGCCAGCTCGTCTATCGCTACGCGCGCAACCGCGAGCCGTTGTTCCACGACGACCTGTAACTTCGTGACGAGACGACACCGTCCACGCCTTGCGCCCAGCGCAGCGCTGGTCGCCTTCCTGGCTGCAGGCTCTGCACGAGCAGCGGACGATCCGTATCTGCAGTGGTGGACCATCCGCACGCCCCACGCGCGGGTGCACTACTACAAGGGACTGGAGCCCATCGCCGAGCGCGTGGCCGATGTGCTCGAGGGCCTCTATCCGCAGATGACCGCGGAGCTCGGCTGGGCGCCGACGCAAGTCACCGAGGTCGTGCTGACCGACGGCACGGACTCGGCCAACGGCTCGGCGACGGCTCTGCCCTACGACGAGGTGCGGCTGTTCGTCACGGCGCCGGACGACATGTCGCCGTTGGGGGACTACGACGACTGGTATCTCGAGCTGGTTTCGCACGAGTACACGCACATCCTGCACACCGACAACATCACGGGCGTGCCGGCGATCATCAACGCGGTGATGGGACGTACGCTGGTGCCCAACCAGAGCCAGCCCAGGTGGTTGCTCGAGGGGCTTGCCGTGATCGAGGAGTCGCGTCACACCACGGGCGGGCGCCTGCGATCGTCGATGTTCGACATGATGCTCCGCGCGGACGTGCTGGACGACCGGTTGGTGCCGCTGGACCAGATGTCGAATTCCGCGCGTCGATGGCCGCAGGGCAACATCTGGTACTTGTACGGCTCGCGGTTCCTGGGGTGGATAGCCCAAACCTACGGGCCCACCGTTCTTGCGGCGGTCTCGAGCGATTCCGGAGCCCAGCTGATCCCGTTTGGTCTCAACCGGTCCATTCGTCGCGCGACGGGACGCACCTACGTGGAGCTGTACGACGGATGGACGCGATGGCTGCGCAAGACCTACGGTGCGCAGGTCGATGCAGTGCAAGCGAGGGGACTTCGGGAGGGAACGCGCATCACCTGGACCGGGCAGAACGCCGGGCGTCCGCGATTCGTCCCGCCCGTAGCGCGCAAGGCGCAGGGCTATGCCGAGGTCATCTACCAGCAGTCCGGCGACGGACGCGCCGGGTTCTACCGCGAGGTCCTCGACTCGCCGCAGCACCCCCGGCCCGGGCGCCCGGAGCTGCTCGTGCGCACGTCGTTCCCCGGTTCGGCCTCGTTCGAGCCCGACGGCAGCCTGCTGTACAGCTCGGATGACATCTGGAAGAGAGTCTACTCCTTCGACGAGCTGATGAGGCTGCCGGCCGGGGCCGATGCGCCCTCGGGGATGGGGGCGGCCGTGCAGCGCCTGACCGACGGAGCCCGGGCGCAGGATCCGGATGTCAGCCCGGATGGCCGGTCGGTGGTCTTCACCGTGACGCACAGGGGTACGGGGTATCTGAAGATCGCGTCGATCACGCCGGAAGGTGCGATTGCCGACATCCGTACGCTGGTGCCCAGCGCCGCCTTCGAGCAGGCGTACACGCCTCGCTATTCCCACGACGGGCGGATGGTGGCCTACAGTGCGTGGACGCGCGGCGGCTTTCGCGACATTCGCCTGGTCGATCTGCGCACCGGGCGCGTGCAGGAGCTGATGCACGACCGGGCCATGGACATGCAGCCCAGCTTCTCGGCCGACGGCCGATGGCTGCTGTACAGCTCGGATCGGACGGGCATCGCCAACGTGTATGCGTATGACCTGACGACGCACGAGACGTTTCAGGTGACGAACGTGCGGACCGGGGCATTCCAGCCCGAGCTGTCACCAGATGGGCGCACGCTCCTGTACGTGGGGTACACGTCGGACGGCTACGACTTGTACTCGATGCCATTCGATCGGTCGCAGTTCCTGACCGCGGAGCCGTCGCGCATCGAGCGGGTGGACGGCCCCGCGTTGTTTGCGCGGCACGCGTACTCCAAGCGTCCATACGATCCGCTGCCGTCCCTTCGGCCCAGGGCCTTCACCCTCAAGTACGGTCCCGGCACCTACGGCCAGGCGCTTACCGTGCAGACACAGGGCAGCGATGCGGTCGGGCATCACTCCTTCCTCGCATCGATGAACATCGAGACCGAGGAACCCGTGCCGTACGCAACGTTGTCGTACGTGTACGGCGGGCTGCCGTTCGACTACTACACGACCTTGTTCCGCGCGGTGGCTCCGCGCCGCGGCTACCTGGTGAGCGATCAGGAGCCCCTGTGGCTCGAGACCTCGTGGGGCTGGACCAACGGAATCGCGTACACCAAGCCGCGCGCGTACGACTCACAGGCCTACACGCTCAGCTACTCGATGGTGCACATCGACGGAACCTTGCCGATCCCTCGACAGCCCGACCCGTATGCGCAAGTGGGACGCGATCCGTTGCGGGGCTTCGTGGGCGTGGTGCACGGCGGCTGGTCGTACTCGAACGCGGAGCAGTACCTGTACAGCGTGGGATCGGAGCGAGGGTTCTCCCTCTCGGCGACCGTGGACGTGGGCACGGAGCTGACGGCGAGCCAGTACGACATCTACGCGTTCTCCTACGGAATCACGAAGTACACGCCGATGCCGTGGCTGGCGCACCACACGCTGGCGATGCACGTGGGAGGCGCGACGGCGGCGGGCAACTATCCCCGGCGGGGGCTGTACTACACGGGTGGGTTCTTCGACACGAACTACCGTGACCTGATCTACCAGACGGTGTTTCAGAGCGCGTTCGTGCTTCGGGGCTACAAGCCGGTGACGTTCATCGGCAGCCAGTACCACCTGGCGAACGTGGAGTACCGCTTTCCGATCGTGAACGTGGACCACGGCATCTCGACGGTTCCGATCTTCCTGCAGCGTATCAGCGGCAACGCGTTCGTGGACTACGGCGGCGCGTTCAACGAGCTGGACGTGGAGCACTGGCGGGACCAGTTCCACACGGGCGTGGGAGCAGAGCTGTGGATCGACCTGGAGCTGGGCTATCACATGCTGCTCGACATCCGGGCCGGGTATGCGAAGGGCTTTGGGCAGTACGCCGAGCCTGGCGGGCAGAAGTACCTGGTGCTGGCCGCGCCGTTCTGAGCGCGGACGGCAGCGAGAGGATCGACGCGACGCGCAGCGCACGGGCTGCGTTCGCTCGGCCGTGCGTTGGGCCGTGCCGCGTTCAGTTGGTGTTGAGCTCGACGCGCAAGAGCTTGCGGCCGATGAACAGGTAGTCGCCGTGCTGCAGCTCGCGCTCGTCCTTGACGCGCACGTAGGTGCCGTTGCGGCTGTTGAGATCGGTGAGCGTGAGTTTGCCGCCGACCTCTTCGATACGGCAGTGGGTGCCGGACATGTAGGGGTCGCCGGGGAAGTTCAGGTCGCCGCCCTCGCGGCCGATCTGCAGCGACGAGGACCGCGCGCACACGACCATGCCCGGCGAGCCGCCCTGGAAGATCTGCACGACGCGGAACGGGCCCGCGTGCTTGGGCGACGAGTAGAAGTAGGTGCCGTCGGCCATGGGCGGGTCGTTGGTGAAGTTGATGGGCTCGATGCGGAAGACCTGCTCGCCCGCGAGGAACACGTCGTTCATCTCGATGTCGACGGTGCCGCGGATGCGGATGTACACGCCGTTGCGGGAGCCCTCGTCGCGAACGACCAGCTTGTTGTTGCGGTAGAAGAAGTTGGCGTGCTTGGGGGAGATGAACGGATCGTCGGGGAACTGCAGGTTGCCCGAGCGGCCGGCGATGTGCTCTTCGGCGCGCAGGTGATACGAGAGTCCTTCCATGCCTTCGCCGCGGATCAGGACCAGCTTGGCCTTGGCCGGGTTCTGCATGTCGCTGAAGAAGACCGTGCGCGCGTTAAGGATCTCGGGCGGGACAGCGGCGCCGCAGCGCCCACAGAACTTGTGGCCGACCGGGACGGCGGCCTGGCAGGACAGGCACACGTAGTTTCGTGCTTGCTCCATGAGCTCCTCCTGAGAGAGATGCGCGTACGGACTCGGCGCCCCCGGCGTGGGGGATGAACGCGCCGACGGTACCACTTCCACGGACGGGGTGGGACCGGGAACGGGCCGCGTGGGGCCGGCTGGGCTGCGCGGCGTGCTGTCGACCGAAACCCCGGGGGGCTTGAACGCGGGCGAAGACCCTGCGGGACGAGGCGCCACGGCCGGCTGCAGCGGCGTCTTATCGAGCGGGACCGGACCCGACCCGGAGCCCGGGCGGAACGAGGCGGCCGGCGGCGCAAACAACGACAGATCGTGCCCGCAGGCGCACGTCGTCGTGCCCATGGGGCTGAAGCGGTCACACCTGCCGCAGACGATTCCGATCTCGAAGTCCATGGTTCGGCCGGCCCGACCCGGGAGAGCTCTCATTTGTAGACGGCCCGTCGCGAGACGGTCAAGACAAACGCCCGCTGGGCTTCCGTTTGCGTCCCGATACGGCGCCTTTCCAAGGCTGTGCTAACGTCGGCGCGATGAACGACCGATTCCTCAAGGCATGCCGCCGCGAGCCCGTCGATGCCACGCCTGTCTGGTTCATGCGCCAGGCCGGACGCTACATGGCCGAGTATCGGACGCTCCGGCAGAAGTACTCGATGCTCGAGATGTGCCGCACGCCCGAGTTGGCCGCCCAGGTCACCCTGCAGCCCATCAAGCTCGGCGTGGACGCGGCCATCCTGTTTTCCGACATCCTAATCCCGCTCGAGCCCATGGGAGCACCGGTGGAGTTCGCCAAGGGCGAGGGACCCGTCATCGCGCGGCCCGTGCGCACCGCGAAGGACGTCGAGACCTTGCGCGTCATCGATCCCGAAGAGTCCCTGGGGTTCGTCTTCGAAGCCATCCGGATGCTCCGCAAGGAGCTGTCCGTGCCGCTGATCGGCTTTGCCGGCGCGCCTTTCACCCTCGCCAGCTACCTCATCGAGGGCGGACACTCGACCAACTACCTGCTCACCAAGAAGCTCATGTTCTCCGATCCCGCGTGCTGGAACGACTTGATGGCGCGCCTCGCCGAGGTCGTTCGCAGGTTCCTGCGCGCCCAGGTCGCCGCCGGCGCACAGGCCGTCCAGCTGTTCGACTCGTGGGTCGGCCAGCTGTCGGTCGACGACTACGAGACGCTCGTGGCGCCTCACGTGCGGCATATCCTTCGCGACCTGGAGACGACCGGGGTTCCGGTCATCCACTTCGGCACCGGCACCTCGGCGCTGCTCGAGTCGATGACGCGTGCGGGGGGAACGGTGATCGGGCTCGATTGGCGCGTACGGTTGGACGAGGGGTGGGCGCGCGTGGGCCACGACCACGCCGTGCAAGGCAACCTCGATCCGGCCAGCTTCACCGCTCCTCGCGAGGTTATCCACCAGCGCGCAGCCGACGTGCTGCGCCGCGCCGGCGGCCGGCCGGGCCACATCTTCAACCTGGGCCATGGGCTGTTCCCCGAGGCACCGGTCGACGAGGTCCGTGCGCTGGTCGACTTCGTCCACGAATTCAAGCACGCTTGAGCCCGATTCCCCCGCCCCAGGTCACGCTCATGGACTCCACCGGCATCCTGCTCGTGGCGCACGGTACCCCCGAGCGTCTCGACGACATCCCTGCCTTCCTCGCCAACATCCGCAGGGGCCGTCCCACGCCCGATGCGATCGTCCAGGAGGTGCGCCGACGCTACGACGCGATCGGCGGCCGCTCGCCCTTGCTGGACACGACGGTGGCCCAGGCCGAGGCCCTGTCGAAGCGGATGTCGGTGCCCTGCTTCGTGTCGATGCGCATGTGGCACCCGTACATCGAAGAGGTCCTTCGCGAGATCGCCGGCCGGGGCCTCGATCGGCTCGTGGTGCTGACCATGGCGCCGCACTCGGCCCATGTCTACGAGCCGGTCGTGCGGCAGATCGCGGATCGTCTTGCGCAACAAGGCGTCGCGCTGCCCCTTCTGACCTTCGCGCCGTGCTGGGGCGACGAGCCGGCGCTGCACCAGGCGTGGGCGCGGGATGCCCGCGGCGTGTTCGCCGCGATGGATAGTGACGAGCTCGCCAGGTCGGTGCTGATTGCCTCGGCGCACAGCCTGCCGATGCGGGCCGTGGAGGCGGGCGATGCGTACCCGCAGCTGGTGCACCAGACCGCGGACGCGGTGGTGGAAGCCATCGGGCGCGACGGATTGCCGCACATGCTGGCGTTCCAGAGCCAGGGGATGACGGCCGATGCGTGGCTGGGGCCGGATCTGCCGACGGTCTTCGCGCGGGCCAAGAGCACGGGGGCGAGCAGCGTTGTCGTGCTTCCTATCGGGTTCCCGACGGACCACGTGGAGACGCTCTACGACCTCGACATCGAGGCGCGGGCCATGGCGGCCGAGCTGGGGTTGGGCTTCCACCGGGTGCCGTGCCTCAACGCGGCCGAGGGCCTGATCGAGGCGATGGAGAAGGTCGTTCGGCGGGTGATGTGAGGAGGGAGCGGGGGAGAGCCGCGAGCGGCTACATGCAGACCGAGCCGCCAGTGCCGGGAACCGCCGTGCAGGTCGTTCCGCCGGTACAGATGGCCGAAGACCACGAGCAGTCGAGCCGGCACGTGTTGCTCACGCAGACCAGGTCGAGGTTCGGGTTGCCGCCGAGGTTCTCGTCGCACTTGGGGTCGGTCGTACGGCACGGGCTGCCCGGGAACGAGCCCGTGGGCAGGCACGCGTTCTGGATCGCCGCGCAGCTGTAGCCCGGCATGAACGAGCAGGAGTTGTTGACGCAGGCCGGCATGCACGCGTGCGTGAACGTGCTGTCGCACGTCAGCGCGGAGCTCACTTGCTGGCAGACCGCGTCGGTCACCGTGGAGTCGTTGCAGCTCACCAGGCAAGTGCCGGAGGTGCACGCCATCGGCAGCGAGCCGTAGTTGCTGCACGCGTTGCTCGCGTTGCAGGGGCCGCCCGGGAAGCTGCCCTTGGGCAGGCACGCGTTCTCGCTGGTGAGGCACGCGTAGCGGTTGTCCTCGCAGGTGCTGTTGGTGCCGCATGGCTGCACGCAGACGCCCGCGGACTCGACGCACGTCAAGCCAAGCGGCGTGCACTCCGAGTCGGCAGTGCACTTCAAAACGCACTGGTTGTTCTCGCACGTCATGGCCTTGCCCCCGTAGGAGCCGCACGCGCTGCCCGTGGCGCAGGCGCCGCCGGGGAAGCTGCCGTTGGGCAGGCACGCGTTCTGCGCGCCGGTCATGGTGCCGTCGGGCTCGAAGCACGAGTAGCCGGCGGGGCACAGGCCGCCGGCACACGCGTACACGCAGCTTCCGTCGCCGGTGCTCGGGTTGGTCGGCATGCAGGTCAGGCCCGGATTGACCACCTCGCAGCGCGCGTCGCCCGTGTCCAGGCTCTTGTCGTTGCAGTCGACGACGCACTGGCCGCCGATGCACGACTGGGTCAGGCCATTGACCGCGTCGCACACGTTGCCCGTCTTGCACGGGCTACCCGGGAAGGAGCCGGTGGGCAGGCAGGCGTTCTCGCTGGTCAGGCAGGAGTAGCGGTTGTCGGCGCAGGCGCCGGCGGTGCATGGCTGCACGCAGACGTGAGCCGACTCGACGCAGGTCAAGCCGAGCGGCGTGCAGTCCGCCTCGGCGTTGCAGGTGAGCACGCAGGTGCCGTCGGAGCAGGTCATGGCGTTGCCGGCATAGGAGCCGCACGCATCGCCGGTGGCGCAGGCGCTGCCCGGGAAGCTGCCGTTGGGCAGGCAAGCGTTCTGCGCGCCGGTCTTGGTGCCTGTGGGCTCAAGGCACGAGTAGCCCGCGGGACACGCACCGCCCGAGCCGCACGCGTACACGCAGCTGCCGGCGCCCGTCGAGGGGTTGGTGGGCATGCAGGTCAGCGCCGCGTTGACTGCCGCGCATAGCCCGTCTCCGGTCTGCGCGGTCGTGTCGTTGCAGTCGACGGCGCACGTTCCGCTCACGCACGACTGCGGGAGCGAGCCGACCGGGTCACAGGTGTTGTTGGGCTTGCACGGGCCGCCCGGGAATGAGCCGGTCGGCAGACAGACGTCGTCCGTGGTGAAGCAACTGTTGCCGGCGCTGCAGTCGCCCGACGAGCTGCACGCGGGCATGCACGCGCCGAACGTGTCTGCGCACAGCAAATCCGGGTGAATCGCCTTGCACGCGTCGTCACCGGTCGAGCCGGCGGCGCACGACGACAGACACAGACCGCCGACGCAGGTCTCATCAGCGTTCGCGCAGCTGTCGGTGCACGTCGCGGGGGGCTGGCAGAAGTTGAGATTGTCGTGCTGCACAGCGCATGTCGCACCGGCCGGGCAGTCGGCGTTCGTCGTGCATCCGGGAGGAGTGCAGACGCCGTCGGTCGACCCTGGCGCGAACGGCTGGCAGACCTCGGACTTCTTGCAGTCGGCGGCCGCGGTGCAGTCGGGGAAACAGAAGCCGCCGGTGGGCGATTGCGCGGTCGGCAGGCACGTCTTGCCCGTGCCACACGACGGCGCCGCGGGATTGCACGTGGGCGGCGTCGTGCAGATGTGGCTTGTCGCGTCGCAGACGCCACCCGCCGGGCAGTCGGCGTCGGTCGCGCATCCGGGAGCGCAGATGCCCGCTTGCGGATCTTCCGAGAGGGGCTGACAGACGTACCCTTCTGCCGTTCGACAAGTGCCGGTGCTCCCTGGTTCGCAGTAGCGGAAGCAATTGCGGATGCCCGTGCCCGGGTCGACGCACACCGAACCCGACGGGCACGCGTTGGTGTCACTGCAGCCCAGCTTGGTGCAGTAGCCGCCCACCAAGCGCGAATTGAGGGCCGGGGTGGCGCAGAACTTCGTTGTGCAATCCGCAGCGGCCGTGCAGGGATCGCCCACCTGTCCCGGGACGGCGGCTCCTCCATCATCGACCACGCAGGAGCCGTCTTCCTCGTGGGTGCCATTGCCGCACGAAACGCCCGCGTCCGCCGGATCGGGCAAGCACTCTCCGTTGCTCAGGTGCGTTCCCGCACCGCACGTCACGGGGGCGCCGCCACCGGACCCGCCGCTTCCCGCGGTTCCCCCGCTTCCGCCTCCCCCGTCGGCGGACCACGGGATCGGGACGCAGACACCACCGGAGTTGTAGGTGCCTGCTCCGCACGTCAAGTTCGAGCCGGAGTCCGAGCTGCCGCACCCCCATGTGCCCGCAGCAGCGAGCGAGACGACCAGCGCCATGCCCGACATCACCCAATGCTTCGCCATGCCTTCGACCTCCCTCATCGCGACGCGGTCGTCCGGACAGCCCGATCCCAGCGTCAAAGATCATGGGTATCGTGCCCCTGGCGTGATCGTCAACGCCGCACGGACCTGAGCGCGATTTCGGCCATGACGCGACGCACAAATTGCGCACGTCCGGGTACGCCCAGGCGACGTTGCACTCAGGCGCGCGCGCGTCGGGCGCCGACGACAGCCGCGGCTCCGGTCAGGACTGGCCGTCGGGCGCGAAGATCATGGACAGGCGCATCGCGCGATAGGCGATGGGACGGTCCGCGCAGAGCAGTGCCGCGAGTTCCTGTGCGCGTATCGTCCCGGCAGGACTTATCACGGTGGAGACCTTCACAGGTGCCCACGTTCCGCCGATGCCGGCGCGCTCGAGCCAGGCGCCGTCCGCGTGGTCCCCGGGCTGGATCGCGGCCACGAACGGACGAACGTCGACGCTTCGCGTTTGCTCTTTCGCGGAGCGAACCACGTCGATGCGGGGCTGCGCCATCACGTGCGCGATCTGCTCATCAAGCCAGGTCGTTCCGCCCGCTTCGTCGACCGCCTGCCGATCGAACGCGAACAGCATGTGGGCACCGACGATCCGGTTGACGACCGCAGGCTCGTGAGCATCGAGCGCGGCCGCGGACAGGAAGCGAAGGCCGTCGGGGCACGCGGCGTTGATCGGCTCCAGACAGCGCGCGAGGTCGATCGGTCCGTCGGTCTTGATGTCGACGTACTCGTCGAAGCTGGGGATGCCCAGGCCGAGGGCGGGGCCGAAGGTCATGACGGGCTTGGGGTGGAATCCTTGCGAGTACCAGAGCGCGAGGCCGGCGCGGCGCAGGATGCGGGGAACCTCGCGGACCAGGTCGAGATGGCCGAGCAGCGTGGCGCGCCCGAGCTTCTCGAAGCGGAAGCGAACCCGTGGGGGCTGCGGCGCGGCATCGCGAGGGCGTGCGCGACGTGCGGAGGATTCTTCCGCCAACTGCTGCGCCCGCGAGCGGGCGTTGGCGCGGCGTTGGCCAATCGCGTCCAGATCGCACTGCGCGCCGCACTGGAAGCACACCAGCTTGCGATCGTCACGGGCAGCGTCGTCCACGGCGGGCAGCGACTTGCGCGGCGCGGGGCGACCGCAGGGCAAGGTCGTCCTGGCTTGCATCGCGCGCTCGTACTCGCGCACGAGGAACTTGGGATCGAGTCCCACGTCGATGTGACTCCACGGAAGCGGGGCGCCCACGGGCAGCGCGGCGAGGTACTCGTCGACGGTGACCCCGGCCTGCTGCATCGCGCGCATCCACACGTCCCACTTCACATGGCCGTCCCAAGCGTCGAATCTCGCGCCGTGTCTCCACGCCGTCTCGATCACGTCGGCCAGACGCCGATCGCCGCGGGACAGCACGCCCTCGAGCACGCTGCCGTGCGGCTCATGGGCCTTGAGGTCAACGCGGTGGTCGCGTGCGGCGTCTCGCAGGGTGTGCTGCTTGTCGAACACCGTCTCGAGCCCGTCCATGGCGACCCACTGGAACGGCGTGTGGGGTTTGGGCACGAACGTCGACACCGACACGTTGACCTTGGGTGAGCGGCCCTTGGTCCGCCCGCGCTTGCCCGCGCTCTTGGCGCGCGAGGCGGTCTGCACGATCCCGATGACATCCTCGGTGGTTTCGGTGGGCAGGCCGATCATGAAGTAGAGCTTGACCCTGTCCCAGCCGCGGGCCAGCACCCGCTCGACCGTGTCGACGATCTGATCGTCGGTGATGTTCTTGTTGATCACGTCGCGCATGCGCTGCGTGCCGGCCTCGGGCGCGAAGGTCAGGTTGCTCGAGCGCACCCGACCGATATCCTGGAGCGTGGCGTCGTCGAGGCCGTAGGCGCGAAGCGACGAGACGGCCAGGGTGACGTGATCGTCGTGCGTGCGGTCGGAGACGGTGCGAACGAGCGGACCGATGCAGGAGTAGTCGGCCGGGGACAGGGAGGTGATGGAGACCTCGTCCTGGCCGCTGGCGCCGAGGGAGCGCGTGATGCAGTCGACCACGGCGGCCGGGTCGCGCTCGCGCTCGGGGCGAAAGATCATGCCGGCCTGGCAGAAGCGGCAGCCCTGCATGCAGCCGCGCGCGATCTCGACCGAGAAGCGCTCGAACACGGCTTCCGGGCCGCCGGTGGGAAACCGCTCGGGAAAGGGGAAGTCGTCGAGGTTCTCGACGAACGCGCGGCGAACGGGCAGGGGCGCCGCGGGGGACATGGCCATGTCCACCACGAGCCGTCCGTGTTGCTCGGGGCGGCACTCGTAGAGCGAGGGAACGTAGACGCCGCCGAGAGCCGCGAGGCGCTCGAGGCGCTGGCGGCGCGGCAGCCCTGCGCGGGTGTCCTGGGTCCAGCGACGCACCACCTCGACCGCTTTGCGCTCACCGTCGCCCACCACCAGAGCGTCGAAAAACGGCGCGACGGGTTCGGGGTGGGTGGCCACCGAGCCGCCGCCGAGCACCAGCGGGTCGGCTTCGGAGCGTTCGGAGCTTCGAAGCGGGATGCCGCCCAGATCGAGCAGGGTCAGCACGTTGGAGAACACGAGCTCGTGCTGAAGGGAAATGCCCACCACGTGGAAGTCGCGCAGCGGGCGCGCGTTCTCGAGGGAAACGAGCGGAAGGTGCCGCGTGCGAAGCTGCTCCTCCATGTCGAACCACGGGGCGAAGGCGCGCTCGCACAGGATATCGGGCTCGCGGTTGAGACGATCGTACAGGATGCGCGTGCCCAGGTGGCTCATGCCCACGTCGTAGACGTCGGGGAAGGCCAGGCAGATGCGCGCCGAGACCGAGTCCCAGGGCTTGCGTGTCTCGCCCCACTCTCCGCCGGCGTAGCGAGCTGGCTTTTCGACGTCGGCGAGGAAAGCGCTGTAGGGGTGGTTCGCGAATTCGGCGGCAGAGTTCATCACGGCGACGGACAGGTAGCACGTCGAGCGGGCAGCGCACGAGTGCAGAGGCGATCCGGCCCGTCGTGGTATGACTGGGCGCCGTGAACGCCATCCCGTCCGAGATGTCCGCCCCGGCTCCGGCGAGCCTGCTGGGCGACGCCCTGTCGATAGCGCGATATCACATTCTGCTCATCGCGATGGCCGCGCAGATTGTGTTCGGCTGGTTGATGACCGGGCACTATCGATGGGCCTTGGCGCCGGTGGTGGGGCTCGACTGGTTCTTGATCAACCTGCTCAATCGCGCGACGGACATCGAGGAAGACCTGCGCAACGGCATTCCGGGCACGGACCGCGTGGCGCGACGCAAGAAGCTGCTGACCTGGGGGTGCTTCGGCCTGATGGCGGCCTCGTTTCTGGCGACCCACGCGATATGGCCGGCCCTGACGCCGTTCCGAGCGGCCGTACAGCTCATCGGGCTCGGCTACAACTACCGGATCGTACCGACCTTCCACGGCCTCTCGCGCTTCAAGGAGATCTACTTCCTCAAGAACTTCGGATCGGCCGTCATCTTCGTGCTGACCTGCTTCGTCTACCCGATTGCGGTGGATGCGTCGGCCCGCGCCCTGTCCTGGGCGGCCATCGCAACGCTGGCCGCTTTCTTCGTGGCGTTCGAGATCACCTACGAGATCCTGTACGACCTGCGCGACATCGAGGGAGACGCGGCGCTTCACGTACCCACCTATCCGGTCGTGCACGGCGCCGAGCGATCCAGGCAGATCATCGACGGGCTGCTGATCGTGTCGCTGCTGGTGCTCGCCGGCGGGCTGCTTTCCGGTGTGCTCGGCGTGCGCGAGGGGTTGATGATGGCCGCGCCCGTGTCCCAGTTCCTGTTCTACCGTCCACGCTACCGCCGCGGGCTGACGTCGCGCGATTGCATCGTTCTCACGCACCTGGGCACGGCGCAGCTGATGATCTACCTCGTAGGGACATCGCTGTGGGCCAGGGCGGGCTTGCCGGGGAATATCTTCGTGACGCACCTGTAGCGGTCCGCGTGGACGACGACCCCGCCACGCGCTATGCAAGCCGCCTCCCCTACGAGGACAGCATGACCAAGAACCAAGCCGTTGTTGCCTTTGCCGCGACCTTCGCCGCGGGCATGGGCCTGATGTACGTGATCGATCACAACAGCAGCAATGCCTCTTCCATCTCGCCGGACAAGACGGCTTCGGCCGCCGGCTCCACGGGAAGCATCGCCGCCGCCCCCAAGAACCCGGGCGCGGTCAAGGTCGACTTCTACGTGATGTCCCAGTGCCCCTACGGCGTGCAGGCCGTCAATGGTGTCAAGGAAGCCCTCGACAAGCTGGGGCCCGACGTGGACTTCCAGATGAACTACATCGGCCAGACCGACCCGAGCGGCAATCTGACCTCGATGCACGGCGACGGCGAGGTTAAGGGCGACATCGCGCAGCTGTGCGCGGCCAAGTACGCGCCGGGCAAGTACATGGACATGGTGATGTGCCAGAACAAGAACCCGCGTCAGACGGGCACGAACTGGGAGTCGTGCGCGCAGAGCGCGGGCTTGCCGGTGGCGCAGATCAAGAGCTGCTTCGAAGGCACCGAGGGCAAGGAGCTGCTCAAGGCCTCGTTCGCGCGCTCCGAGGCCAAGGGCGCCACGGGCAGCCCGACGATCTACATCGCGGGCAAGGAGTACGAGGGACGCCGCAGCCCCAACGACTTTCTGCGGGCCATCTGCGCCGCCTACCAAGGCCCGACCAAGCCGGCGGCGTGCAACAACATCCCCGAGCAGCCCAAGGTCAACGCCATCGTGATCGGCGACAAGCGCTGCACCGACTGCGAAACGGACAAGCTCGCCCAGGCCCTGCGCTCGCGCATCGCCAATCCCGACGTCAAGGTGCTCGACTACGCGGACCCCGAGGCCAAGACGCTCTATGCCGAAGTGGGCGGCGGCAACCTGCCTATCGTGTTGTTCGACAACACCCTGGACGCGGACCAGGAAGCCAAGGAGATGGTGGCCCAGGGCCTGAAGCCCGCGGGCAAGTACCAGAAGCTCGACGTGGACGGCAGCTGGAACCCGAAGTGCGCGGACGACGGCGGCTGCAAGCTTCCGGAGTGCGCCAACTCCTTCACATGCCGCAAGGAGACACCGAACACGCTGGAGGTGTTCGTGATGTCGCAGTGCCCCTACGGCGTGATGGCGCTCAACTCGATGAAGGAAGTGCTGGCGAACTTCAAGAACAAGATCGACTTCAGGATCCACTACATCGCCAGCGGGTCGGCGGCCGACGGCTTCAAGTCCCTGCACGGCCCGAACGAGGTCGACGAGGACATGCGCGAGCTGTGCGTGGAGAAGAGCTACGCCAAGAACTACCAGTTCATGGACTACATCCTGTGCCGCAACAAGAACATCCGCGACACGGGCTGGGAGTCCTGCGCCACGGGCGGCATCAGCGCGGCCACCATCAAGAAGTGCGTGGCGAGCGACGGCAAGAAGCTGCTCGAGACCGATAGCGCGGTTGGCAACGGCCTGGGCATCGGCGCGAGCCCCACGTGGCTGGTCAACGGCAAGTACAAGTTCCAGGGCGTGGACGCCGAGACGATCCGCAAGAACTTCTGCGAGCACAACTCCAGCGTCGCGGGCTGCAGCAACACGCTGTCGGGCGCGACGGGCCAGCTGCCTGCAGGCGGCGGCTGCGGCAAGTAGGCCGCTGACACCACCCCATCTGCCGGGGAATGCTTGCCAACTGACAGCAGCGCGGCGTCAGGCCCCGGCGGCGACCCGATCGAACTCGGCCTTCACCGTGGGCTTGACCAGCACCACCAGGGTGAAGACGCCCAGGATCGTGCCCAGCGGAAACGTCAGGCAGGAGAGCGCGGCGGCCACCATGCACAACGTGTGGCGCCTGTGCGTGACCAGGGAGCGCGCGGCCACGATGAGCAGCGTGACCTTGGCGCCGATGAGCGCGACGACCAGCAGGCCGAAGCCCAGCAGGATACCGCCTCCGAGCTGCGCGTCGTGCCCGCCCGAACCCGGGGCCGCGATCATGGCCGCGCCGATGACCACGTAGATGCCGAAGAACAATATCAACAGGGTGAGCAGCCCCGCATACACGTAGTGGAAGATCGACAGCAGGCGCAGGTTGCTCTGGTCGTTGGGACCGAACGTGGCGGGTGCGAACGGGACGGGGCCGGACGGCCAGGCGGGTTGCATGGAGGCCGAGCATAGCGGCACCGGCGTCCGTTCATCGAGAGAGTTCGCTCGGCCTCAGCGAGCGCCTTGGCGGACGCGCTGGCCGGGCAGGCTCGCCCAAGACAACACTTGCGGAACGGACACCGCGACGAGGTGAATCCACACGCGCAGGTCGCTCATCGCGTGCAAGGCGAACAGCACCAGGAACAGGAGCGCAGCCGAGGAGCGGGGGCCTGCGACGCTCATGGGCACGAGATGACCGGCGCGACGCGAGGACCGTACGGCCAGGGACGCCCCGGCGCCGAGCACGGCCATGGCGGCCAGGGACGCATTGCCCAGGTCGCCGCGCAGGGTCCAACGGAACAGTCCCCACCAGGTGGCGAGGATGAGCGCGTGGGCGGTGAGGGGTCCGAGCACCATGACCAGGGCGTGCTTCCAGGGCGTCTTCTGGTCGAGCGCGGCGCTGGCGCCGATGGCGAAGTATCCCCAGCCGAGAATGCCAATCACCGGTACACCCAGGTAGCCGGGCTCGGCCCATCCCCACAAGCCGGCACGCACGGCCACGACCTCGACCAGCGAAGCGTCGAAGGCGACCACGGCGCCGACGATCAAAGGTGCAAGGCGCCCGGCCGATGGCCACAGCGAGGAGACGATGTCGCGCGCGGACAGGATGACCAGGGGCCAGATCAGGGGCACCAGGAGCGGGACCGAGCCGACGAAGATGCTCCATTGGGGCGCATACGCATAGAACCGGTACCATTGAATGCAGGACTGCTCGCCGACCCAGCCGGCAGCGGCGAGGACAACGTAGTCGACGAGCAGGGCCTTGGCGCCGCGGGTGCGCGCCATGGCCAGCAGCGTGACGGCAATGACGACCGCGCACGCTGTTTCGAACGTGGATTGGGACATGAGAACGACAGGGCGCGGCGGGATCAGAACACGGCGCCCAGCGACAGGCGAAGGAGCCAGTCGACCTTGGTCTCCAGGCCCGACGCGAACGAGCCGTAGATGTCGGTAGTGTTTTGATCACTGGTCCGCAGCACGCAATAGCCCTTGGGATTGGCAGCCGATTGCGCCTGGTCGCAGCGAGGATCCTTCTTGGCCGCGGTATCGACGAGCAGGCCGAAACCCGTGACGATGGTGAATCCGCCCCAGCGATGGTGGCTCGCGATCATGCCGCCGATGCGCGTCTCGGTGTGTTTGTGTTGGAGTACTCCGTCGAGGTTTTCGTCGTAGCCGGCGGGCGGCGAGTAGGGCGACTTGTAGGTCATCGCGTTGACCTCGAACAGCGGGCGCAGCACCGTGCCCGAATAGGCCGTGCCGTCGAGCCAGAAGCCGACGCTGGCGCCGACTCCACCTCCGGACTGCTCAACATCGCTGATTAGCGACTTGGTGGCGAGCATCGGGGTGACTTCGATCGACAGCCACTTGATAGGTGCGTACTCGAGCTCGAGGGCGGGTCGCCCCTGCAGGATCCACATCAGTGGATCGAAGCGAATGGAGTACTGATCGAAGCTCGGCTCAGGCGGAGGCGGGGGCGGGGGCGGGCCACCTCCGTAGCCGCCGGGCTGCTGATAGCCGCCGGGCTGCTGATAGCCGCCGGGCTGCTGATAGCCGCCGGGCTGGCCGTATCCGGGAGGCGGCTGGCCGTAGCCGTAAGCGGGTTGGGGCTGTGCATAGCCGGGCTGCGGCTGGGCGTAACCCGGAGGCGGTTGGCCGTAGCCCTGGCCGGGCGGGTATTGCGCAGCGGCCGAAGAACCAAGCGAAAGCAGCAGCGCTCCGCCCATGGCGCCCATTGCGATAGGGGAAATCAAGGTGCGCATAGCTTGGGAGCATACGGTCAGAGTGCGGTGGGCGCCAGCGGATCCGACGCGGTGCGCATGCGCTCGCGAAGCTCGTTCTTGAGCACCTTGCCCGTAGGGTTGCGTGGCAGCGAATCGACCACGACGTATTCGCGAGGACGTTTGGGACCGGCAAGCAGCTTGCGACAGTGATCGGTCACGGCCTGCGCGAAGCGCGCGTCACCGTGCGTGCGCGGCGCGACGAACGCCACGACACGCTCGCCCCATTCTTCGTCGGGCACACCGATGACCGCGGCTTCGGCCACCGCCGGGTGCGATTCGATCGCGGCCTCGACCTCGGCCGGGTACACGTTGACGCCGCCCGAGATGATCATGTCGCGTTTGCGCCCGGCCAGATGGTAGCAGCCGAGCTGATCGAGCCAGCCCAGGTCGCCCACCGAGAACATGTCCTGGCGCTGCGCCGCCCGGGTGGCGGCCGCGTCGTCGTGATAGCCCGCGACCATCATGGGCCCGCGGATGAACACCTCGCCGACCTCGCCACGGGGAACCTCCCGGCCGTTGTCGTCGAGCAGGTGAATCTCGTTGTTGGCAATGAGCCGTCCGATGGTGCCGGGCGAGGCGCGCAGGTCCTGGGGGGAGGCGACCGTGTTGAGCCCGGTCTCGGTGGCGCCGTAGAAGTTGTAGAGAACATCGCCGAACACGTCCATGACACGTGCGGCCAGAGCCGCGGACAGCGGAGCCCCGGCGGTCATGATCGCGCGCAGCGATCGCGTGTCGTACTGCCAGATGCGCTCCTGGCCGAGCTGCAGGACGCGATGCAGCAGCGTGGGCACCACGGCGGTCTGCGTGATGCGGTGACGCTCCACGGCCTCGAGGAATCCCTCGGGCGAGAAGCCGTCGAGCAGCACGACGGTGGCGCCCACCAGATGGCTGAAGCTGGTGAAGGCGAACGCGGTCGAGTGGTAGAACGGCAGCACGGCCAGGTGCACGTCGTCGGAGCGAAGGGGCGAGGACGCAATGATCGACAGGGTGCCGAGGACCACGTCGCGAGGGAACTTGCGCACGGCGCCCTTGGGCTTTCCGGTGGTCCCCGACGTGTAGATGATGACGGCGGCCTCCTCGCCCGGCTCGATCACGCTGGGCGAGGCGTCGCGAAGCAGACTGTCGTACGTGTCGAAGCCGTCGACCTTGGCGCCGACGCAAAAGACGTTGTCGCGGGGCAGGGCAGGGCAGGCGGGCAGCGCGGCGCGGACGACGTCGGCGAGGTCGCGATCGAAGAACAGGGCGCGGGCGCCGCTGTTGTTGACGAGGTACTCGAGCTCGGCGGGGGTGGAGCGCCAGGAGATGCTGACGCCGGCAGCGCCGATGCGGCTCATGGCGGGCTGCAGAGCGATGAACTCGGGGCGGTTCTTGAGCATGAAGATCGCCCGGTCGCCGCGTTGGAAGCCGTGAGCGCGAAGGCCCCAGCCCACGCGGTCGATCTCGCGGTCGAGGCGTCCGAAGCTCACGACGCGCTCGCCGGCGATGATGGCGGGCTTGTCGGGCTGGGTGAGGGCCTGCAGGCGGTAGAGCAGCGAGGGGTTGGCGCGGTTGTGAAGGATGCCGGACAGCAGCTCACGGGCGGCCCCGGTCGAGACGTGCTCGAGCATGCCGGTCTGCCAGCCGACGCGGGCGAGAAGCGAGGCGAGCGTGGCGACGCGGCGGGCGTCTTGCGGTGCGGATCGGGCGCGGTCCCGGGCACGACGCGCGGTGGTGAGGAGGCGGGAGGGTGCGAGCACGCGCCAAGCATAGCCACGCGCCACCCAATGGCGCTACGCTGTCCGCGCAATGAGCGCTTCCGACACCGACGCCGACCGACGGCACGAGCAACGCACCCCGATTGAGCTGCGTGTCGAATACAAGCGCGTGAACATGTTCTTCGCGGACTACACGCGCAACATCTCGAAGGGAGGGACGTTCATCGCGACCCGCCACCCGCTCGAGCTGCACACCGAGTTCAAGTTCTCGCTCGTGGTGCCCGCCTTCGACGAGCCGCTGGTGCTCACCGGCCGCGTGGTGTGGCGGGTGATGCCCGACGATGCCACCGAGGAGCGGCCCGCGGGCATGGGCATCGAATTCCAGTACGCGAACGACGGCGAGCGAGCCAAGATCCACGAGATGGTCCAGCACGCGATGACCGAGGAGCTCGGGGCGGACATCACGGCAATGCTGCTCAGCCGCAACGAAGACCCCAAATCCTAGTGGCGCTTCCGCAACGCATCCTGCGACTGGTCGACGAGGCGATGCGCCTGGCGGCGATCGTGCTGCCGACGATCATGGCGCTGGGACGCGTGAGCGTGGCCCCGACATGGCGGTCGGATCTGCCGGTGCTGCGCGGGTTGGGGCTAGTGCCGGTGGGCGGGCCGTCGACGCTCAGCGCGATCGCGATGCAGCTCGCGGGGCTGATGCCCCTTGGCCCGTTGAGCTTTCGCATGGCGGTGGCGTCCGCGCTGGCGCTGTCGGCCTGCGCCTGGCTCATCCATTCGCTGGCGCGACGCGTGCTGGACGCGCACGTGCCGGGCTGGTTCCTCAACGGCCCGCTGGCGTCGATCGCGGCGCTGACCGCGGCCCTGGGCCCGGCGATGCAGGGCGAAGCGACCGTGGGCGGAGGCGGCACCATCGAGCTGGCGGCCTCGCTGCTCGTGCTGCACGCCTGGCTGCGCGAGGACGAGGTGAGGGTGCGTCGGTGGACCACGAGCGCGCTGCTGCTCGGCGCGCTGGTCTCGGAGAGCTTCGTGGCGGCGGGCGCCGTGCTCGCCGCGTTGGTGGTCTCGGCGGTCATCAAGCGCGAATGGCTCAAGGGGCGCGAGGCGATCTATCCGGCCGTGGCGCTGGTCCTGGGGGCCGGCCTGTGCATTCTGCCCTGGGTGCTTCGGCCGATCGCACCGCACGCATGGTTGCGGCTCGGATGGAGCATGACCTCAGGCGGGCTGGTCGCGATCGATTCCGAGGCCGTGCGAACGACCGCGCTGGCCGCGTGGCGCAACGAGGTCGGCGTGATCTCGCTGGGCATCGCGGTCCTGGGCCTCGCGGTGGGTCTGCTGCGCAAGCGCACCCGGGCGCTGATGGCCCCGATGGCCGTGTTCATCGCGGCCGACGCGATCTTCCCTGCCACGTCGGGTGCCGTGCTCGCGACCGATCCGCGGGTGGCGCTGCGCATGCTGGCGATCAGCGCGGTGGCGGTGTGCGTGGCGCTGGGCGTGCAGGCGGTCGCGGCGACCTTGCAGGACATGGCCTTGCCGATGGCGAAGGCGGCTGCCGTGCTGTTGGTGATGTTCAACCTCACGCTGGTGGCGATGGCCTCGGAGCAGGCCGCGTTCACGGTGGACCGCAGCGAGATGCGCGGTGCGAGCGCGTGGTCCGACGAAGGGATCGAGGGGCTCGACCCGAACGCGGTGGTGCTGGCGAGATCGCACGCGATCGTGTGGCGCGTGCTGGGACAGCGGCTGCTGTCGGGCATGCGGCCGGACGTGGTGCTGGTGCCGTTCCCGCTGGTCACGCGAGGCTCGGTGGCCGGCCAGGTGCTGGAGGCCGAGCCGAATGCCGGGCTGCTGTTGCGCGACATGGCGATCGAGGGTGCCCCGGGCGAGCACGCGGTCTCCCGGCTGGCGGACCGACGTCCGGTGTACGTGGAGCTCGATCCGCGCTGGGACGCGCGGGTCGCCGAGCACCTGGCGCCCGAGGCGTTGTGGCTGCGGCTCTATCCCCAGCCCCTGGGCAGGTCCGACCGCAAGCTGTCGATGGCGGCTTCGGCCGCGTCGTTCGCGAAGGTGCTGGCCGCGGCGCGAGCGTCGGATCCACCCGACAAGGCCACGATCGCGGTGATCATGTCGATGCTGCGCGAGCAGGTGGTGGCCTGCGGGCTGGCGCGGGACAAGGAGGCGATGAAGGAGGTCCTCGCGCGCATGGACACGATCAACCCCGACGATCTGTTCGTGCGCGCGGTCAAGCTGCGGCTCGACCATGCCCAGGGCTCGGAGGTCGACGTGAGCGGGCTGCTGCACTGACGCACGGGCAGCCAAGATTCACTACATCCAGGCCGCGCTCCGTGCCATGCTGCCTGAGTAGCCGGGCACGCGCGGCCCGACGCCCCCTTGCAGGTCCACCATGCTCGAGCCCAGCCCGGTTGCCGATCCCCACGTCTCCACCACCGTCGTGCGCGTTCCCTTCTACGACACCGACGCGATGGGCGTGGTGCATCACGCCAACTACCTTCGCTACTTCGAGAACGCCCGCGTGGACTGGTTTCGCAAGCGCGGCGTGCTCTACGGCTCCGGCCTGGGCGACAACATCCACTTGGCTGCGGTCGAGTCCCACGTGAAGTACCGCAGCGCGGCGCGCTTCGACGATCTGCTCGTGGTGCAGGTGCGCCTGGCCGACCTGCAGCGCATCTCGATGAAGTTCTCCTACACGATCGCCAACCAGGCCGACGGACGCATCGTGGCCGAGGGCGACACGCTGCATGCGTGCGTTAGCGACGAGTTCCGGCTCAAGCGCATACCGGTGCCGGTCCGCGAGGCGTTGATGAGCCCCGAGCACGGGGCCTCGCTGCGGCTCGAGCCCAAGTAGGCCAGCGCATGCGAGGTGACGATCCGCTCGCCCTGGTGGGGCAGGTCCTGGACGGGACCTACCGGATCGACGCGCTCGTGGGCGAAGGGGGATTCGGGGTCGTCTACAAGGCATTCCACCTGCGGTTCGAGGAGCCCGTGGCGGTCAAGTGCCTCAAGATTCCCGGGTCGTTTGCGCCCGAGACCCGCGAGGCATTCCTGCGCAAGTTCCGCGAGGAGGGCAAGCTGCTGTTCCAGCTGTCCCAGGGGACGCTCGGTATCGTGCGGTCGATCGCCCTGGGCGATGTGACCACGCCCAGCGGCGTGTGGGCGCCCTACGTGGTCCTCGAATGGCTGGAGGGAACGCCGCTGTCGGCCATCATGCATGACCGTCGTCGTCGCGGGATGCCGGGGCGGCCGCTGTCGGAGGTGATGCAGTGGCTCGACCCGCCGGCGAAGGCGTTGGCGTATGCGCACGAGAAGCGCGTGGCGCATCGCGATATCAAGCCGGCGAACCTGTTTGCGATGCGCGGGGCGATGCCCGGCGAGGTGCCCCAGCTCAAGCTGCTGGACTTCGGCATCGCGAAGGTGATGGAGGAGGGCTCCGACGCATTCCGCAAGGCACGGACCCAGGCCGGGTTCAGCTCCTTTACGCCGCACTACGCGGCGCCCGAGCAGTTCGACCCGTCTATCGGCCCCACGGGCCCGTGGAGCGACGTCTACTCGTTTGCGCTGATGGCGGTCGAGATGCTGACGGACCGGTCGGCGGTGGACGGCGAGGATGCTATCAAGCTGATGAGCGCGGCGCTCAACAAGGCAGTGCGCCCGACGCCGCGGGCGCGCGGTGCGCAAGTATCCGACGCTGTGGAGCAGGTATTCGCGCGGGCGCTGAGCGTGGACCCGGCGGTGCGCCATGCAGACTTGAGGCTGTTTTGGGAGGCGCTCAGGCAGGCGGCGGGAGCCGGGGAAAAGAGCGTGGTGACTGCCGTGCAGCCGCCGGCCGGTGGATACACGCCACCGTATCCACTGCCGCAAAGTGTGTATCCGCCGCCGCAGACGTATCCGCAACAGGGTTACGGCGGACCAGGCATGCCGATGCAGCCGTATCCTACGCCGTATACGGTGTCGCCCTATCCGCCCGTTGGGCCGCCCGCGCCGGCACGGTCGGGCGGCAGCAGGACATGGCTGTGGGTGTCCCTGGGGTTCGTGATCGGCCTGGCGATCATGCTGGCGCTCGGGTTTCTGACGTGCACGACGTGCGTGTGCGTGAATATGTAGCCCTTCACCTGCCGTCCTCCCGCAATCCCAGCCGCGCAGCCAGATGGTGCAGATTCGACCGGTGCATGCCCAGCGCCCGCGCCGCTGCTGCCCAGTTGCCCTGGTGCTGATCCACCGCCTGCCGGATGAGCGTGCGCTGGTAATCGTCGACCGCCTCGCGCAGCGGGCGAATCGGCGCGGGCACCGTGGCCGGGGCCTGCGGCTGCGCGCGGGGGGCGGCGGGTAGTGAGAACTCCGCCCCCAGCAGCGACGCGGGCACCACGACCGGCGCGCCGGGCTCCACGGTGGACGCCGCGCGCAGCACCAGGCGCGACATCACGTTCTCCAGCTCTCGCACGTTGCCCGGCCAGGGATAGGTTTTGAGCGCTTCGAGCGTATCCTGCGTAACACGCACCGGGCCCAGGCCGAGCCTGCGACGCATTCGCTCGCAGAAGTGGCCCACGAGCAGCGGAATGTCCTCGGGCCGCTCCCGCAGGCTCGGCACGCGCAGCGGATAGACATTCAGACGATGGAACAGGTCCGCCCGGAACCTGCCGCTCTCTACCTCTTTGACGAGATCCCGGTTGGTGGCCGCGACCACGCGAACGTCCACGCGAAGGATCCTGTCCGAGCCGATGCGCTGGATTTCGCCTTCCTGCAGCGCGCGCAACAGCTTGGGCTGCAGGGACAGGGGAAGCTCGCCAATCTCGTCCAGGAACAGCGTGCCCCGATCGGCCACCTCGAACTTGCCGTGCCGATCCGCGCTCGCGCCGGTGAAGGAGCCTTTGATGTGGCCGAACAGCTCGCTGTCGGCCAGCGATTCGGGCAGAGCCGCGCAATTCACATACACCAGCGGCTCGTCCTTCCGACGTGACCCGGCGTGGACCGCATGCGCCACCAGCTCCTTGCCCACACCCGTCTCGCCCTGGATGAGCACGCTGAAGTCCGAGGGCGCGATGAGCCCGATTTCCACCCGAAGACGACGCGTCGGGGCGCTATCGCCGATGAGCTCGCCGCCCTGGCGCGTGCGCACGTCGTCCATCAGGTCCCGCGCGATCAGGCCCTGGCGCGACGCGCTGCGCTCCAGCGCCTCGATCAGATCGCCCGTTCGCATCGCGGCCCCGGCGATCGCGCCCAGCGCGCCCAGCAGCCGCTGATCAAGCCCGTCGAACGCATTGGGCGCCAGCGCATCCGCGGTCAACGCGCCGATCAGCTGGTTCTCGACGATCAGCGGACAGCCGAGACACGCATGTACGTCCTGAGCTCGCTCGAGGGCTTCGTCGCCCGCATGCAGCAAGGCGAAGAGGTCGAGCGCGCCACCATCCGGCGCTATGCGGAGTTCTTCGCGAACTTCGCCGACCGGTGCCACCACGGCAAGGAAGAGGACATCCTGTTCAAGACCATGACCGAGCACGGCTTCTCGAACCGCGTAGGGCCAGTAGCCGTCATGATCCACGAGCACACCCAGGGACGCGCCCACGTCAGGGTGCTGGCCGAGTTGGGGAGCCGCGACGGCGAGCTGTCCGACGAGGAGTGCGACGCGCTGGCGGAGCACGCGGGCGCTTATGTGCCGATGTTGCGCAACCACATCGCCAAGGAGGACAACATCCTGTACCCGATGGCCGAGCGCGCGCTGACGCCGCCGGAGCTCGCGGCGATGACCGAGCAATTCGAGCGTTTCGAGCGCGACGAGATGGGCAGGGACGAGCACCACCGGCTGCACGAGCTCGCCAACCTTCTCGTGGCCGAGCAGCCGCCGTTCGTGCCGGATCAGGAAGCGTGCGAGACGTGCCACGCGTGCGGCATGTTTTGACGCGCAGCCGCACCCGACGCCGGACGCGACGTTGACCCGCCCGACCCCGCGATCGTACGCTAGGGCATGCGCCAATCAGCAGCGATCATCCTCTTGGTTCCCTTGTCGATCCTGTGGGGGGCCGGCACGGGCTGCGGCAACGACAACCCGCCGCCCTACAACGGAGCCGCGGAGCAGACGGGACAGGCGTGCGCGAACGCGGCGCAGTGCTTTCCCAACGTGGCGCCGGGAGCGCTGCAGGGCACCGCGGTGTGCCTGACCCAGGTGCAGAACGGCTATTGCACGCACACCTGCCAGAGCGACACGGACTGCTGCGCCGTGCCGGGCGAATGCCTAACTGCCTATCCGCAGGTGTGCTCGCCGTACACGTCGACCTCGGACAAGTACTGCTTCCTGAGCTGCGAGGACTCCGACGTGCAGGCCGCGGGCTACACGGACGCCACGCTGTTCTGCCATACCTTCGCGAACGCGGCGTTCACCTGCAAGTCGTCGGGCGGCGGCAGCCAGAATCGCAAGATCTGCATGCCCTAGGGGCAGCCGCGCGCGTTGCGGAGAGGGTGGGATTCGAACCCACGGTAGGCTTTTGACCTACGCCCGCTTAGCAAGCGGGTACCTTCGGCCTCTCGGTCACCTCTCCAGGCCGAATCATTGCCAGGGCGGCGGAGGAGGAGGGATTCGAACCCCCGGTACCTTGCGATACGGCGGTTTTCAAAACCGCTGCCTTCGACCACTCGGCCACTCCTCCGAAGGGGAGCTGACCATCCCCTGGCAGATGATCTTGTCAATGAACAGCACGACGCAAGCGAAGCAAAGGCCGTTCCGTGGGTGGGGCCGAAACCTGGCGCGCGGAACGGAAGCGGGAGAATACCCGCGCGCTCGCGAAGGTCAAGGGGCACGTGCGCGACGACAGGGCGACGATGCGGCACGTGGCGAGGGCTCGCATTGGTTTGCCCAAATCGCTGGATCGTGGCACACCCGGGGGCCGTGAGACGCTCCCCGCTCGTGGTCCTGCTGGCAGGCGTGCTGACCTTCGGTGCGGCCGCGGCCATGTTGTGCGCAGATCCGGGGACCTCCCAGGCTCAGGGCTCCAAGACGAAGCGATCCAAGCACAAGCCGGTCAAGAACACGAAGAAGCACCGCAGGACCGCAACCGCGTCGCACCGCACCGCGGCGCCGCGACCCATCGAGCGCACCCGGCTCTACCCCCAGTGCCCTCCCGAGATGGTCAACGTGCGAGGGCGCTTCTGCATCGACCGGTGGGAAGACTCCACGGTCGACGCATCGTCCGGGCGTCCCTTGTCGCCCTACTTCCCGCCCGACCATCACCTGGCGAATCTGCTGTGGAACCAATGGACCGCAGAGTTCGAGCAGGAGAAAGCCCTGGCGACGGGCACGGCCGACGGCGGTGCCGCGAGCCCCATCGCGATGCTCAGCCTGGACGCCGGCAGCCGCACGCCGCTGGCCCTGTCGATTCCCGGTCCGGTTCGCAACGTTGCGCTGATCGAGGACAGCGCGGACGACGACGATGCGCAGGATGAGCCGCCAGCCGAGGTCGTCGCGGATGCAGGGGCGGACGCGGGGGCGGATGCAGCGGCAACCCCGCGCGAGCCCATGGCGCTTCCGGTCCTTCCGCCGTGGGAGCAGGGCGGGGAGTTCTCGCCCATGGCGGTGTCACGGCCGAACGTCACGCCCCAGGGCTACACGCCCGGCTATGTGGCAGCCGCGGCGTGCCGGGCAGCGGGCAAGCGGCTGTGCCGCGAGGAGGAGTGGGTCACCGCGTGCAAGGGCGAGCGCGGCCAGGACTTCCCCTATGGCGCCACGTACCGCCAGGGAGCCTGCAACGTGTTTCGCGAGGATCACCCCGCGCGCATCCTGCACGGCAGCTGCTCGTCGGGGCTGAGCGACCCGCGGTTGAACCTGGTTCAGGTCGACGGCGCCGATCTGCTGCGCGAGACCGGGGGAAGCCCGATGTGCGTCAGCCGCTGGGGCAACGATGCCATCTACGACATGGTCGGCAATGTCGACGAGTGGGTCGACGACCCGGACGGGCTGTTCCTGGGCGGCTTCTATGCGCGCAACACGCGCAAGGGATGCGAGGCGCGCGTGAACGCGCACCCAACCACGTATTTCGACTACTCGCTAGGGTTCCGATGCTGCGCCGACTTGGCTCCGTAGGGACGCGCGCGGCCCGGGGAAGGCAAGAACTAGGAACTGGGAGCACGGGAAGTCCAATAGGGAACGCAGAACGGACCCATTCTTCGATCCGCGTTCCTGTTCCTAGTTCCTAGTTCTCTCTGGCGGCGAGCTTCCCAGCCAACGCGGTGTGTCTAGTCCCCGCGCTTGACCTGGCCGCCCTTGTCGACGCGTCCGCCGGCCGCCTTGAGCAGGTAGGCTTCGATGAAGCCGTCGAGGTCGCCGTCGAGCACGGCGTCGACGTTGCCGACTTCGTAGTCGGTGCGCAGGTCCTTGACGAGCCGGTAGGGCTGCAAGACATACGAGCGGATCTGGTTGCCCCAGGCGATTTGGGTGCGCGCGGCGGCGATGGCGGCGGCCTGCTGCTCGCGCTTGGTCATCTCGAGATCGAACAGCTTGGCCTTGAGCATCTTCATGGCCATGCGACGGTTTTGCAGCTGGCTTCGCTCGGCGCGGCAGACGATCATCAGGCCGGTGGGGAAGTGCTCCAGGCGCACGGCGGTCTCGACCTTGTTGACGTTTTGGCCGCCCTTGCCGCCCGCGCGCATCGTGGTGATGCGATAGTCCTCGTCCTTCACCTCGATGTTGATCTCGTCCTCGATGTCGGGCGAGACCTCGACGGCGGCGAACGAGGTCTGCCTGCGCGCGTTGGCGTCGAACGGGCTGATGCGCACCAGACGGTGCACGCCGATTTCCGAGCGCATGTAGCCGAACGCGTTGAGCCCCGCGACGGTGAACGCGGCGCTGTCGATGCCGGCCTCATCGCCTTCCTGCAGGTCGATGACGTCGGTCTTGAAGCCGCGTCGCTCGGCCCAGCGCAGGTACATGCGCAGCAGCATCTGCGCCCAGTCCTTGGCGTCGGTGCCGCCGGTGCCCGGGTGGATCGACACGATGGCGTCGGCGTGATCGACGCGGCCCGAGAGCATGCGTCGCAGCTCGGCGGCGCGCACGGCGCTTGCCACCGCGTCGACCTGCTTGAACGCGTCGGCCAGCGCGGCCTCGTCGTCCTCCATGGCCGCGAGCTCCAGGTAGTCCGAGGTGTCGCGCAGCTGCCGCTCGAGCGTCTCGAGGCCCTGCAGCTGCTGCTCGACCGCCGTGCGCTGGCGCAGCAAGGCCTGCGCGGCGGTCTGGTCGCTCCAGAAGTCCGGCGCGCCCGCTTTCTGGTTCAGCAGGTCGAGCTCTGATTTCAGCTTAGGGACGTCAAAGATGCCCCCTTAGCGCCTCAAAGCGCCTTTGGAGGTCCATGAGCATGTCGCGTGATTCGGCTAGCATGGGGTGCGATCTAGGCGATCCTCGTCCGTCGCGCAACGTGGTCTTGATGACCCGCCCCATCGACGCCGTGCGGTGGGCGCGTCGAGCCTTGCGAAACGCCCTTTCGTTGGACACACTCCGCCGCCACTTTCCGTCAGGACAACACCCATGGGCCCCGCCATCGCAGCGATCGTCGCCACGCTCGGACCGTCGTCCCTGCCCATCGCCCCGGCGCTGGCCAGCGCCGGCGCCAACGCGTTGCGCTTGAACGCATCGCACATGCAGCCGCACGAGCTTGGTCGCGCGGTGGCCGCCGTGCGTGCCTGCCTCGACCAACGCGTGGTCGTCGACCTGCAGGGCGCCAAGATGCGAGTGGGCGACCTTGCCCCCAAGCGCCTCGCGACCGGCGATGTCGTGCGGTTCGCCGCCGTGCCCGACGACGACCAGACGATCCCGCTCGACCATCCGGAGCTGTTCCGATCCCTTCGGCAGGGCGACACGCTGAGCTTGGACGACGACCGCATTCGCATGCGCGTGGTGGCGGTGGGCGACGGGGCGGCCGAGGCCGTGTGCCTGACCGACGGGCTGCTGCGTCCACGCAAGGGAATCAACGTGCTGGATCACCCGGTCGAGCTGGGCGATCTGTCGGCACGCGACCTGGCGCACATCGACGCGGTCAGCGGCGTCGACGGGATCGACTTTGCGTTCTCGTTCATGCTCGACGGCCGGGAGGCGGCGTGGATCAAGCGACGGGCGCCGCGTGCGCGCGTCATCGGCAAGATCGAGCGTCGCGAGGCGACCGAACGGATCGAGGCGATCGGGGCGGCGTGCGACGAGCTGTGGGTGTGCCGGGGCGACCTGGGTGCGCAGCTCGGGGCGGCCAGGCTGGCTAAGTGGGTATCGTCGTTTCGCCCGGCGACCGGGGGAATTCCCGTGCTGATGGCTGGCCAGGTGCTCGAGCATCTGACGCGTCACGCCGATCCGACGCGCTCGGAGGTGTGTCACCTGTTCGACTTGATCGACCGCGGCTACGCGGGGATCGTGCTGTCCGACGAGACGGCGATCGGCGACGATCCGGTTCGGGCGGTGCGAGTGGCGCGAGGGTTGGTGGACGAGATGCGGGGGTGAGGCGGGGGCCGTAGTTGCATGCCCTTGCATGGCGCGGGCTGGGGCGTGCAAGATCG
>JAJZQG010000075.1 GCA_021847645.1 Myxococcales bacterium
TTCTGTACCGCGAAGGCGTTGTGTTGCGTGTCGTACGCGCGATGGTTGTTGATGTGGTTCGCCGGACGGTGGAAGTTCCACTCGTAGTACGTCTCGACGTAACCCCGGAACGCCCATGCCACGTCCGGCGAGCGCTTCTGTTCATCCGTGCCAGCGGGTTGAGGCTGCGCGCCGGCCCATCTGCAAGGCAGAAGCAGAGCCGCGGCTACTACGGCCCAGCGCGCTCGCGCCTCCCTTGCTCTCGCCCCTCGGCGGCACGCCATGATCGCCCCCCGGTCTTTCCCGCCAACCCGTCCAGTCTCCCACGCGGGCCGCGGATCCTCCAGGCTCGCATTTCCACGTTGTCCGGGCCGTCCGAGGCGGTCGCGTCGATGCGGCGCTCAGCCCTCGTGCGTGGGCCGACCTCGCTCGCGCTTCTTGTCCCTCTGACGACGCTTGTCGTCCAGCCGTCGCAGCTTCGCGGCCTTGCTCGGTCGCGTCGCCTTCCGCGCCTTGGGCTCCTCGAGCGCTTGCCGCACCAACGCCGCAAGCTTGTCTCTCGCGTCTTCCAGATTGCGCAGTTGATCCCGCGTGGCCTGGCTCACGACCACCAGCCGGCCCTCTCGATCCAGCTTCTTGCCCGCCAGGGCCCGCAACCTCGCCTTCACCGCCGCGGCCAACACTCTCGTGCCCGCAAGGTCGAATCTCAGCTCCACCTTGGACGACACCTTGTTGACGTTCTGGCCTCCCGGGCCCGACGCGCGCGCCGCCGACCAGCTCAGCTCGCTTTCCGGGATCACGATCACCTCATCGATTCGCAGTCCGTCCTCGCCCATGGCATCTCTGTCCCGTCACGGCCCTTGCTTGGCGTGCTCAGCATAGGCGTTTTCGTCGCAACGTCGAGCCTTGCCCCGTGCGACCGGCCGCCGCCCCGGCAAGCGTTGCCCTGCCCCTTCCCACGCTCCTCTTGCCGCCGCAGCCGGATGGAGACACATGATCACCCGGCGCAGCTAGGCTTGTCTCCAGAACCTTGCACATGAAAGACCAGCTCCCTCCCGCGGAAAGCCCGCAGGCCGCGGTCCTGTCCGCGGCTGCTCCCAACCTCTCCGAGGAGTTGGCTCGCTACTTCCGCCGACACGGGCAAAGCGTCGAGGCCATCGTGCGACAGGCCGGCCCCGAGTCCGGCTGGTTGGCGGGAAGAGCGCGCGCGCGCGCCTTCGACGGCATGCTCTCCACCTTGTTCCTCGCCGCCCGATCCGTCGTCGATGCCCGCCCGCCCGGCCTGCGCGCCAGCCTGTCGGCCGTTGGCTCCTACGGCCGCAACGCCGTCGCCCTGCACTCCGACATCGACCTCCGCCTCCTGTTCGAAGGTGATCGCGATGTCGCTCGCTCCTTGGCGGAGGCGCTGCTCTATCCGCTTTGGGATATCCGCGTCGCGCTAGGACACCAGGTCGTGGCCCTCGACGAGCTCCTCACCCTTGCCCGCGAAGACCCTCGCACCGCCACCACGCTGCTCGACTGGCGCCACCTGTCCGGCGACGACACCCTGGTCTCCGAGCTCTGGCGCCGCGCCTTCGACCAAATCTTCTCCGAGACGGGCGTTGCCCAGTTCGCCGAGCTGCTCGAGCACGACACCGCGGAGCGCCACGAACGCTTCGGCGCCACCGTCTACCGCCTCGAGCCCGACATCAAGCTCGGCGCCGGCGGCATGCGCGACCTCGATGTCGCCCTCTGGGCCGCTCGCGCCCGCTGGAAGGTCAAACGCCTCGAAGACCTGGTGCGCGTCGGTGTCCTCGTTCCGCGCGACGTCGCAGATCTCGTTGCCGCCCGCGAGCACCTCTGGCTCGTGCGCAATCAGCTGCACCTGGTCGCGGGCCGTCGCAGCGACCGCTTGTCCTTCGACCAGCAGGAGCGAATCGCGCCCATCCTCGGCTACGGCTCCGGACGTGTCGGCGCCGAAGCCTTCATGAGCGCCCACTACCAGCACGCTCGCGCCGTCATGCACACCCGCGAGATCGTCGTCGGCCGCGCCATGGAGCGTCCCCGCTCGCGCCGTCCTCCCGAAACCGATCTGGGCGACGGGCTCAAGCTGTTCGACGGTCAGGTCGTTTTTGCCAGCGCCGCCGCTCTCGCAGCCGACCCGAACCTCGCGTTGCGCGCTTACGAAGAAGCCGTCCGCTACGACGTCCCCATCCACGCCTCTTCGCGCGAAACGCTGCGCCGCGCTGCCAGGCTCGCTTCCTTCCGTGCCGCCATCCTTCGGTCGTCCTCCGCACGCGCTCGTTTCCTGGCGCTGTGCGGTACGGTCCGCGAAACACGCCTGCGCCACGATTCCGTGCTCGGCGACCTGCACGACGTCGGCCTGCTCACCGCCCTGATCCCCGAGCTCGATCCCGTCGTCGGCCGCGTTCACCACGACGTCTACCACGTGCTCACCGTCGACGTTCACTCCATCGCCGCCGTGGATCGGCTCAGGCAGGCGGCCCGCGGCTCGCTCGCCGCCGAGAACCCGTTGGTCTGCCGCCTCGCCGCAGAGTGCGCCCGCCCGCACATCCTGTTCCTTGCCGTCCTTCTGCACGACGTCGGCAAGGCGATCGGCGGCAAGGACCACTCCGCTCGCGGTGCCCCCATCGCGCTCGACGTCGCTCGACGTCTCGGCCTGTCCGACGACGATGCCGCCGAGGTCTCTCACCTTGTGCTGCACCACCTCGCGCTGTACCACGCCGCCACCCGTCGCGATCTGGAAGACCCAGCCGTCGTCGACGACATCGCCAGGATCGTGCACGGCCCCGAAGGACTGCGCGAGCTGTACCTGCTTACTTGGGTCGATGTCTCCACCACGTCGCCCGACGCCATGACCAGCTGGAAGGCCGCCATGCTCGAGCAACTCTACCACGCCGTGGACGCGCACTTGCTCGGCCGTCGCGACGTCGACGGTGCCGTCGGCTCCGCACGATCGCGCGTCGCTCGGCTCGCGGCGTCGCTCGGCCCAGCCCCCGAGGCGCGCGCGTTCCTCGAGAGCATGCCCGAGCGCTATGTGCTCACCACATCGGCCGAGCGCGTTCGCCAGCACGCCAGCATCGTCGCCTCCCGTTCCACGGCACAGCCAGCCGTCGCCGTGTTCGAAGCCGGCCAGGGCGCCTCGGCCGAGGTCTGCGTCGTTACCGACGATCGCCCCGGCTTGCTCGCCGCCATCGCCGCCGCGCTTGCCGCCAATCGACTGTCCGTGTTGCAGGCCCAGATCTTCTCGCGCGTCCGACCCGACGGGCTCGTCGAAGCCATCGACCTGTTCGTCGTCCGCGGCCCGGGGCAGGGGACACTCGCCGAATCCCAGCGTGCCGCCGGCAAGATGGAAAAAGATCTGCGCGCGATCCTCGATGGCGCGCTCACCGCCGACGACGTCGTCACCCCGAGGATGACCGCGAACATGTCCGAGCGCCCCAGCCCCGCGGTCGAGACTAGCGTCGTCGTCGACAACCGCGCCTCCACACGGCTGACCGTCGTCGAGGTCTTCACGCGCGATCGCGCCGGACTTCTGTACCTGCTCGCCAGCACCTTCCGCGACCTCGGACTGTCCATCGAGCTCGCCAAGATCAACACCGAGGGGACACGGGTGGCCGACGTGTTCTACGTTAGCGAGCCGGACGGTACGAAGGTTCGTACCGATGCACGCGCCGACCAGATCCGCGCCAGAATCGTCGCGGCTCTGGAACGGCCGCTCTCTCGACGGAGTTGATGCCATGCTCAAGAACGCGCTGCGCTTCTTCGGTTTCGTCGTGCTGATGGCAGGTTGCGGCCCTGCCACGCCGCCCGCCAACTCCCAGGACAAGGAGCCGCCTCCGCCCTTGGACGAGCCTTCCGGCGCGCGGTCCACCAGCACCCCCGAGTCACCCGAAATCCAGAAGGGCAAGAGCGCCCTCGAGGCCAAGGACTTCGCCGCAGCTCGCACCGCGTTCGAAGCCGCCCTCGCACGCTCACCCAACGACCCCATCGCCATGCACTACCTCGGCGTGGCCCTCGAGGGCCTCGGCGATACCGCCGGCGCCGAGAAACAATATCGCGCCGCGCTCGCCGCCAAGCCCGACCTCACCGACGCCGCCGTCAACCTCTCGGCTCTGCTCATCTCCACCAACCGCTTCCAGGATGCCGTCGCCTTGCTGCGTCCGATCGTCGCGCACAACCCGCGCGATCCCATGCTGCACATGAACCTGGCCTTCGCGCTGCTGCAGACCAAGGACACCGACGGCGCGGTCAAGGAGTACAAGGCAGCGCTGTCCGCCGGCGACAACCCGGTCGCCCGCCTCGGCCTCGCCCAAGCTCTCATCGCCGACGGCCATCCCGCCGACGCCGTCTCCGTGCTCCAGAAAATGCTCGCCTCCTCTCCAGACTCCGTCGAGGTCGTCGCCACCATCGCCGACCTGTTCCGCCAGACCGAGTCCTATGCAGACTGCGTCGCCGCCTATGACAAGGCCATCGCGATGAAGGCCGCCGCCGAGCTGTACGCAGAGCGCGGCGTGTGCCGTCGCTCCCTCAAGGACCACGCCGGCGCCAAGGCCGACTACCTCAAGGCCACCGAGCTTGACCCCAACTACGGCCCCGCCTGGTACCTGCTCGGCCAGCACCTGTGGTCCGTCGAGAAGAAGAAGGCCGACGCCATCAAGGCCTTCGACCAGTGCGCCAAGGTCGCGCCGAAGAGCAACTGCAAGCACGCCGCCGACGCCCTCCGCGCCGGCAAGTCCCCCTGACCCTCTGCGTCTCCGCGCCTCCGCGCCTCTGCGCTTTCTTCTTCTTCTCTGCGTCTCTCTCCGACGCGAGCCCCGTCGCTCAATTCCCCTCGACCAGCGTGATGAAATCATCGAGCTGATCGAGATTCGCGAAGTGCACGACAACCTCGCCCGCGTTGCCCCGCGCGTGAACCTCCACGCGCATCCCCAGACGCCGCGTCAGCCGCGCCTCCAGATCCCGCACGTTCGGGCTCTTGCCCGCCGACGGCGCCTCGCCGTGATCCTTGCCCGCCGCCTTCGGCTTCTTGCGAGCGTCGCGCACCAGCGACTCCACCGCACGCACCGTCAGCCGGCCCCGCACAGCCTTGTCCGCGATCCCCTCGATCGCCGTCTCGTCCGCCGCACCCAGCAGCGCCCGTGCGTGTCCCTCGCTCAGCTTGCCGTCGATCACCATCGCCCGGACACGCGGCGGCAGCTTCAACAAGCGCAGCGCATTGGTGATCGTCGACCGGTCCTTGTGAAGCCGTCGCGCCACCACCTCGTGCGTGAAGCCGTGCTCGCGGATCAGCTGGTCGATCGCCTCCGCCACCTCGATCGGATCCAGATCCTCGCGCTGGATGTTCTCGATGAGCGCCAGCTCGAACGCCGTGGTCGGCGAGACGTCCTTGACGACGACCAGCAGCTCCTTGAGGCCTGCGCGCTGCGCGGCGCGCCATCTACGCTCGCCCGCGACGATCTCGAAGTGATCGCCGGACGAGCCGATGCGCCTCACGACGATGGGCTCGATCAGGCCGTGCTCGCGCAGCGATGCCGCCAGCTCCTCGAGCTTGTCGTCGGCCATGCGCTTGCGCGGCTGGTTGTGCTGCGGCCGGAGCGCCTCGATCGGACAGCGGAACACCGATTGGTCGCCGTAGCTCACACCGGAGGACGACAGCACCGGCGCCGCGGTCGGCAGCAGCGCATCCAGGCCCCGCCCCAGCGCGCGCTTCTTGTCCGCACTCATGCCCCGTCTCCGAGCAGCTCGTGCGCCAGGCTCAGGTAGCCCTGCGCTCCCTTGGCCTGCGCATCGTACAGCAGCGCCGGCTTGCCGTGCGACGGCGCCTCCGACAAGCGCACGTTGCGCGGAATCACCGAGTCGAACACCCGGAAGTGCCCCTTGACCTCCGCAGCCACCTGGCGAGCCAGGTTGTTGCGCGGATCGTACATCGTCAGCAGGATCCCCTCCACGCGCAACCCAGGGTTCAACGTCGAACGCACGCGCTCGATCGTCGCCATCAGATACGTCAGCCCCTCCAGCGCGTAGTACTCGCACTGCATCGGCACGATCACCGCGTCCGCCGCCACCAGCGCGTTCACCGTCAACAACCCCAGCGACGGCGGGCAGTCGATGAACATGTAGTCGAACTGCGACGACGCTTCCCCGAGCACCTTTCGAAGCCGTGTCGCGCGATCGTCTTCGTCGACCAACTCGAGCTCCGCTGCCACCAGGTCCTGCGTGGCCGGCAGCACCTTGAGCCGATCGATGGGCGTCGAACACACGATCTGGTCCAGCGTCGCCCGCGCGATCAATGCGTCGTACAGGCTGCGGTCGACCGTCCTGGGCGCGACGCCCACGCCGCTCGAAGCGTTGGATTGAGGGTCGCAGTCGATCAGCAGGGTGTCGCGTTCGGCCACCGCCACGCTGGCCGCGAGATTCACGGCAGTCGTGGTCTTGCCGACGCCCCCCTTCTGGTTGGCGATCGCGAACACGGTGGCTCGACGCGCTTCCTGGAGCATGGCGGAAGTCGGCACTTAGCCTTGCCTGGGTGGGCTTAGCAAGGGGCAACGGCGCCCGACCGGGTAGGGGACCGGATTCCTTTCAGAAAAGTGATGTCGGATTGTTGGCCGTTGTCCGACCTGGTACTACAGTGTCGCACTAGGTAGGACATGGTGGTCAAGAGGCAACAGCACGCATTGAGCAGGGCCCTGGTCGACTCCCAGGACCCCCCGGGCGCAGCGTACGCGATGGCAGCCGGCTTCTGGCGCTCGCGTCGTCCGCGCACCCCGGCCACGCTCGTTGCCCTGCAGCCGCCGCTAGGGACGCGTTCCGATCGCCCCCGTCGCCCTGCCGAGTGAGCCCGGTGGCTCGCGAGATGTCGACGTTGCCGTGAGGCCTAGTGCGCGGCCACAACCGCGCTGTGTGAATCGCCAGGAGGATGCCGACCGATGTCCCCCAGAACCTACAGCTCGTACGCCGAATTCGAACGCGAGGAAATCCGACCGAACTTCAAGATCGGCTTCTCCCTCGATGACCTCGAGGAAGCAGCTTTCGATCACGAGCGCTTTGAAGAGCTCGACGGTGACGAGTTCCTCGACGAGTACGATCAGAACCATCGGTACTGAGCTCGCCTCCCAAGGTTTCGCGTCCCTCCCGGGACCGATGGGCCCTGACGGTCGCCTCCCGTCAGGGCCCGCTTGTTTTCGTTCCCCCACGCTCCGTTGCCTGCCGTCAACACGACGCTTGACGGCCCGGGCGTAGCGTGGCAGTTGCTTGCCCCCTTCGCGGCATCCTTTGGTGGACCCGCCCGGATGCCCTCCCAGCAGCGACGGCCCGGTGCCGTCGGGAGACCCAACATGCAGGTCAACGTCGAAAAGCTTTCCCCAGTCCTCGTCGAATTCCAGGTCACGGTCCCGGCCGACCGCGTCAAGCAGTCGCTCGATCGCGCCTACGACAGCCTCGCCAAGACCTCTCACATCAAAGGCTTCCGCAAGGGCAAGGCCCCGCGCCAAATCCTTGCTCACCTCTTCGGCGAGCGCGTCGCATCCGACGTCGCCAACAAGCTCGTCGAAGACACCCTCAACGAGGCTTTGACCGAGCGCAACGTGCGACCTATCACCAACCCCGCGGTCGAGAAGCCCAAGCCCTCGGCCTCCGACGACTTCACCTATCGCGCTCGCTTCGAGGTCACGCCCGACATCGAGCGTGTCGAGTACGAAGGCCTCGAAGTCTCCAAGCCCGGCTACAAGGTCACCGACCAGGAAGTCGACGCCGAGATCGAGAAGCTGCGCCGCGCTCACTCCACCTTGCAGGTGCCCAACCCCGCGCGTCCGGCCAAGTCCGGCGACACCGTCACCATGGACTTCGTTCTCCAGGTCGACGGCAAGCCCGTCGACAACGGCGTCGGCACCGACGTCAACGCCGAGATTGGCTCGGCAACCCTGTTGTCCGGCCTGAGCGACGGGCTGACCGGCAAGGAGCCCGGCGCCGAGTTCGACGTGGACCTGACGTTCCCCGCCAACTACCAGCGCCAGGAGCTGCGCGAGAAGCCCGCGCGCTTCCACATCACTCTCAAGGAGGTCAAGGAGCGCGTGCTGCCCGAGCTCGATAACGAGTTCGCGAAGGACGTGGGTGCTTTCGAAAACCTCGCCGCCCTCCGCGCCGACGTCTTGGCCAAGCTCGAGAAGGCTGCCAAGGAGCGCGCCGATAACGAGGTCGCCGAAGCCCTGGTCCTCGAGCTGTGCAAGCGCAACCCCGTGCCGGTTCCCCCGTCCCTCGTTCAGCAGCAGGCACGCATCCTGGAAGACGACATCCTCGAGCAGGCCCGTCGCTCCGGTCAAGCCGTGCGCACGTTGTCTCCCGAGCTCAAGCAGCGCATCGCGGCCGAGGCTGAGCTCAAGGTCCGCGCCGGGCTGTTGATGGCCGAAATCGCCAAGAAGAACTCTGTCCAGATCAACCAGGACGACATCACCAAGGCCTACGAGGAGCTTGCCGAGCAGACCGGCAAGAACATCAACAAGATCAAGGTCCAGTATCAGGACCCCAAGCAGCACGAGATGCTGATCGGCATGATCCTCGAAGACAAGGTCCTCAACATCATCGAGGCCGCCGCCAAGATCACCGAGGTCGCCGCTCCCGCACCCGCCGTCGGCTGATCCTCACCCCTTCGCTGCCTTCCGTCCCCCTGGTCGCTCGCGGCTACCGCCCCCGATCTTGTGACTTCCCCCTGGCGATCCGCCCACGGCTAGCTAGGATTCCTCCACCCACATCAGCCAAGCCCGATCCCGATCATCGCATTGGAGGGAGTATGATCCGTTTTCCAGGCAGCCGCGCCCAAGCCCTCGAAACCCTCGAGCGCACCCGCGACTTCATCCCCTATCCCCAGGTCGTTGAAACGACCCACCGCGGCGAGCGCGCCTGGGACATCTTCAGCCGCCTGCTCAAGGACCGCATCGTCTTCCTCGGCACCGAGGTCAACGACGACGTCGCCAACATCATCATCGCCCAGCTCCTGTTCCTCGAGAGCGAGGACCCGGACAAGGACGTCCAGCTCTACATCAACAGCCCCGGCGGCGTGGTCACGGCCGGCTTGGCGATCTACGACACCATGCAGTACGTCCGATGCCCCGTGTCCACCATCTGCATCGGTCAGGCTGCCTCCATGGGTGCCGTGCTCCTGGCCGCCGGCTCCAAGGGCCGTCGCTTTGCGCTGCCCCATTCCCGCATCATGATCCACCAGCCCATGGGCGGCGCCCGGGGTCAGGCCACCGACATCGAGATCCAGGCCCGCGAAATCAGCCACATCAAGGACACCCTCGTCCAGATCCTCGTGGACGCCACCGGCAAGTCCACCGAGCAGATCGCCAAGGACATCGACCGTGACTTCTATCTCGGCGCGGCCCAGGCCAAGGAATACGGCATCATCGACGAGGTCTTCGTCCCCAAGAAGACTCCCTGATCCCTTGCGCCATCCCCGCCCCACCACTAGGAATGCCTTCGTTAGGCTCAACGTTCGAGGCGTACCTCTGACACACGTGCGCCCGCGTTCGCTTCACTCCGCTTCCCGGTGCTTCAACTCCTTCTTGTTTTCAGCCGTTCGCTTGCGACCCCGACCCGACGGATCTAGACTACCGCCGAGTGGTCGCCAGGCCGACGCACCAGATGTCCCAATAGCGTAGAGGTTGAGGTGGATCGACGTCGAGATGACCGGCAGAACGGCAACTTGAGTTGTTCGTTCTGTGGAAAGTCACAAAAAGAAGTAAAAAAGTTGATCGCAGGCCCCACCGTCTACATCTGCGACGAGTGCATCGGTCTGTGCAACGACATCATCAACGAGGAGGTCGAGAAGGAGGAGCCTCACGCAGGCGGCACTCCCACCCCCAAGCCCGCCGAGATCAAGGCCTTCCTCGATCAGTACGTCGTCGGCCAGGAGCGCGCCAAGCGGGTCCTGTCCGTCGCCGTCCATAATCACTACAAGCGCATCGACGCCAGATCCTCCTCGGACGACGTCGAGCTCCAAAAGTCCAACATCCTCCTTCTCGGCCCCACCGGCTGCGGCAAGACCCTTCTCGCCCAGACCCTCGCCAAGCTGCTCAACGTCCCCTTCGCCATCGCCGACGCCACCACCCTCACCGAGGCTGGCTATGTCGGTGAAGACGTCGAGAACATCATCGTCCAGCTCTTGCAGAACGCCGACCACGACGTCGAGCGGGCCCAGCGCGGCATCGTCTACATCGACGAGATCGACAAGATATCCCGCAAGAGCGACAACCCCAGCATCACCCGCGACGTGTCGGGAGAGGGCGTGCAGCAAGCGCTCCTCAAGATCATCGAAGGTACCGTCGCCAACGTGCCGCCCAAGGGCGGACGAAAGCACCCGCAGCAAGACTTCCTGCAGGTCGATACCAGCAACATCCTGTTCATCTGCGGCGGCGCCTTCGTGGGCCTCGAGCAGATCATCCAGCGGCGCGTCGGCCAGAACACCCTCGGCTTCGGCGCCGAAATCCGGTCGCGCAAGGACTACAAGCTCGGTGAGCTGCTCGAGCAGGTGCAGCCCGAGGACCTGCTCAAGTTCGGCCTCATCCCCGAATTCATCGGCCGCCTCCCCGTCCTCGCCACGCTCCACGAGCTCGACGAAGCCGCGCTCGTCGACATCCTCACCAAGCCCCGCAACAGCCTCCAGCGCCAATACCAGAAGCTGTTCGAGATGGACGGCATCAAGCTCAAGTTCACCAAGAGCGCCTTGGCGGCTGTCGCGCGCGAAGCCCTCGCGCGCAAGTCCGGCGCCCGCGGCCTGCGCGCCATCCTCGAGAGCTCGATGCTCGACATCATGTACGAGGTGCCCTCCAAGTCCGGCGTCAAGGAGGTCATCATCAACGAGGACGTCGTCACCAAGCGCGAGCCCCCGCTCATCGTGTACCAGAAGGAGGCCGAGCTGGCCTGACCGGCCGCCGCGCGCCGTCCGTTCGAGTTCCCTTTTACCCCGCACACTGCGGAGGCTGCTTCTCGATGTTCTTCCGACATGACGGCGAACGAGCTGCGTTCCCCCCCAAGCGGCGTACCGTCCCGCTCTTGCCCCTTCGCGACATCATCGTCTTCCCCTACATGGTCTCCCAGCTGTTCGTCGGCCGCGATCGGTCCATCGCAGCCCTCGACGAGGCCATGGCGCGCGACAAGGAAGTCTTCCTCGCCGCCCAGAAGAGCGCCAAGACCAATACCCCCGTGCCCGACGACATCTTCGCCGTCGGCACCATCGGCGCCATCCAGCAGCTGCTCCGCCTGCCCGACGGTACCGTCAAGGTCCTGGTCGAAGGACGTCGCCGCGCCCGCATCCGCCGCTTCGCCCAGACCGATCCGTTCTTCCTCGTCGACCTCGAGGATATCGCCGAGATCCCTGCCTCCGGCATCGAGGTCGAAGCGCTCATGCGCTCCGTGCAGTCGTCGTTCGACGTCTACGTCAAGCTCAACAAGAAGGTCCAGCCCGAGGTGCTGATGACCGTCCAGAGCATCGACGACGTTGGGCGGCTGACCGATACGGTGGTTGCCAATCTGCCCACCATCAAGCTCACCGACCGCCAGGCCCTGCTCGAGACCGAAGACGTCAAGGCGCGCCTTGATCGCCTCTTCGAGCTTCTCCAGGCCGAGATCGAGATCCTGCAGGTCGAACGCAAGATCCGATCGCGCGTCAAGAAGCAGATGGAGAAGACGCAGAAGGAGTACTACCTCAACGAGCAGATGCAGGCCATCCAGAAGGAGCTGGGGGGCGAGCGCGACGAGTTCAAGAACGAGATCCAGGAGATCGAGGATCAGCTCGCCGCCAAGAAGATGAGCAAGGAGGCCGTCTCACGCGTCAAAAAGGAGCTCAAGAAGCTCCGCATGATGCACCCCACCAGCGCCGAGGCCACCGTCGTCCGCAACTACGTCGACTGGATCCTGGCCCTGCCCTGGGACGATCGCACCGAAGAACGCTTCGACCTCGACGAGGCCGACCGCATCCTCGAGGAAGACCACTACGGCCTCAAGAAGATCAAGGAACGCATCGTCGAGTACCTCGCGGTGCAGGCCCTCACCCACAAGCTCAAGGGGCCGATCCTGTGCTTCGTCGGTCCCCCCGGTGTCGGCAAGACCAGCCTGGCCCGCAGCATCGCCCGCGCCACCGGCAGGAAGTACGTCCGCTTGTCTCTCGGCGGCGTGCGCGACGAAGCCGAGATCCGCGGACACCGGCGCACCTATATCGGCGCTCTGCCCGGCAAGATCATCCAGTCGCTCAAGAAGGTCGGCACCAACAACCCGGTGTTCCTGCTCGACGAGGTCGACAAGATGTCGACCGACTTCCGGGGAGATCCGGCGGCTGCGCTGCTCGAGGTGCTCGACGCCGAGCAGAACCACGCGTTCAACGACCACTACCTCGACCTGGACTACGACCTGACCGACGTGATGTTCATTACGACGGCCAACACGCTCAAGGGCATTCCGGTTCCGCTGCAGGACCGCATGGAGATCATCCAGCTTGGTGGCTACACCGAGTTTGAGAAGCTCCATATCGCGCAGCGCTATCTGCTGCCCCGTCAGGTTCACGACGCCGGCCTCGACAGTGTGACCCTTTCGGTCACCGAGGGCGCGATCCGCACGATCATCCACCACTACACGAAAGAGGCGGGGGTCCGGAACCTCGAGCGCGAGATCGCCAACATCTGCCGCAAGGTGGCCCGCCAGGTCGTCAAGTCCGGTGCCGACAAGCCCATCGACATCCCGGCCAAGGCGATCCCAACCTACCTCGGCGTGCCCAAGTTCCGCATCAACAAGACCGAAGACGCCGACGAGGTCGGCCTGACCAACGGATTGTCCGTCACCAGCTACGGAGGCGACCTGCTCGCCTGCGAAGTGGCCGTGCTCGTCGGCAAGGGCAAGCTGCTGATCACCGGCTTGCTCGAGAAGGGCATGGAAGAGAGCGCTACCGCGGCCATGAGCTACATCCGCTCTCGCGCCCGCGTCCTGGGCCTCGACCCGGACTTCTACCAGAAGCTCGACGTGCACGTGCACTTCCCCGAGTTCGTCCCGAAGGACGGTCCGAGTGCCGGTGTCACCATGGCCACGAGCCTGGCCTCCGCCTTGCTCAACGTGCCGGTGCGACGCGACCTCGCCATGACCGGAGAGCTCACGCTGCGCGGACGAGTGCTGCCGATCGGCGGGCTCAAGGAGAAGCTGCTCGCCGCTCACCGCGCCGGCATCAGCACCGTCGTCATCCCCAAGGACAACCGCAAGGACCTGCGCGAGATCCCACGCCGCGTGCTCCGATCCACGCGCATCGTGCTCGTCGAGCACATGGATGAGGTCCTTCGCGAGGCGCTGCGGCTTCCCGACCCCGACGCGATTTTCGGCCCGCGCGGCGCGCTCATGGAGTATAGAAGCGGCGAATTCATCGTACGCGAACCGGAGGCGCCCAAGGCCTCCGCGCTCGACGACGCGGCGAGCGCCCCTCAGCAAGGCGGAGCATGACGTTGTCGGGCTACGCCGCTTCGGGCGGATAGCTCAGTGGCAGAGCGCTGGCCTTACAAGCCGGATGTCGCAGGTTCGACCCCTGTTCCGCCCACGAACAAAACCCGCGTCAAGCGCGGTGCGTCAGGTGATAACGCAACGGTCTGTTGCGAATCGGCCGAAACCCCCGACGCGCGAAGCGGGCAGGCCGCGCGCCGCGCTGCCTTGACCCAAGCGCTTGCCGTGGCCGCTGAAGCGGGCGACGCGAACACGATCGCTAGCCTCGCCGCTGAGCTACGAGCCCTCCGTGACGAAGAGCGGGAAGCCGAGCGGTGCAGGGCTGAGAACGTGATCGCATTCGAGCCGCGTCGAACGGGCCGTTGACGCTCCCCAAGTTGTGAGCGGCTACCTCGTTCTGAGCGAGCACTCGCTCCGCGATGCGTCGCTCTGCAAAAAAGTTGAGTCGATCGGGGATGTGGCGTCCGCGCGCGCAAGTCGGGGTGCACGGAGGATGATCATGACACCTCGCTCAGGCACCATCGGGATCAACACCGACCTCGCGACCGTGCTGGATACGATCGCGGACATGGTCGCGGACCGTGTCGCTGCCAGGATCGGCGCCGCGCCGACGCCGTCGCCAGGGCAGCGGCTCGCCACGAAGTCGGAGCTTGCTCGGGAGCTGTCGTGCAGCACTGCGACAGTCGATCGCATGGTGCGGGAAGGCATGCCCTTCGTTGCCGTCGGCCGAACTCGACGTTTCGACCTGGCGGACTGTCGCGCATGGTGCGAGGCGCGCACGGAGCGAGCCCCCCAGCGAACGGCCCCACAGGGGGCTGTCCGCCTGCTTTCGCGCGGAGCGCAGTCGCGATGATCGGCCGACGAGTCGTCGCTGTTCCCCGACGTGGAAGGCACGATATGGCGGGCACACCTTATCTACGTGCGCACGCACGCGATCACGCGCGGCAGAATAAGATCTCTGATCTGATCTGTGCGAAGTACAGAGCAGATGAGAGTGCAATATCTCGCTTCCTTCGGAAGCGAGATGCCGCTCGCGCGGCCATCGTGAGCACGACAGCATTGGCGCCGCGCTCACTCCTCGTCGCTTTCGTTTCGCGGCTTGCTGAGCAAGTCGCCCCGTTCGGGGACCTGGCGGGCCCGTCGTGCGCATCCGCCGCGCGCCCCGCCCGACCCCGTGCCCGGAAGGTCCACGCGCCCAGGGCGCCACAGCATCCCACGAAGGCGTCAACATTCGCGTCGCACCAACAATCAAGGCAACCGAGAACGTGTCTCTGGTGCGGGAGGAGGCTTTCCGCGGGCGCGCGGATCGACCAGCGAACTCACCGGGGTTGCCGTCGGTCCGCTTCCCGCGCGCTACGACGTTTCGAGCGCGCGTACCCGGAAATCCGAGCCTACGTGTCAGCGCTCGAATTGCGGGGGTGGTTCCGGCCCCATGCTCTCCGAGCGGCGGCGCTTGCAATCGAAGAGCGCGTTGCGGTGAGCGACTTGCACGGGTCGCCGCTCATCGATGCCGCACGCTTCTGCCAGTGCGGACGCCTGCTCGCCTTCAAGATCAGTGCGAAGACGTGCGGTCGCTCCACGTGTCGGTCCCGCTGGGCGCGGGCGCGGAGGAAGCGTGGCGCTTGAGTGCTTACGGGCGGGCGCCGCTTGCACCCATTGCGCGCGTTGCACGCCTCGCACTTCTTGCTCGTGCCGTGCCTTTCACCCGCTGAAGGCTTCCTGGACGCCAAGCACGCCGCACGACCGACACAGGTACGACTCACGTCGCGTAGTGCGCTTTCCATTCGATGCGGGTTCGGGCACAATCACGATCGAAGGTGCGCGGCACGTGGCCCGCGCAACCGAAACAGCCTGGTCCATCACCATGTCCGCGAAGTGCTCGATCTGTTGCCATCCACGCCGTGCCGAGATCGACTCGGCACTCGTGATCGGAGTGTCTCTGCGAAACGTCGCGAAACAGTACGCGGTCGGATACTCGGCGGCGAACCGACACAAGACGCACCTGCCAGCAAAGCTCGTGGAAGCTCATGCCGCGGCGGAAGCGAGTCACGCTGATGATCTGCTCGCACAGGTGCGTGACCTTCAAGCTCGCGCCATCGGCATGTTGGACAGGGCCGAGACCACGGATCCACGGATAGCGCTGGGCGCCATCCGCGAGGCGCGTTCGTGCTTGGAACTGCTCGCGAAGCTCACGGGCGACCTGCAGGAGCGACAGCAGGTGCAGTTGGTGACAGCGCCCGTCCCGCCGCAAGAGCTGACCATGGCCGACGTCGTGCGCGACATGGCGGGGGCGTGCAGGGCGACGGCGCGCGCGATGCGGCACGGCGTGAGTGAAGTTCCTGAAGCCGATCTCGCCGATTTCCGCGACAGCGTGCGCGCGCTCCTTCGCGTCGCGGAACCCGGGAGCGAAACGTCGTCAGCCGTCGCGCGAGCCGACGATTCGCTGTCGACCGAGGGCTGCGAGACGCCACCGTCGGGCGGGCCTCAATGGCCCGGCTTGCCCTTGTCGTAGGCGCGCTGCATCGCCCTCGCTGTCCCTTCGTGCACGCCCGTGCCGTCGAGATTGTCGAAGCAAAGGGGGAAGACCTTCGAACGGTCGGAGTGCAACGGCACGTGTACCGACACTTGCCCGTCGGGAGCCGCGCGAGGCCGAAGTTCCGCGACGACAGCCGCGCATTGCGCGTCGGTGATGTCGGGGTCGGCGACGTTCGCCTGGACCCGGTGACCTTTGCGAAACGGCGGGAGCGGCGTGTCGTCGACGACGGTGTAGCGCGGCAGAGTCGCCACGCAGGCGAAGGTCGCCGCTCCTGTTCGCGAGTCCACTCCCTCTGTCAGTCGGGTACCGGAGGGACAGTCCGGCACCGCCGGGGCGAACACGAGAGGCGCTGCCGCCGCGGGGGGCGACGGTCTCGGCCCGCTCGCAGCACCCTGCCGCGATCGGACCGCGCCCGCAGCAACCGCCCCAAGCACCAGCACTGCGAAGGCCGCCGTCACGCCTGCCTTCGCCATTGTGGAAACCCGCCGGTTCACCCATAGGAGCGCGAGCCCGACAGGCCAACAGAACACGAGCGCCAGGACGAGCACCACCGGCTGCGCGTACCAGGCTTCTGGTGGGCTCGACGCTGGGCCGAATGCGGGCGCTCCTTGCCCCGGGGATCCAAAGCCGGCTTGTGGTTGCGGGGCACTTGGCGCTTGCTGCCACGATCCTGCGGGGTTCGGGGGCTGTTGCCACTGGTCTTGCATGTCCTGACCTCCCTCCGATGCGTTCGCCCTAGACATGATACGGCCAGCCGCCGTCGATGTTGACCACGGATCGCGTCCTGTGAAGGAGCACGCCTCGCGTCCACCATGCGCCCGTCGTTCGGAGGTGAGCCGATGGGTAGCGTCAGCGTGGAGCGGGAGATCGGGCGTCGTGTCGCAGAGGAGCGACAGCGCATCGGGCTCACGCAAGCCGCGCTGGCCGAGCGCCTCGGGCTTGCCTCGGAGACGGTTAGCCGCTTGGAACGTGGCGCCGCGTTACCGTCGGTCTCTCGCCTTGCACGTGTGGCCGAGGCGTTGGGCGTCGAGTTGCGCGACCTTCTGACGTTCTCACGTCAGCGGACGCGGAAGGACCAAGCGCTGGCACGACTCATAAGCATCGCGCGTCGGCGCCCGGTGGAAGATATCGACATGATGGCCGATATTGCTGGGCGAATCTTCGAACGTTGGAAGTAGCTCTGCGACCCCCTACCTTCGCTTGGCTCTTGCTAGACGAGCACGCTTCGGCCTCGTCTTCGTCTTGATCGCACCCGCGAGCTTTCGGAGCTGATCGGAGACCGCGAGCAGGTCTGCCGGGTCGCAGGTGAAGGGGTGGAAGCACGGTCGCGTCTCGGTCGAGTCGAGCTGGTCCAACTGGACGCGCATGAGCATTCCACACGTGGGACACTTCGCGTCCAGGTAGACTTGCCCAACCGAGAGCAACCCCGACGGGGTGCCCGGCAGCACGGCGTGCGTTTGTGGAACCGGGGAGGGCCGCGACGGGGGGAAAGGCACTCTCAAGTACGCTTCAATGAGCGATCCGCCCTTCACCCACGGCGCGTTGGATTCGGTTTCGAAGAGCGTAGCGGAGCATGCCGCGCGGGCGCGAGAGATCTTCTCCAACTCGATCAGCGCCCATTGCCACTTTTCCGCTTCCATTCGCGGTAGGTGGCCGATTTTGCCAGCGCCGACGTACACCGCAACTGCGTTGGAATCGTGCGGGTTGTTCGGCTCGGGAATGAGCCACACCGCGAACGGTTTGTGGGTGCCGACGACACCCACGACTCGCTGCAGATGCTCTTGGTAGTACGACTCGCCTACGACGTGAATCGTGTTGTCCCCCGCGATCCACGCGCACGGGTGGCCGTCCACTTGCGTCAGAACGTAGGGCACACTCTCGTTCACGTAGTCCCCCGGCTTCTCCGCGTCTACTTGCCCCGCCGTGGCTTCGGGTCAGGCGCTTCGCCCTCAGCTTCGAGCAACGGCAAGGCTTTCATGATCAACGCGCGGATGACATCTGACCGCGAAGCCTGCCGCCATTCGGTCGAGAGCTTCGGCGCCACGGCGTCGATCCGTTTGAGCAAGTCCGGTTCCAGCCGCACCGCGATCTGAATGCCTGCCGCCATGCCGTCGGAGAATACCGGTGCGCTGCGAGGGGTCAACCCAGGCACGCCGAACCGGGGCCATGCTGTGCACAGGGGACCGGTGATGCACAAGTCACGGCGCGCTATCCCACACCCTCGCACTTGTTTGCATAGCACTGTCAACCAGTGGTTGACAGTGGAAGACGTACGACGCAAGATGGTCTGCATGAAGCGCACGACCACGAAGCAAGCCCCCGCGACCGCCGCCGTCATCGCCTACGTTCGGGTGAGCACCGAAGAGCAAGCGAACGAAGGCGTGAGCCTGGCCGCGCAGGAAGCGCGCATTCGCGCCTACTGCGCCATGCGCGGCTTGGAGCTGGCCGACGTTGTGATCGATGCTGGCGTGTCCGGCTATAAGGCGCTGGCCGACCGCGAAGGTGGCCGTCGCGTGCTCGACATGGTGCGCGGGCGCAGGGTCAACGCAGTTGTGGCGCTAAAGCTGGATCGCCTCTTCCGCAACTGCGCCGACTGCCTCGAAGTGACTGCGGGCTGGGACCGCCACGGCGTCGCGCTTCACCTTGTGGACTTGGGCGGGCAAGCCGTCGACACGTCCAGCGCCATGGGCCGCTTCTTTCTGACCGTCATGGCGGGCGCCGCTGAGCTGGAACGCAACCAGATTGCGGAGCGCACAAGCACAGCCATGCAGCACAAGGCCAGCCGTGGCGAGCGCGTCGGCGCCGTCCCCTACGGCTTCGCGCTGGACGCCGATGGCGTGCACGTCGTGCCGGTCGAGTCCGAGCAGACCGTGATTGGCCTTGCCCGCGAGTTGCGCGCCGCTGGCCTGTCACTTCGCGCCGTGGCCGCCGAGCTGGCCAATCGCGGACACATGAGCCGCACCGGCAAGGCGTTCCAGCCCCACGCCATCGACAACATGGTGGCCGCATGAGCCGGAAGCCGGTCGATCTGCGGCGCGTTCGCGCCGCTCGGTCGCGGCTCGACGCGCTGGCCGCCGACCACCCGGAGGCTTTCGCAGACCGATCCGCAGAGCAGTGGAGCACCATCCTACGGGAAGACCAGACCATGACTCACGAGACACGCCAGCCACGCGCCGAGCCGTCGGTCCAGATCGCCATCCGCCTACCGGAGTCCACGGTCGCCGCGCTGGACGCCTATGCGCGGGAGCACGCCCAGCCTGGGCTCGCACTCACCCGATCGGATGCGCTGAGGATGATCCTAGCTTCGGCACTCCGCGCCGATCAGCGGAGTCGTTGACGATGCCCAACCCCGCCGTTCCTCAACCCAAAATGGAGGCGGGACGATCCCCCTTTCTTGCGAGGTCTTCGCGGGCGCTCAGGTGCCTTCGCCAATTGCGGATCACTTGCTCGAGATTTGGGGCAGTGGCCCGCGCGCAAGTCATGGCGTGCAACCCACGCGCACACGATGCCAGTGGGAGAAAGGCACCCCATGAGTAGGAAGCGAACCGGAACCCTCGTTTGGCGGAAAGGCTCCTGGCATGCCCAGGTCACTGCCACCGTCGCCGGGAAGACGAAGCGCCTCTGGTACGACGTGGGCACGGCTGACCGGGCCGTGGCAGAGCAGCGGCTGAGCAAGCTCGTGGCCGACGTCAACGCCGGACGGGTCGACATCGCAGAGGACCGGGCGTCCGCACCAGGGACCGTGGACGAGCTGGCGGAGGCGCACTTCAAGGTACGGCAGGCCCGCGGCGTGGTGAGCGTGGACACCGAACGCGCACGGTACCGCGACGACATCCACCCGTTCATCGGGCACCTGGCCGTGGAAGCTGTCCGCGCGAAGGACATCGCAGCCCTGATCGATGCTGCGATCGCCCGTGGCCTGAGCCGGGAATCCGTCGTGAAGATCCGAGGCGTGGCGCACCGCCTGTTCAAGCAGGCATGGGAACGCGAGACCATCGAGGTCAACCCTGTGGCGCGCGCCAAGGTGCCCAAGATGCGCGAGATCAAGAAGGTCCGCGTCATCTTGGAAGACCACGAGCTTGACCGGATGCTGGCCTGCCCGGAGGTCCACGTCGAGATCAAGATGCTAGCCCTCGTGTCCCGCACGCTGGGCGGCGCACGTACCGGTGACCTCAACAAGTGGGATTGGAGCATGGTCGATCGCGTGGACTTCGCGCGAGCGTTCATCCCGCGGAGTAAGACCGCCGAGCCCGACGAGCTTGAAGTCCCGGAGCTGTTGCGTCCGTTCCTGAAGGCATGGTGGCAGGCCAGCGAGGTGCCCGACCACGGCCCCGTGTTCCCGGTCGAGATAGGCAAGAGGGCAGGGGAGTTCAAGGCCGCACGCGGCAACGGATACGCTGCCCGGCTGCGTCGAGCCCTGTTCACCGCTAGCGTCCTCCGCGCCGAGCCGGTGCGTGTTCCCCGTCGAGGCAAGGGCCTACGCTGGGACATCCCGGGGAAGTACCAGGGCGAGACCATGCTCGCGCCGAACCCTCTCGACCCGCTGTACCACGAGACCGCGGCGACGCTGCCCGTCGACTTCCATTCGTTCCGGCGAGCGTTCAACACGGGGCTGGCGGAGGCCGGCGTCAACGTCCAGACGGCGATGCTCCTGGCAGGCCACGCGGACGCCAAGACCCACATGCGCTACGTCCAACAGACCCGGGCGATGCGTCGCGTCCCCGACGCGGCGCTTCCGAGGCTCCCGGCGACATGTGGGGCTGTTGCGAATAGCTGCGAATCGGACCCGACCACTACAAAACAAGGCAGCCCAGAACGACGCGCCGAGACCTCCGACGATGCGCAAAGCCCTACAAAACAAGCACGAAGTGGCGAGCCTCGGTCGTCTTACAAGCCGGATGTCGCAGGTTCGACCCCTGTTCCGCCCACGACTCGCCGATTCCCTCACGACACGGGCGATTGCCCAGCGTCCGCGCCGAGCAGGTACAGCACGGCCATGCGGACCGCCACCCCGGCCTCCACCTGGTTGAGCACCATCGACCGCTCGAAGTCCGCGATGTCGTAGTCGATCTCCACGCCGCGGTTCATCGGCCCCGGATGCATCACGATCGCATCGGGACGCGCCAGCGCCAGCCGTGCCTTGTTCAGGCCGAACGCTCGCGCGTACTCCCGCAGCGTCGGTAGCAGCGCCGAGCCCAGACGCTCGCGCTGGATGCGCAGCACCATCACCACGTCCGCGTCCTGCAGCGCCGGCTCGATACGGTCGAACACCTTCGCGCCGAAGGTCTCCGCGCCGGCCGGCAGCAGCGTGCGCGGCCCCGCGAATCGCACGTTCGCACCCAGCGTGCGCAGAAGAAGCGCGTTCGACCGCGCCACGCGGCTGTGCGCGATGTCCCCGCAGATCGCCACGTTCAGCCCCGCGATTCGCCCCTTGGCACGCCGCATCGTGAACGCATCCAGCAACGCTTGCGTCGGATGCTCGTGCAGCCCGTCCCCCGCGTTCACCACCGACGCCGCGATGTTGCGCGCCACGAAGTGCGGTGCGCCCGATGCCGCGTGGCGGATGATCACGATGTCCGGGTGCATCGCCTGAAGCGTCAGCACCGTGTCCCGCAGCGTCTCGCCCTTGGAGACGCTGGAGGTCGAGACGCTCAAGTTGACCGTGTCGGCCGACAGACGCTTGCCCGCCAGCTCGAACGACGTCCTGGTGCGCGTGGACGCCTCGTAGAACAGCGTCACGACCGTCTTGCCACGCAGCGTCGGAACCTTCCGGATCGGGCGCCGCGAAACCTCGTAGAACACCTCCGAGGTGTCGAGCACGCGCACGATGTTCGACGCCGACATCCCCTCGATGCCCAAAAGGTGCTGCTGCCACACGCGGTCACCGTCGTTCATGGCCCCGCCTCCACCACCACCGCGCGAAATCCCGCTTCTTCGATAACGACTTCGACTCGCTCCAGAGGCTGGACCTCGACGCGCTCGACCACGTAGTCGGGCTGGATGGGAAGCTCGCGGCCGCCGCGATCCACGAGCACAGCCAGCTCGATGGCCCGTGCTCGCCCGTAGTCCAGCAGCGCGTGCAACGCCGCTCGAACCGTGCGCCCGGTGAACAGCACGTCGTCAACCAGCACTACCTTCTTGGTGCTCACGTCGAACGGCACGTCGCTGCGCCCGATGCGCGGGTTGGGCAGCGCCAGCTGTGCATCGTCGCGATACAGCGTGATGTCCACGGACCCGATGGGGACCGCCACGCCCGTGATGGCCGCGATTTCGGCACCAATCTTCTCTGCCAGAGGCGTGCCCCCGCGACGGATGCCGACCAGCGCCAGCTCCGTGCCGCTCCCCGCCCGTTCGACGATCTCCCTGGCGATCCTCTGCAAGCCGAGAGCCGCCTGTTCGTGATTCAGGATCTCGCGCATGGCGACGGCCCGTACCATGGAGAGGCCGCGACGAAAACCGCGGGATCGCGTCTGTCGCCAAGGCCTATTCGTGCAGCACGATCCGCGTTCCGGGCATGTCCTCCGTGGCCCAGGCCCCGTGCCATCCCTGCGGCACCTGGGGATCGGTCCATTGGAAAACCCGACGAGCGTCCGCCGGCGCCATGTTCACGCAGCCGTGGCTCATCTTCCGGCCGAAGTTGTTGTGCCAGAACGCTCCGTGAATTGCATACGAGCCCTTGAAGTACATCACGTACGGCACGTCCTGGATGCTGTAAGGCCCTTCGCCCGGCGCGGCCCCGTCACCGTCCATCGTCGCCGCCACGTGCTTCTCCCGGATCCGGAACTCGCCCTCGACCGTGCTGTGGTCCGTTGCCTTGGTCGCCCCCTTCTTGCCGCTCGAGATCAGCGTCGCATACACGGGACGGCTTCCCTCGTAGGCCACCAGCGTCTGACGAGTCAGGTTCACGTCGATCCACTTCTCGTGCTCGCCCACATCGGCCGGAGGCGTCGCGGGCTCGACCACGGTCACGTTCCTGTCCCGAACCCAGAACCCTTCCTTGGTCTCCCGATACGTCCCGCCGCCGCGCTCCTCCGTCCGTCCGGTCAGCGCCAGCGCTTCAAATCGCGTCAGCCTCGCCTTTCGCTTCTTCAACTCCTTGTCCGGACCCAGCTCGAAGCTGTTCGCGTGGTCCAACATCACGAACGCGACCGGCAACTCCATGCCGCCCGTCCCAACTTCCACGCCGTGAAACGTCGGCGGACTGTTGATCGACATGCGATCCGACGGCGCATACAACCCCTCCGTCGTCCGGATCCAGGTCCGGTCGTTACGACGGAACATCCGGTCGACCGCCACGAAGAAGCCTCGCGCCATGCGCTTGACCAGCACGCCGTCAGCGCCCTCGGCCATGTCCTCGAGCGTCACGGTCTTGCGCCCCGCATCCGGAGCCAGCTGCCACCACGGAAGATCCTGATCCGTCTCGTCGTCGGCAGCCCCGTCCGGCAACGTCCCGGCATCGGCTGCGGCGAGCACGTCCGCCGCGCGCGCGCGCAAGGCGTTCGAGCCCCCGTCGACAGCGTCGCTGCGCGAACGTTCCGGCTCCGTGCCCCGTTCCCTCGGGTCCGCATCGCCGCCGTCGCGCGCGCCCCGGCCATGCTTGCCCGCGCTCGTTGCGACGCTCCCATCGCTCGCGTCCTGCGCGTGCACCTTGCTCGATGCCTTGACCAGGTACGGCTCATACTGCTCCATCTGCTCGCGCGACGGAATCTCCTTGTAGAGCGGCGTGCCGTCCTTCGTGTTGTACGCGTACTTGTACGGAACGATGGCGTCGAAGTCCGGAGGCGTCTCCGAAGCCGCGATCGCGTCCGGCGTTGCCGCAGACACGTGCCGCCCGCAGACGAACCCCCGCGGGATCAGCCGATACCAACCTTCCTTGCAGTTGGGCTTGGGGATGGGCGCACCGTCCACAGGCGCCTTGCCTCCCGAACGCATGTAGCCGATCAGCTTGTCGCTCGTTCGCGACATCGCCGAGTAGATCGGCGCCGTCAACACGCGGGCAACCACGAAGGGACCGTCGTAGGGGGCGTCCGAGGCTCCCGCATCGAGCGCTTCCGCCGACGCGGCGTCGCCTGCGTCGCCACCTAGGGCCGCCGCCCCGGGACCGAGGGGCTGAACGCCTGGCGGAACCGTCTCGACGCGGGCACTGGGCGCGGTCCTGACCACGGCCGGCTTGGGCTCCTGCTTGCAGGCACTGGCCCACCACGTTCCCGCGCCCACCGCGACAACTGCCGCTATCGCCAAGCTGATGCCCGACGGCCATCGAGGGCGTGGGGCGGCTACCGCCTTGTCGCGCGTACGTTGCCGCGACGCTTGCGGCGCGGGGGGCTGGGGTCTGGTTCGCTTGGTCGCCATGCGTCTGATCGATTCCGTGCTCTGCGCGTGGCCTCGGTTCTAGCGTCGAACCATCCACTGGGCCACTTCTCGACATCAGGCACGATGCATGCCACCTGCGCGTCCCGCCCTCAAACTGTTGGTCGCCCCACAAGCGTGCAGGCGCTATGGTGCTGAACGTGGACGCCAGGACCCGACAGCGTGGCTCGTCGGACACATCGTGGACCCGCTACCTGGTCTTCGTACTGCTGTCGGTCATGCTGCACGTGATCCCGGTCGTGGCCTACTTTGCCAGCTTTTTGGTCGGCCTGACTTGGTTCCGCAGCGACGCCGGCGACCTCGAAGATCAACCCACGATCATCCCCGTCGAGTTGGTCGTTGACGAGCTGGGCAAGCCGAAGTCCGCCAAGCCTCCCGAGGCCCTCCCCATCAAGACCGCTACGCTCGAGGAGCCTTCCGCGCCGCCCGAAGCGTCGCACAAGACAGAGGCGGCAGCCGATGCGGGCGTCGAGGATGCCGCCCGCGACGCGGAAGACGCGGCCGCCGATGCGGAGCGCGACGCCCCGGCCGACGTCGTGGAAGACGCCGAACGAGCGAGCAGAGACGCAAGGGAGGAGGAAGCCGCGGACGCTGCGGATGCGCAGCGCCTGGCCGAGGACGCGGAGCCGGACGCGGTGGTTGACAAGGACGCGGCCGTGGCAGCCTTGCCCGGTGACAGCGGCGCGATGGCGCTCGCGAGCGACGGCGGATCGGTGGGCGCCTCGGATGGATCGGCCGATGCGGCCGACGGGGCTGGTGGCCGCTCGTACGAGCCCATTCGCGATCCTGTTGCGGTCGCAGGTGATGCCAGGCTCGTCGCGCAGCGCAACCCCAACGTCTCGCTGATGGTCTTCACGGCTCGCATCCGACGCCACCCGCTCGCTGCAAGGCACGCGGCCACGCTCACCTCCATCCAGCAGTGGCACGCGTTCTTCGACGGCACCGGCCTCGACCCCGTCCGCGACACGGACTGGATCCTGCTCGCCGGACCCCAGTTTCGAAGGACCGATCGCATCAGCGTCGTGCTGCGTTACACCGTTCCCGAAGCCCGAATCCGCGCTGCCGTCGCCACGCTCATGGCGCGCAGCCAGCCCCCCGGCACCTGGGGCGAGAAGAACGGCGTGAGGTACGCACGGCTGCGCATCGACAACGCCGAGCGGTTCATCGTCATGCCGCAACCGAAGATCCTCGTGATCGTTCCGCCGGACGGCCTCGACCAGGCCGTGAACCTCAAGAGCGCGCGGTTTCCCAGCGGGGAAGGGGATGGCACCGCGGTTCTGCTGAACCTCAAGACACCGCGCAACGCGTTCCGCGGCCTGCCCGCAAACATCCCCGCCTCGATCGCCTGGGTCAAGTTCTCCTTGAGCCTGGTCGCGGACGGCGGAGCCGACGCGCGCATCGACGCCGAGGACAGCGACGCGGCCACGGCGGCGAAGGATGCGGAGATGCTGACCGATCAACTGGAGAAGCTCGCCGTCGTTCGCGTGCTGTTCGTGCAGCAGCGGCTGTTCGACCCGATCGTGTTCCGGTCCGACGGCAACCACATCCGCGCCTCGACGCACTTGAGCGAAGCGCAGCTCAACACCATTCTGTCGATGATCGGCGCGGAAGTCGATCGCCAGAACAAGGGTGCGTCGCCGTAGCGCCGGTGATGGCTCCTAGAGCAGCGAACGGGTTGAATCAGGCAGAAATCACCACGGAAGACACGGAGGGGCACGGAGAGCGCGTCGCTTCCCCCGTGCATTCCGTGCCCTCCGCGGTGCAAATCCCTTCGCTGGTAGCGCGGTCAACCTGTTCGGTGCTCTAGGCTCGTCCGGACAACGTTCGGAGCATCGCGTCGGCAGCGTCCGCATCGACCCCGCCCACGCACGTCACCGCACCGCGCTTGGGCACGAGCAGCAACCGGCACTTGCCCTGGCGGCCCGGCAGCACGCTCAGCAACAGGAAGTCCAGCCCGATGCCCAACGCCATGACCAGCAGCCCGGTCGCAGCCAGCGAGAACGACGACGCGCGCACGCCGTCGACGAACCACGACACGCCCACGTACGAGCCGACGGCCAGCGCCAACAATCCCGCATACGTGGCTGCGCGCGGGAAACGCACCTCGCGCGTGGCGCGAGCCAGTCCGCCCAGCGGAAGCAGGCTCTCCGACTCGCGAAGGACCTTGCCCAACAGCCGCGTCGACGACTTGACCAGCACGCCCTTCGCCGTGACGCGCAGCTCGACCGGGCGTCGGTACTGAAGCGCCAAACGCGCGAGCAGGCGCGCGACGTTCGACACGAGCAGCCAGCCGCACAGCCCGAGGAACAACGTCGCCACGGGCCCGCGAGGCACAGCCGCGATCTCGCCTGACAGTGCCGTGTCGGGGACAGGCAAGGCGCCGTCGGTCGCGCCCACGAGCCTCGCGAGCATCGGCGCGTGCAGGCTCGAGGCCAGCTGCGCTCGTCGCTCCCGCGCGGTCGCGTGCGTGCTCGCCAGAAGCATGCCGGCCGCAACCACGGCCTCCGCCCGCGTGACCGAGTCACCGTGCGCGTCGTGCCGCTGCAGCGCGTCGGCTACCGCACCCCACAGCGAGCCGGCCAGCTCCGGCGCGAGATCGTCGAGCGCGGCCATCACCTCGACGCCGCTCGTCAGCGCCACCCGGATGAGCTGCAGCGCCGTGGTGTCTTCCGCATCGACGCCCCTCGGCGGCGATTGCCGGAGCGCGCGCGCCGCCATCGCCGCGACGAGCCTCGCCGCTGCCGGGTCATCGGTCGCGTGCTCGAGGGCTTGCACGACATTGCCCGCGCCGGTCGTGGCTTGTTCCCCGGTGATCGCCTTGTCCCGGCAGCGCTTCGAGACGATCGCTCGCCAATCCGCACCGGGTTCCGCCGCGGCTTCCAACAGAACCTCCAGAGCCAACGCGGCCAGATCGTCGGCACGCGCATGCGCGCCGACTTGCTCGAGCAGGGAAGCGAAAGATGACGTGGGCATGACGGGTCCGGCCAACCTCCGGGGCCATAACGGAACGCACGGCGCTTTGCCAGTATTCTGCACTCCGTCGGCGGCGGACCCGGGACGCACGCAGGCGAAGGCGCGGCGTGATGCCCGCGCTCTAGCTCGCCAGGCTACTCAGAATCGGGCCGGGACGTTCCTCGTGGTTCTTGGTCGTGACCCGGTTGTCCCCGTCGACCAGCACGACCGTGGGCACGTGCGCTCGCGCCTCCTCGGGCGTCATGTCCGCGAAGGTGGCGAGGATGATCAGGTCGCCCGGGCGATTGAGGTGCGCGGCCGCGCCGTTGACGCACACGGCACCAGATCCGGCCGGGCCTTCGAGTGCGTACGTCACCAGGCGCGTCCCGCGCGTGACGTTCCAGATGTGCACCGCCTCGAAGGGCAGGATGTCCGCGGCATCGAGCAGGTCCTTGTCGATCGTCACGCTTCCTTCGTAGTCGAGGTCTGCGTGCGTAACCGTTGCTCGATGGATCTTCGACTTGAAGACGTTCAGCCTCATTAGGGAGCCGTCCTTTGCGTCACCGCATGGTGGCCGCCGGAACAAAGGGTCCACCTGCGTGACATTCGGGATGTTAGGCAGCCAAGCCGCGCGTTGCAAGCAAGCGGTGCGGGAAACTTGCCCGTCCTTGTCACAAACCGATAGCGAAGCGACCGTACGGCACGACACCCAGACCGCTCCAGGGCCGGGCCGACTTCTCTCATGATCCGAGGTGAGAAAGCAATGCGCTCCAAGACCGACATGCTCCGAGAGCTCGAGGCTATGCTTCACGAAGTGTTCGAGGCGCGCGCCCGGGGGGCCGAGCACACGCGCATCGTCCGAACCCACGGCTACATCGACGGCTTCATGAAAGCCATGCTCGACGCCGGTACCGTGACCCGCCAGGAGCTTCTGGAGATCGTCGCTCGGCAGAGAGGGCTGGTCTACGGGCCCGCTACACGAGAGGTCGAGATCGACGAGGTCGAGACGGCCGCCGCGTAGGTTCCGCTGCCTACGCTCGGTGCGGCGCGTCGGGGTTCTCAGGCCCCGAAGGGGCCCATCGCCCCTCTGTTCGGAACGCAGCAAGGCGGTCGGGCTCGCACCGTCTACCGGGCAACCACGCGCACGAACCGACCGGCTATGACCGTTGGAGACGTTCCTCGGGTCACCTGCCTCCGGGCTTTCCAGGCAACAAGGGGAAGACGGCCAACGTTACTCTGCTTCCCCACGCAAGAAGGGGATGAGCCCCATCCTCATCTTGCTTCGTGAGGTCAGTGGATATTGCCCCTGAACCCCTGAACCCCATCTTGCCTCGGCAGGCACATATGAGCGTGTTCCGAATTCTCCGGGGTCGGGAGCCGCGCCGGGCGTGATAAGGTTGCGCCCGCGGCTGCCCCAGCGGTGACCGCGAAGGAGAGGGACACCATGTACCAACGCAAGCTATCTGTCGGCATCCTCGTGCTGTCCGCGGCTGTGTGCGGATGCGAAAAGAAGGACACGAATGAAGCGACGCCGCCGGCGCCGGCCACCACGGCCACGGTGACGCCCAAGGCGAGCGCGAAGCCGGAGCCGCCGGCAGTCACGGCGAGCGCGAGTGCGAGTGCGGGCCAGCCCGAGGCAACTCCGGCCGCGAAGGCAGACAGCACCGAGCGATTCATCGAGGTGCAGGACGTGCTGCTCTACCGCGTCGTCGACAAGGTTGGCGAGCACCTGGCTACCGCGACCAACGCCTTCAAGGGGCAGGACAAGACGATGACCGCCAACGCCCTCGAGCTGGCGGCCAAGGCGCTGACCAACGAGACGGCCGGGATGTCTCCCGAGGTTCGCGCGAGCCTTCAGAAGCCGGCGGACGAGCTCGAGCGGGTGGCCAAGGACATCAGAGGCGGGAAGTTCGACAAGAAGGAGTTCGAGACTGCGGTGACGAACGCGTACGCGGCGGACATCCACGGTCGTTGGGGCGAGGTGGTCGATACAACATGGTACGCATACTACGATCAGCCCCAGCTGCACTTCGACAAGGCGCAACAAGAGCTGGCGAAAGACCCGAAAGCCGCGGCGATCGAGGTTGCGAAGGTGGCCTCGTACGTTCGCATGGAGATGTTTCGCGCTTCAGGCCAGAGCAAGGACAGGCTCGCGAGCGCTGTCAAGGAGCTCGACCAGATGGCCACCGAGCTCTACACCGGAAAGTCGGTTTCCAAGAGCCAGTTCGAGAATGCCTACTACGACACCGCGGATGCTCTCTCGTACTACCACTACGAGAACTTCATGCGCGCCTATGACAAGAAGGAGAACGAGATTGCCTCGCGCGAGTTCCACGCTTCGGTCAAGCACCTCGAGCTGGCCGTCGCGCATGCCGGCCAGACGGCCGACAGCGACGCTGCCAAGGTCGTGAAGGACGCCAAGGATCTCGGCGACAAGCTCGAGCATGCGACCGAGGCCGACGCCGCGACGATCAAGAAGAAGGCCGAGGCGGTCACGCAATTGTTGGACAAGCTCCGCAAGAAGCATGGTTCCAAGTAGTCGAGTCGAGGAACGAGACCTGGCTGCGCCAGAAAGAAGGTGATCATGTCGCTACGATGGACACACGTCGCCCTTGCCCCTGCTCTTGGTATTGCTGCCCTGCTGGCTGGTGCGTGCAATCCGCAGCCCCAGGAGCCCCCCGCGAAGCTGCCGATGCATGACACCCCCGTCGGCAACGGCGAGTATCGAGCCAACTGGCCGACGGATGGCCGCGATGCCCCCGCGTACATCCACCTGGCCATCGGTCCCGACCTGGGACAGGCCTGCAACATGCCCTCGCCGCACTTCTTCTTCAATTCCACGACTCCCCGCCCCGAGGATGCCGATGCCGTCGACTCGCTGGCTAAGTGCTTGAACCGTCCCGACGTGCGAAACGCGCCGATTCGGCTCATCGGGCACGCGGATCCGCGAGGAGGCGCTCAGTACAACGAGAAGCTCGCCGAGGCCCGAGCGCAAGACATCGCCAAGCAGCTCGAAGCTCATGGTGTGGCTGCGCAGCGGATCACGACGATATCCGAGGGCGCGCTCGGAGACGGTCCCAACGACAAGCCGTACTCCTACGGCTATGACCGGCGTGTGGATATCATGGTGGATACTTTCCAGCGGCCGGAAGGTCCTGGCAACGAGCCGTCGCGAGATGTCGCCCCGGCCGACGTGAGGGTTCAACAACCGCAGCTGCCCGCGGTGCAAGACAGCCGCGAGAAAGTGACCGCACCGCCTCCGGCTGGGTCGGCCGTGCCGCCGCCGGCGGGCTCGGCTGCGCCCGCGAAGTAGACCGCCTCCGAATCGCCAGTCCAGCACGCACAGCCAAGACCGATCAGGCCGGCTCTTCGGTGACGCTCGATGCCCGCATGATCTATTGGCGGCCCAAGCACACGAATCGTCCTGAGAACCCCGAACGGGTTGCCCGCGCCACGACCCGAGCCAACGGCGCCACGCAAGGTACGCGGTAAGGCGGCACGCTCTCTCCGCGCCCTTCCGCGTCATCCGTGGTGATGTCTGCCTGATTCAACCCGTTCGCTGCTCTAGCCGCGACGAATCTCCGCGACCAGCACGTAGCCGTCCGGACCGCGCACGATCACGTCGCGAAGCCCCAGGGATCGGAGGGTGGCCAGGGCCACGTAGAGCCGGTTGAGCGCCGAGCTGCGCGCCATCTTCTCCCCGGGCCAGCCGACGGCCAGCAGCTCGTCGACGGACAGTCCGGCGCGGCCGGCATGCGCGCTGTGCTCGACCAAGCCCTGCAGAATCGCCCGGGAGTTGGTTCGTCGCGACATGTCGACGCGGCGCTCGGCGTCGAGCTGGAACCAGGAGGCGTCCTGGGCGACGACGAGCACGGGAAGGGCGCGAGGGCCGGCCGCTTCCGTGGCAGTCGGTTGGCCCCGCCGACGCACGATGGCCCGCTCCAGGATGCGAAGGGCGACCCGAAGATCGTCGGACTGCTCGACGAGCCGCATATCGCCCAGGCGCGCGGAAGACGCGGCTTTGAGCTGTCGTTGGGCTTCCAACGTGGAGTCGACACCGCCGTGGAGCTGAGCCGCTGCGGCCAGCTCGACATGAGCGGCGTAGACCTGAACGATCACACGAAACAGCGGCGAGCGGTCGAGCACACGACGCGCGCGGGCGGCCAGCGGAACGGCCCCTTGCACGTCGCCCATGGTGGCCCGCGCTGCGGCTTCGACGGCCAAGAACACGCCCTGGGGCACATCGTCACCCGTCTCGCCTGCTTCGGCCACCGCCGCGGTCAGGCATTCGAGAGCTTCGCCGAGTCGATCATGGTCGAAGTTGAGAATGCCCAAATGCCCCATGACGAGGATGCTGGTGCGATGGAACCGAGCGGCGCGGGCCAGCTGGCCGCAGCGCTCCAGGTGCGCGAGCGAACGATCGTAGTCGCCGGCCTCCAGGTAGTGGGAGCCCAGCCCTGCTTCCGCTCGAATCTGCCCACGCACCAGGCCCCAGGCGCGAGCAAGCTCCAACCCTCGCTCGAACAGGATGAGGGCTTCCTGGCCCCTTTGCAGGGATTGAGCGCATCCGCCCTGCTGGCAAAGGGCATGCTGCTCGCCGGGAACGTCGCCGGCGGCGCGGCACAGGCTCTCGGCCGCTCGCAACGCGGCGAGGGCTTCGAGCGCTTTGCCTTGGCGAAGCAACGCCGCGCCGAGGGTCAAGTGCGCCGTGGCCGCCAGCCGCTCGTCGCCCAGTTGCTGGGCGGCTTGAATCATGGAAAGGCAATCCTGTTCGGCCTGGGCGGGCCTGCCCGCATACACGCGGCTGGTGGCGCGTACGAGCCGGGCGTGCTCCCACAAGCCCGGCGCCACCGAGGCGGCAGGCCGTTCGAGCAGACGCTCGAGCAGGTCGAGCTGGTGCGGCGGCAACCCGTCGTCCCCGGCCACGGCGCCCAACAGCAGCGCGCTGCGCAACGACAGGGCCAGCATCTCGGGTGCCGGCTCGGTGCTGGCAGAGCCCCCGCGCTTGAGCACGCTCTCGAGGTTCTCTCGGTCGAAGCCCAAGCGCTCGAGGCTGGCCTCGAGCCGGTCCGGAGGACAGCCCTGCAGCAAGCGCTCGCCGCGTTCGACGAAATACCGGGCATGCGCGTCGAGCGCCCCTGCGGCCCATTTCCCCGCTTCGAGCTTGGCGCGGCCGTACGCGCGAACGACCTCATACATGCCAAAGCGCACGGAACCGTCCGGCGCCGGGCTCGCGGCAGCATGCAGCAGCGACTTGTCGCGCAGGGCTTGCACCAACTCCAGCGCCTCGCCTTCCGAGGCGCCGATGGTGTCGGCCAGGATGCGCTGGGCGTCCGGCAGCCCGAAGTCGCCTCGAAACACGGACAGAGCAGCCATGGCCTGCTGCTCGGCGGCCTCGAGCAACTCCCAGGACCACGCCACGGCCTCGCTCATGGTGGATTGACGGGCAGCGCGGAGGCGCTGGCCGTGGGCCAGGGTCTCGATGCGAGCCTCCAGCTGTTGCTGCAGGGCCGCGGGGCTCAGTACACGTGCGCGCGCCGCGGCCAGCTCCACGGCGAGGGGAATCCCGTCGAGGCGCGCCACGAGCCGGGTGACGGTGCGCAGCTCGGCCTCGGAGGAGGCGTAGCCCGCCTGGATCATGCGCGCGCGATCCAAGAACAGCTCCACGGCTTCGGGCAGGGACCCCAGCTCGTAGACGCGCTCGCCTTCGATGCGAAGCAACTCGCGAGACGTGACCAAGAACGAGCACTCCGGGGCCGCGTCCATCCACGAGGACACGACGTCGCAAGCAGCGGGCAAGGCTTGCTCGAGGTTGTCGAGCACCACCAGCGGCCGGTGATGGCCGGCCAGTGCACGTCCCACCAGGTCGCGCGCTTGGGTCAGGTCGGGAGCTGCGCCGGGAGCGAGGTCCAGGGCGCGAGCGGCCGCCGCGATCATCGAGGCGGCATCCGTGGCGAGAGCGCACGGGCAGAACCACGCCCCGCCGGCCTCGGGCGCCAGCGACGTCAGGACACGTCGGGCGAGCCGGGTCTTGCCGATGCCGCCCGGGCCCGTGAGGGTCACCAGCCGGCTGCCGGACGTCAGCAGGCCAACGACGGCGGCTATTTCCTCTTCGCGTCCGAAGAAGGCGCTGCGCTCCGGCTCTTGGGAGGCATCTGGCTGGCCCCGCGAGGAATCGGGTCGGGTAGCTTTCGCCATCGCGTCGGGTTGCCGTGGTTGAAGCGGAAGGACTTTAGGCCCCCACTGCGAGCGATGCAAGCGCCCGACTATCGCCCACCTTAATAAGGATTGCACCGCTGCCTCTTGGTTGTGCGGGCGGTGGCATCGTGTCAATCCATGATGGCGATTGCCTTGTCGAGATCCCGAGTGTCAACCGCACAACCCCGTCTCCCGTCGTCTGGTGCGACGGGCCGAGGGGCTAGCCGCTGGAGCGGCTCCAGCCAAGATCCGCCGCGAAAGGCGACCACCCCATGAATCGAAGCCTAGTACTGTCTCTCGCCGCCCTGTTGTCCATCGGCTCGGGCGCCTGCGCCGCGGGCGGCACGACGGGCGACACCGGCACGGGCACGCCGGCGGGCGCCAACGACGCGGGACCTGGGGGTGACGGGGCCACGACCGGGGACGGAGCGATTCCCGTGTTCGACGGAAGCCAAGGGTGCACACCGCAGTCCTGCGCCAAGCTGGGCGCCAACTGCGGGGCGGTCGACGACGGGTGCGGCACGCTCATCGACTGCGGCACCTGTCCCAACGGCCAGCAATGCGGAGCCTCGAAGCCGAACGTTTGCGGGTTCGAGTGCACGCCGCGCACCTGCGCGCAGCTCGGGGCGTCGTGCGGCGTGCAGGGCGACGGCTGTGGGGGATTGCTGGACTGCGGGAGTTGCCAGTCCGGGGAGACGTGCGGTGGGGCCGGCGTTCACAATGCCTGTGGCGCAGCCGGCTCCTGCAAGCCCAAGACGTGCAGCGATCTGGGTGCCAATTGCGGCTTTGCCGGCGACGGCTGCGGGGGATTGCTGGACTGCGGGTCATGCACTACGCCCGGCGAGGTGTGCGGCGCCCACGCGCCGAACCTGTGCGGCGGCGCGGTCCAGAGCTGCGTTCCCAAGACCTGCGCCGATCTGGGCGCCAACTGCGGCTTTGCCGGCGACGGCTGCGGCGG
>JAJZQG010000347.1 GCA_021847645.1 Myxococcales bacterium
ATCTCTGCGCGCGGGTGGCATCCTGTTTCTCGGGAACGCAGAGACCATCGGCGCTGTGTCGGGTCTGTTCTCGGCGCTCGAGGGCAAGGCGAGGCTGTTCCGCCGCCTCGATACGGGACATGCCGTCGCGGTCGACTTCCCCAGCGCGTTGTTGCCCGGACGACCGCGGGCCGCGGACAGCGGCGGTGTCGAGCAGCCCCTGACGCAATCCGCCGCGAGCCTCCAGGTGCTCGCGGACAGCGTGATCCTCAAGCGGTTCGGGCCCCCTACGGTGTTGACCAACGACAAGGGCGACGTGCTGTACGTTAGCGGTCGAACCGGCAAGTATCTCGAGCCGGCCGCAGGAAAGGCGAATTGGAACATCTACGCGATGGCCCGAGAGGACTTGCGCTACGAGCTTGGGGCCGCCTTCCGACGGGTCGTGCGCGAAGGCAAACCCGAGATGCTGCGCTCGGTTCGTGTCGCTACTGATACCGGCGTGAGCCGTGTCGACGTCTCGATCGAGCCGATTTTGCAGCCGGCCGCCCTGCGAGGGATGATCATGACGTCCTTCCTGCAGGTGCCCCAACGTGCCAGTCGGCCGGCTCGGCGTCGTCCCGGCGCCGGCAACGACCAGGCGTCGTCCGCGGCCGCGGCAGAGGAGGAGCTGCAGCGCGCCCGAGTCGACATCCAGACCATGCGGGAAGAAATGCAGGCGTCGCAGGAAGAGCTCACGTCGGCGAACGAGGAGCTGCAGAGCGCGAACGAGGAGCTGCAGAGCACGAACGAGGAGCTGACCACGTCGAAAGAGGAGATGCAGTCGCTCAATGAGGAGATGCAGACCCTGAACCAGGAGCTGCAAGCCAAGGTCGAGGATCTCTCGCGCGCCAACAACGACATGAGGAACCTCCTCGACAGCACGGACATCGCCACCTTGTTCCTGGATTCACGCCTGCGCGTTCGGCGGTTCACCTCGCGGATGGCCAAGCTCGTCAAGCTCATCCCGGGCGACATCGGCAGGCCCATCACCGATCTTGCCTCCGATCTGCTGTATCCTGAATTCGAGTCCGACGTGGCCGAAGTGCTCAAGACGCGCAGCTTCCGCGAGCGCACCGTGGCGACGTCCGACGAGCGCTGGTTCACGGTGCGCGTGATGCCTTACCACACGCTTGACAACAGGGTCGACGGGGTGGTCATCACGTTCGTCGATGTCACGGTGGCAAAGCGGCTGGAGGCGGCCCTGCGCGCCACGCGGGCCGGCCCGGGAGAAGAGCCATGACACGCCGAAGCACCGAATCCCCGCATGGCGGCTCATTGCGCGAGCGAGCGGAGGCGCTGGCCAAGTCCAGAGCCAGGGCCGCGCGGCAGGGGCAAACGGAGCCGGAGGCTGACCCCGAACGGTTGATTCATGAGCTTCGGGTGCACCAGATCGAGCTGGAGCTCCAGAACGAGGAGCTCGTTCGTGCCCGCGCGGAGCTCGAAGAGAGCCTGGCGCGCTACGCGGACCTCTACGAGTTCGCGCCCGTCGGCTATCTGACCGTGGACGCTGCCGGGACGATCTCCCAAGCGAACTTCGCAGCAGCTCGGATGCTCGACATTCAGCGGGCCGGGCTGATCGGGCGTCCGCTGCAGCGGTTGGTCGCCGAGGCGTCGCGCGCCGCTGTGGCCGAGTTGCTCGCGACGCCTTCCGGCGCTGCTAACACCGGGACGCGAAGCGCGGATGCGTACACCCCGGGCGCGGATCCGCGTGTCCTCCGTCTTACCGGGTCAATCGCCTCGAGCACCGGAGAGTGCCGCCTGGCGATCAGCGACGTAACCGAGCAGCGGCTTCTCGATCAGCAGAGGGCGAGGGAGCGCAAGCTCAAGTCTACCACAAGGCTTGCAGGGAGGGTCGCGCACGACTTCAACAACATCCTCACTGCGGTGGCCGGCTTCGTGGAAATCGCGCTGCTTCGGATGGAGCGCGATCACCCCGCTGCGGCCGACCTGAACCAAGCCAAAGTGGCAGCGGAAAGAGCCACGGAGCTCGCGAGACGGCTGCTCGTCTTGGCGGGGAGAGCCCCAGCACAGCCGCACAGACTCGACCTGTCCGGCCTGGTCCGGCAGCTTTCCGACTCGCTCCAGGCCACGGTCGGGGAGCACGTTGAGCTCAGGACACGGCTTGCAGATGATCTACGGGCTGTCCGTGCGGACCCGGTCCAGATCGAGCAGGCGCTGACCGCCCTTGCGTTGAACGCGCGCGACGCCATGCCGAACGGAGGACAGCTTACTATCGAGACCGCGAACGACCCGCGCGCCCCCGCTGGTGGCGCCCCTGCGTCGGACACCGAGCCTCAAGTGATGTTGACGGTCACGGACACCGGGCATGGGATAGATCAGGAGACGCTCGGCCACCTCTTCGAGCCCTTCTACACCACCAAGCAAGCGCGGTCGGGTGAGGGGCTCGGGCTCGCCACTGTCCACGGGATCGTCCAGCAGCTGGGAGGTGAGATCTCGGTGCGCAGCGAGTCCGGGGCGGGGACGACTCTCACGCTGCGGTTTCCCGCGCTGGCGGACGTCGTGGCGGACAAGCGCCCGCGCATTTCGCGAGGCGCCGTGGGCGGGGAGACCATCTTGGTTGTCGACGACACGCCGCAGCTGCTGTCGATTGTCCAGCGGGTGCTGAGCGACGCTGGCTACCGTGTGATAACGGCGGCCGACGGGACGGAAGCGCTGCGGATCTGGCGCGAGGTCGGCGGCGACATGGCGCTGGTGCTCACCGACATCAGAATGCCAAAGATGTCGGGCGTCGAGCTGGGCAAAGCGCTGCAGGCGCTGCGACCGGGCATCAAGATCCTCTTCATGTCGGGCTACTTCGACGAAGCGGTCGATCCGCTGCCGTCAGGGTCGGCCTTCCTGCAAAAGCCCTTCACGCCGGTCCAGCTTGCCACCAGGGTGCGGGAAGTGCTGGACGCGGGCATGCGTCCGGATGCAGGAGGCAAGCAGTAGCGCCGGCCGCGAGATGCGCGGCTTGGCCAAGGCCCAGGCGGCTCAGGTCGCCCGGGAAGGAGTGCCCGACCAGAGCACTCGCCTGGCGCTGGCGTGCTGGCGTCGCCGCCGGGGCGCTGGTCGAATCGGTCGGAATCAGTTAGTCTGCCGCTCAGTTCGGCGGAGTTGGGCAATGCGTGTCGAGGACTTGGACCATCGAGAGCTGCTGGAGTTGGACCCGGAAAGAGGCGTGATCTGCTTCGCCGGACAGCGTGCGATCCTTCTCGACGCCGTGGCCATGGGGCTCTTGCGCAAGTACCTCGTCGAGAACTTTGGTCTTACCGCTGCGCGCACGGTGCTCACCCAGTTCGGCTTCGCTCACGGTTGGCGCATGGCCGAGGCCATTCGCGCCGAGTTCAAGTGGGACAGCGACGATGACTGGCGTCGCGCCGGCACCCGGCTCAACGCCTTGGAAGGACTGTTCCGCGTGGAGCCGGAGGACAAGGACCCGCTCTGCAAGGAAGGCGTGATGCTCGTCGCCTCCTACGAGGCCGAGCAGCATCTCCTGCACTTCGGTCGCGCCAGCGCGCCGATGTGCTGGACTATTTGCGGGCTGATCAGCGGGTACCTCAGCCGAACGGCGGACGAGGAGATCTTCGTTCTGGAGGACCGATGCATGGGCAAGGGCGACGCGGCCTGTCATCTGCTCGGACGCTCGCGCGAAGGGTGGGGGGACGGGCACGCCGAGGAGCTACGTTTCTTCGAGCCAACCCGCCTGCAGGAATGCCTGGATGTTTCGCTGCACCGGGTCACGGAGACGTTGAAGTCCGCGGAGCGCAAGCTGCTCGAGCACCACCGGGCGCTGGTGCACACGGCGCGCGACATCGACGAGCCGCTGGGGATCGTGGTCCGCAGTCACGGCATGCGGCAGGTGGTGGACTTGGCCCGGCGGGTAGCGAAAGTCGATGCCACGGTCCTGATTACCGGTGAGAGCGGCTCGGGCAAGGAGCGTATCGCGAGACTGTTGCACGAGGAGTCGACGCGCGCCGCGGGGCCGTTCATTGCGGTCAACTGCGGCGCCATCACCGAGACACTTCTCGAGAGCGAGCTCTTTGGCCACGCCCGTGGCGCATTCAGCGGCGCCACGCAAGACCGCCCCGGACTGTTCGAGGCGGCCAACGGGGGAACGCTGCTGCTCGACGAGGTCGGCGAGGTATCGCCCGGCATGCAGGTCAAGCTCCTGCGGACGCTCCAGGAGCGGGAGATCCGACGCGTCGGCGAAAACAAGAGTCGGCGGGTCGACGTGCGGGTCGTGGCTGTCACCAACCGCGACCTCGCCCACGACGTCGTGGGCGGCGCCTTCAGGCAGGACCTGTACTATCGCCTCAAGGTCGTTGAGCTGCACGTGCCGCCGCTTCGTGCACGCAAGGACGATATCCTGCCACTGGCGCGGGTGCTGCTCGCGGACGCGGCGCAGAGGATGAGGCGCAAGGTCACGGGGCTTGCCCCCGCCGCGGCCGATCAGCTTCTTCGCTACGAGTGGCCCGGAAACGTGCGCGAGCTCGAGAACGCCATGGAGCGGGCGGTGGCGCTCGCGCGGGGAGCTCGCGTGGAGCGCGAGGATTTGCCAGAGGAAGTCCGGCAGGCGTTTCCCGCGCCCGCGGCGAGCGGCGGGGGGGTGCGACCGCTCGATGAGGTCGAGAAGGAGTATATCGTCGCAGCGCTCGCGCTGAATGGCGGAAACCAGTCCCGGACGGCAATACAGCTGCAAGTCGCCCCGGCGACGCTCTACCGCAAGCTCAAGAGCTACGGATTGATCCGGGGAAGGGGCAAGGCTCGCAAGGGTGCTTGACGACGCACGCGCCGCTCGGAGCCACGACCCCGCCCGCGCCGGCTTCGGCCGAAATCAACACGGTATCCGCAGCGGCACGCGCGGTGCTTTAGGACGCCGTCGGTGGCTGAATCGAACGCACCCGAATATCGTCGTCGAACGTGGCCGTCATGAGGAAGTGGACGTGGCGCGTGCAGCCGACAGCTCCCACCCTGCCGGGACATTGCACTTCCCCCTTGAGTTCGGCACGCCGGCTGCGCAGCGCCGCCATCACCTCCGTACTGATGTCGTAGCCCCCGCCTTCGCACAACGGGTCGCCGCACGAGAGCAGAAAAAGCGCGGGCGCCGTCGCCAGGACGAATCTTCGAATGTAGAGCGTATCCGGCATGCCCGGGCCCTGGCCGCTCTCCTTGACCTCGATGGACAATCCCAACAGACCCGGCACCTCCCGTCGAAGCAGCGACGCTTCCCGCTCGCGCTGGCGGCGCTCGGCGGCTCTGCCGGTCGCACCTGCGCTTCTTCGCAGAGACTCTGCATTCCCCCTGCGCGGCATCATCTCGAGACCATCTCCTGGTAGCGCGCCGCGCGACCTGGCAACACGCTGGGAGCATGTTCGGCCTCCAGATATGCTTTGCGTTGGGTCACTTGCCCCGCTCCTCGAGCTTCTGCCCGGCCTCTTTCACCTTCTGCCCCACCTGTTTGACAGCCGATGTTGCCTTGTCCGCGCCTTCGCTCACCACACCCGAGGCCTCGTCAACTGCCCCCTTGGCCTTGTGGGCCGCCCGGTCGATAGCGTCCTTGACCTTGTCCGTGGATAACTTCCTCTCGCTCTTCCGAGCGGGCAAACGCATCATGGCCTTCGCCTTGCGAACCATGCCTTTGACCCGTTTGGTCGCGTTGGCGACCACTCCCTTATCGTCCATTGCACGACTCCTTTGTGCCAGGACTACCCCTTGCTCGCCGCCCCCTAAGACAGCGGGCGTCCTCGTGAGCGTCGGCAAGTTGCCGAGTTCCACGAGCCACCGGTGCGAGCGCCGTGCCATCAGCAGGCGGCTTCCCAGGGACCGGCAAGCCGGACGCCGTGGGCGCCAGGAAGAGTGCGCGGCGCAACCGCGAGGGCTTGGGGTGGCGAGGACGGTGTCCATCGAATTGAAGGTGGCCGTCCTTCACCTTGATGGACCGTCCGTGCCCGTCATCTGCGGACCCTAACGTGTCGATGAGCGAGTCGCCCCATCGGTGGCCCGGAACGTGCTCAGCGGCTACTGAGGGCTGGGCCCCCTTGGGTAGAACGCGACGCGGTCGTTCCTGGCGTTCGCCGGGAACGAATCCGTAGGAGTGTCCAGAGAGGACGCGAAGTTCGCAGACTGCGTGGTGGGAACGATCGCAAGCCGCCCAAGGAGACGCCGATGAAGGGTGTCTTCTCGGCAGCCATGCGCGCAGGGTGTGGTCGCGGGCTGACGGGAAGCTCGGCGGTCGGGGTCGCGGGCTGACGTAGGTGATCCAGCACGGAAATCACTCTGGCAACAGTGCGTGAAGTCG
>JAJZQG010000076.1 GCA_021847645.1 Myxococcales bacterium
ACTGCGGCGGGTGCAACACCACCTGCGCGCTCGACGAGCAATGCGTCGACGGCGTGTGTGCCTGCGCGCCCGGATCGCTGGAGTGCGGCGGGCAGTGTGTCGATGTCATGGCGGACCCGTCCCATTGCGGCGATTGCTCCACGGTGTGCCAGGCCGGCACCGCGTGCGTACAGGGCAGTTGCGCAGGCTGCGCGGCGCCGATGGTCGAGTGCAGCGGGACTTGCGTCGACGTGACCTCGGACAGCGCGAACTGCGGCGTATGCGGCCATCCCTGCCCGGCCGGGCGCGAATGCGTCTCTTCCACCTGCACCTGTCCGACCGGCACGACCGAGTGCGCGGGCAGCTGCGTGGACCTGAGCACCAGCAACGGGAACTGCGGCGGCTGCGGCGTACTGTGCACGGGCGGCGCCAATTGCCACACCGGCCAGTGCGGCTGCGCGGGTGGCGCGACCTGGTGCTCGGGCAGCTGCGTCAACACCAAGGTCAGCGACACCAACTGCGGCGGCTGCGGCATTGTCTGCCAGACGCCGTCGCATTGCATCAACGGCGGCTGTTCGTAGGAAGAAGAACCCCGGCGCGGCATCGCTGCCCTGCCGCCGGGGCATGAGATGGTTGGAAGGTCTCTAGCCGCGGCGGCGGCGTAGCGTGAGGCCGAGCAGCCCCAACGCACTCAGCAACAGCGCGGTCGAGCCCCTGCGGTTCGAGGGCACCGCGCACCCGCACCCGCCCCCGTTGTCCGCGACCAAGTCGCCGCCGACCGCGGGCGGCGCTGCGTCCGCTCCAGCATCGGCTCCGCCCGTGCCCGCCGTGCCGCCCTTGCCGCCCGTGCCCGCGTCCGCCCCCCCGGTCCCAGCCGTGCCGCCCGTGCCGCCCGTGCCCGCCGTGCCGCCCGTGCCCGCCGTGCCGCCCGTACCCGCGTCCGCTCCACCCGTCCCTCCGGCCGCGTCCGGGTCGGCGTCCGTGCCCGCATCCGCCGTGCACCCAGGGATCGTCCCGTAGTCGCATGTGTTGCTGTCCAACATGCAGCTCTCGCTCGTGCACGGGTCGCCATCGTCGCAGTCCGCGTCGGTCGTGCAGCATCCTGCCGACGCCTCGTGCGAGCAGGTATGCGTCGACAGCGAGCACACGTCCGTCGTGCAGGCGTTGCCGTCCGAGCAATCGCCGTCTGAAAGGCAGCAGTCGGCAACAGCCGCGAACACGCATGTCCCGGTGGCGGTGTCGCAGCTCTCTGTGGTGCAGGCGTTTCCGTCGTTGCAGTCCGCGTTCGTCGAGCAGCAACCGGTTACGGGCTCGAACTTGCACTGATGCGAAGTCGTGTCGCAGGTGTCCGCCGTGCACAAGGTGCCATCGGCGCAGTCCGCATCGGCGTTGCAGCATTCCGAGATCTTCGACGACGTGCAGGAGTGGCTGGACAGGTCGCAGGAGTCCGCCGTGCAAGCGTCTCCGTCGTTGCAGTCCGCGTCCGTTGCGCAGCACCCGGCCACCGCATCGTGCACGCAGGCGTTTGCGTTGCACGCATCCGACGTGCAAGGGTCGTTGTCATTGCAGTCGCCGTCCGTCAGGCAGCAGTCTGCGATCGCCGCGTTCGAGCAGGTCCCGGTGGCGGTGTCGCAGGTGTCTTGTGTACAAGCATTCCCATCGTTGCAGTCGGCCGCGCTCGTGCAGCAACCCGGCAGCGCCGTGAACGTGCACTGGTGCGAGGTCGAATCACACGCATCCGTGGTGCACGCGCTCCCGTCGTTGCAGTCCGTGTCGCTGGTGCAGCAGCCGGTGATCTTGGAGTTGGTGCACGTGCGGGTCGACAGATCGCACACGTCGGCCGTACACGGGTCGTTGTCCGCGCACTGCGCGTCTCCGAGGCAGCAGCCGAGTATCGTCGTATTCTCGCACACGCTCGTCGCCGAGCAGGTGTCGGTCGTACACGGATTGTCGTCGTTGCAGTCGGCCGCGCTCGAGCAGCACCCCGCGATGCTCGAGTGAACGCAGGTGTGGGAGGTGGTCGAGCACGAATCCTTCGTGCAAGTGTTGCCATCGGCGCAATCGCCGTCCGAAAGGCAGCAGCCAGGCACCGCCACGTTGCTGCACGTGCCGCTTACGCAGGAATCCGTCGTGCAAACGTTGCCGTCGTTGCAGTCGGCGTCGCTCGAGCAGCACCCCGGAACCGGCGTGAATACGCACTCGTGCAACACCGCGTCGCAGCTGTCGGTGGTGCAACTCGACGTGTCGTGGCAGTCGGTGTCGGCCAGGCAGCATCCGGAGACGCTGGAGCCCACGCAGGTGCGCGTGGCGAGGTCGCACGACAATGCGACGCACGGGTCCGTGCTCGTGCAATCGGCGTCCGTGTTGCAGCAGCCCACCTCGACCGTGTGGGTGCAGGTATTGGCCGCGCTGTTGCACAGGTCGGTCGTGCAGGAGTTCCCGTCGTCGCAGTCGCCGTTGGTCTTGCAACATCCGTCCACCGTCGTTGCGACGCACGTTCCCGTGGCGGTGTCGCACGTGTTCGTCGTGCAAGGATCGTTGTCCGCGCAGTCCGTGTCCGTCGTGCAGCACCCCGCTATCGGCACGTGAAGACAGGTGTTCGTCGTCAGGTCGCACGAGTCCGCCGTGCAGGCATTGTCGTCCTCGCACTCCGACGCAAGGCCGATGCAGCAGCCCGAAATGTGCGCGTGCTTGCACGTGTTGCTCGCCACATCGCAGCTGTCCGCCGTGCACACGTTCGTGTCGGCGCAGTCCGCGTCGGTCGTGCAGCACGACGAGATCGTCGTGTGGCTGCAGGTGCCCGTGGTCGTGTCGCACGAGTCCGACGTGCACGGGTCGTTGTCGTTGCAGTCCGCCTGGCTCGTGCAGCAGCCGGGCAGCGCGGTGAACGTACACTTGTGCGTCGTGGTGTCGCACGCATCCTGCGTGCACGCATCGGCGTCGTTGCAGTCCGCATCCGTGTTGCAGCAGTTCGCCACCACCGTGTACGAGCAAGTGTTGGTCGCCGCCTTGCACTGGTCGGTCGTGCACGCATTGCCGTCGTCGCACTGCGCGTTCGTCGAGCAGCAGCCGGGAATCGACGCGTACACGCACGTTCCCTGGGTGCCCCCCGTCTTGTCGCAGAGGTCCGTGGTGCAGGGATCGTTGTCGTTGCACTGGCCGTTGGACGTGCAGGCCAGTCCCTGCTGCACGTGTGCGACGGACTCCGAGCCCGTATCTCCCGACGCACACGAAAGGAGCAGCGACGCGCCCAGCGCCACCGCAAGCTGCGAAGTCAACCGCCTCCTCGTCATCATTAACTATCCTCCGTTCGTCCCTGAACCGTGGTCGGACGTTTCCCTGCGCAAGAGTCGGCGGCGTGGGACGCGGGTTCGGTCCACGTCGTGCGTTCCCTGCCGAGGGTTCTTGCGTGGCAGTGGCGCGACGCGCTTCTTGCGGCTCAACAATTCGCACGCATGCCCGAGGTTCAAACGAGAGCGTGCGCGCTTGGATCTCGAATGGGGTCGTCGAAATAAGTCGAGCCGATCCGGCGCCACGCGACACTGCCAGCCAGGAATGCGTGTGCGCAGCTCGCGAGCCTGCAGCTGCACACCGTACGATCGCGGTGCAGAGCCGCGGCATGCCTGCCCTCACCCGAAAGGTCACTACCATGCGCTTCCATCGACTCTGGTGCTCGCTGATCTCCCTGGGCGCCCTGGCCCTCGCACCCGCGGCCGCGGGCTGCGGTGGCTCGAGCTCGACCACCGATGCAAACCCGGGTTCCGCGGCCAACCCCGATGCGGGCCTCGGCACCGACGCAACCATTGACGCAACACTTCCCATCGACGGTGCGGTCGACGGCACCGTGGGCGCCTGTCAGCCGACTGGCGCCGCATGCCAGGACGTGTCCCAGTGCTGCTCGACCCGGTGCGAGCAGGGCGTGTGCCTGGGGCCCACGGGGCTGTGTTTCGATCTCGGCGAGGCGTGCCTCGCTTCGTCGGAATGCTGCTCGGGAAGGTGCGAGTCCGTCGGTGGGGCGCCCGCGACCTGCGTGGCCGGCGGGTGCACGCCGACGGGCGCCGCTTGTACCATCGCCGCCCAATGCTGCACCCTGGCGTGCGTCAACGGCGCTTGCGCCGATGCCCCGGCCTGCGCCATGGTCGGCGAGTCCTGCACGACCAACTCGGACTGCTGCAGTGCCCAGTGCGGTACCTCCGGAACCTGTGAGTCGTCCGGCTCCACCTGCCTGCCCGCCGGCGAGGGCTGTGCCAACGACGCCGCCTGCTGCTCCGGCAATTGCACCGATGTCAGCGGCGTCCTGCGCTGCACCGTCGTGTCCTCGTGCCGCGCGGGCGGAGAGCTGTGCACCTCCGGACCCGATTGCTGCTCCGGCGTCTGCGGGTCCGACGGCCTCTGCCCCGTCATGACGGAATGCCAGACCGCGGGCGAGCCGTGCACCGGATACCACGAGTGCTGCTCGGGCATCTGCGCGGACCCCGGCACCGGCGTGCCTGTCTGCCAGTTCGTCAGCGGCTGCCGCCCCATCGGCGAGATCTGCCTGACCAATACCGATTGCTGCTCGAGCACCTGCGCTCCCGACGGCACCACCGGCGTCAATCGATGCCAGAAGCCCGGCGGGTGCATGGCCGCCGGCGAGGTGTGCTGGCTCGGGCAAGCCGCCAACTGCTGCCCCCAAGGCGCCAATGGCGGCACCAAGCTGTGCAGCGACACCGTCTACGGCATCTCCCGGTGCTTCGGCGAAAACACCATCGACCAGTGTGTCCCCGATGGCTCGCCCTGCGCCTTCGGCGACGAGTGCTGCAGCGGCTACTGCCTTCCCACCGCGGACGGCTACATCTGTGGCTCGGCCTGCGTCGCGCTCGGCGGCGCCTGCTCGGCCGACGCGGACTGCTGCGACGGCGGCTCTTGCGTAGGAGGTGTGTGTACGCCTAACTATACTGGATGCGCTCCGCTCGCCGGCGACTGCTCCACCGATGCCGATTGCTGCTCCGGGACGTGCGACGCCACCTCGCACCACTGCATCTCGCTCATCAAGTAGGACATTCGCCGCCCGTCGTGGCTGACGCCACACTGCCGTGCATGGGCGATCGGACCGGAGACGACGGTCCGGGTCGCCCGGGCTGGAGTTCGCACCCTACACCCGCTCCAGGCAGTACCTGCAGCGGAGCACGTTCGTGGGGATCTCGCCGCCGCAGTGCTTGCAGCGCATCGTGGCCGGCGCAGCCACCACGGCTGGTTCCGGCACTGCGCGCGGCACTGGCGCCTGCGCACCGGCCGGCGCGCAGGGTTCCTGCCCACCGCTGCCCTCCCTTTGCTCGGCCGACTGCACCATGCCCAGTGATGCTGCAACCGCTACAGTGCCGGGAATAGCGGCCGCCGTCGCAGGCAGCTGCGCTTGTGCCCCTTGCGCCGGCACGCTCTGCTGCTTGAGCGTGGCCATCACCTCCCAGAGCTTGCCGTCCACCCACCCGAACACCACCAGAGCGTGCGCCACCGCGCCATGGAACACGCCCGTGCTCCAGACCAGCACGCCGATGCCACCGATCCCCAACGCGACCAACACCAGTGCCAACGCATCGTCCACGCGATGGCCGCCGAGCAGCTCGGGCAGCGCGAACAGCATCGTGATCCCCGCCGCGACGACGATCAGGATTCCGACCACGCGCGTCACCGCGCTGATCCTGCCCAGGTAGCGCGAGAACTTCGCCAGCTTCAGGTACGTCGCATTGTCGTCCATGAATCCCTCACTGCTCCCCCGGCATCGACCCCGACCCCGGCCGGCGGCTTGGGTGCTTCGCCGCCTTTGGCGCTCAGCGTACACCAGCCCCGACGCTCGTGCAGCCCTTGGCTTCCCCGCCGCGCCTGGCTCCTTCCCATGTCGCCCGCGTGCCGCGGCCGCCAACGTCCCGGTCTCATGATCACCGCCCCGCGCATGGTATGTTCCGTCCACATGCCTTCGTCCGCCCTTCGCTCCCCGCAGCGCGCGTGCGCGCCCCGCTTCATCGCGCTGTCGCTGTTCCTGGCGCTCGTCCTGCCGGCGTGCCTGCGTACCGCCCGACCGCTTCCGCCATCGGCCATCCCCCCTCCGGCTCCTGCTCCTTCACCCGGCGTCTCCCTTCCCTGGCTCAAGGGACAGCTCCACGCGCACACCGACAACTCCGGTGATTCCTATACACCTGCTGACTCCGTCGTAAGATGGTACGCAACCCGAGGCTACGACTTCGTCGTCCTGACCGACCACAACGTCGTCACTCGTGCGGAATCGACGCCGTCCACGATCGCCTTCTCCGGCGTCGAAATCACCCAGAACTACCCCACATGCGTCCCGCCCGACGACGGCCTGCCCTGCCGCATCCACGTCAATGCGCTGTTCGTCCACGCCGAGCCGGGCACCGTCCTCGGCCTCCTGCCCCCTGCCGCAATCCCGCCCGACCGGCTCGGACGCTACCTGGGCGCCGTGGATCTCGCCCGCGCCCTGCACGGCATCGCCCAGATCAACCACCCCAACTTCGCCTTCTCCGCCAGCCGGTCCGTTGTGCGCAACGTGCTGCTCAACGGACCGGTGCTGCTCGAAATAGCCAATCAGTCCGGCGACGTGTCCAACGAGGGAGACGCTTCCCATCCGTCGACCGAAGCGCTCTGGGATGCCTTGTGGACCGCGGGATTCCAGGTCTGGGGCACCGCCACCGACGATGCCCACGACTATGATGACGCTGCCAAGCGGCAGGCCGCCGGACATCGCGTCTACGTGGGCAACCGCGGTTGGGTCATGGTCCACGCCCGACGATCGCCCGCGGAGATCGAGGCAGCCGTCGCGCGAGGCGACTTCTACAGCTCGACGGGCGTCACCCTCTCTACCGTCGAGGTCGCGGCGAGCCAGCTGCACGTCGCGGTCGACCCCTCTGCTACGGGGCAGTTTACGATCGAGTTCATCGGCAACGGCGGACGACGGCTGGCGAGCGCGCGGGGCCACGAAGCCTGGTTCACCCTGGGCTTGCCCGGCATTACCTACGTACGAGCCGTCGTGACCGATGCGGCGGGCCACCAGGCCTGGACTCAGCCCGTGCGCGGGACGCGGTGATTGCCCTTCGCTCGAGTCCCTACGCGGCGTGTCCCGTCGACCGCCGCCCGTCCTCCATTTCGTACAGCACGTCGAACGCATCCAGCGCACGATGAGCGTGTGTCACCACCAGCACCCCCGCACCCTGCTCGTGCGGAATGCGGCGAAGCAGCCCCATCACCGCCTGGCCCCGCACGCTGTTCAGGGCTGCCGTCGGCTCGTCGGCCAGGCTCTGCCCCGGCCGGTTGGCAAGCGCCTTGGCGATGGCCACCCGCTGCTGCTCCCCGCCGCTGAGCGTGTTCGGATAGGCTTTTCCGCGGTGTCCCGGATCAGCAGCTGCTCCTGCTCGCCCTGGCCGAACACCGACACATCGGGCCACCCAGCGATCGTCTTGCGAACGGAATCGATGTCGGACGGTCCGTCGATGTCGACCAGCACCGCCTGCGCGGCGGGTGAGGCCACCACCGGCGCCCGGTACTCAGGATCCTGCAGCAGGTCCTCCAGCCCCGGCTGCGATCGCCCCAGATCCGTCGCACGAAGACGCGCGAGCCGGCGCGCTCGAGGGTGCGTCGGGCACCGAGCGGCTACCGCGCTTGCGCCCGGAATCGGTCCCGCAGCTGAAGGAACGGACGCTCGAAATAGCGATATGCCAGGGAGGCAGCAACGATGGTCACTGCCGTAGCCAGCACGAACACCACGGGCGCTTGCCGCATCCCCGCCGGCAGCAGTCCCTTGATCGCCGTGATGGCCGAGACGTGCAGCAGATAGGCGCCATAGCTCACGGCGCCCACGTGCCGAACGGGCGCCCAGTTGGTCAACGCATGCAGGCCGTGGTCCCGACGAATCGACACGGCGCCGACCAGCGCGGTCATCGCCAGGTGCACCGCCGTGATCGGCAGTTGCTCGAGCGAAATGAGCGCCGCCAACGCTGCCAGCGCCGCGGGCGCGCTCCACCACTGTCCCAGGACGAGCCGTACCCACCGGTGGCTGGTCGGTCTGTCCAGCGCATAGGCGAGCAGCGCGCCCAGACAGATGGGCGTGGCAATGCTGGTGATCACCCGCGTAGCGACGCTGTCCCACGGAATCACGGAGACCAGCATGCCGCGCTCGGCCAGCTGGTCGGCCGCGATCAGAAGCAGCATGAACGCCACCGGAGCCCACCACCTGCGGCTCAGCTTCAGCACCGTTGGCCATACCAGGTAGAACTGCTCCTCGGTCGCGAGCGACCAGGCGAACGCGAACACCACCGGGTGCGGCACCGCGAAGTCCACGAACCAGTTCGCGGTGTACGTCGCATACCACGGTAGGCTCCGCAGGAAGTGCGCGCGCATGGGCGAGGCGGGCATGAGCGCCAGCGCCCGAACCACGTACAGGCCGAGCACCGCGTAGTACAGCGGGAAGATCCGCAGGCTCCTGCGAAGATAGAACTTGCGGATCGACACCGTGCCCGTGGCCCGCTGCTCGCGCAGCAACAACGTCGTTATCAGGAAGCCGCTGATCGCGAAGAACAGGTCCACGCCCAGCGGCCCGCGACCCAGCGGCCCCGCCAGCGGGCGAGGCGTGCTGTGGTGCCAGATGACCGGCAGAATGCTCAGGCAGCGCAGCCCGTCGAGCGACGGGAAGTGCGAGAGCGCGAGCCAGGCGGCGTGCGCATCGGAGCGGGCGGCGGCCCCGATCCCGGACGAGCCGGGCGCTTCGGACCGCTCTTTGCCAACTACGCTCTCCATGGCGCAACCGCGAGGTCCCTATAGCGCTTTTTGCCCTCCGGCAACCGACAATCCCGTCGCTGCCCCGAGCGCCCCGCCCGCTCGCAGCCCCTGTCCGGGCTTGTCCCCCCACCGCGCTGCACCTATCCATGAGCTGCCATGCCCGCTTTCCCCACCCCCGCCCCACGTGCCGTCCGTGTCTCCTACGCCGGCCTGATCCGTCACCTGGTCCCGGTCGCCGACGAGACCCTCTCGCTGCCCGACGGCTCCACCGTGCGCGACCTGCTCGTGGCCATCGCCGACCGCCACGGCCACGACGTGCGTGAGATGCTGTTCGTCGGAAGCCAACAGCTCGTGCCCAACGCCATCGTCCTGCTCGACGGCACGGACATCACCCATCTTCGCGGCTTGGATACCGTGATTGACGTCGCCGGGGTTACCCAGGTCTTGGTGATGAATCCCGCCACGGGCGGCGGTTGACCTGTCCGCCACAAAACGCGGACGCGGCGATCCTTGTCGGGACCGCCGCGTCGTGCGGGGCTGTCGGCCGATAGCCTGTCAGGCTGCGACCGGCCCTCTCAACTCATCAGTACTCGCCGTGCGAGTGGCCGTGGCCCGCGTCCTTCTTCTCGTCCTTGGGCATCTCGGCCACCAAGGCCTCGGTGGTCAGCAGCAGGCCGGCCACGCTCGAAGCGTTCTCCAGCGCCGTGCGCACGACCTTCAGCGGATCGATGACTCCCATCGCGATCAGGTCGCCATAGGTGTTGGCCGCCGCGTTGTAGCCGAACGAGCCCTTGCCGTCCTTGACCTTCTGTACCACGATCGAGCCTTCCTCGCCCGCGTTTTCGCTGATCTGGCGCAGGGGCTCCTCGATCGCGCGACGGATGATCTTCACGCCGACCATTTGCTCCGGCGTCACCGTCAGCTTGTCGAGCACCGGCTGCGCACGCAGGAACGCCACGCCGCCGCCCGGAACGATGCCCTCTTCGACGGCCGCGCGGGTCGCGTGAAGGGCGTCTTCCACGCGCGCCTTCTTCTCCTTCATCTCGGTTTCGGTGGCCGCGCCGACCTTGACCACCGCCACGCCGCCCACCAGCTTCGCCAGACGCTCCTGCAGCTTCTCGCGGTCGTAGTCGCTCGTCGTGTTCTCGATCTGGGTGCGGATCTCCGCGATGCGGCCCTTGATCTTGTCCTTCGAGCCCGCGCCGCCCACGATCGTCGTGTTGTCCTTGTCGATCGAGATGCGCTTGGCCTTGCCCAGATCGCTGATCGTCACGTTCTCGAGCTTGAGCCCCAGCTCCTCGGCGATCACCTGGCCACCGGTCAGCACCGCGATGTCCTTGAGCATCTCCTTGCGACGGTCGCCGAAGCCCGGGGCCTTGACTGCCGCGCACTGCAGCGTGCCACGCAGCTTGTTGACCACCAGCGTCGCCAACGCCTCGCCCTCCACGTCCTCGGCGATAATCAGCAGCGGCTTCTGCTGCTTGGCAATCGCCTCGAGCACCGGAAGCAGATCCTTCATGTTCGAGATCTTCTTCTCGGAGATCAGCAGGTACGCATCCTCGAGCGCCGTCTCCATGCGCTCCGGATCCGTCACGAAGTACGGGCTCAGGTAGCCGCGGTCGAACTGCATGCCCTCGACCACGTCCAGCGTCGTCTCCGCGCTCTTGTTCTCCTCGACCGTGATGACGCCTTCCTTGCCCACCTTCTCCATGGCGTCGGCCAGCAGCTTGCCGATCGTCTCGTCGCCGTTGGCGCTGATCGTACCGACCTGCGCGATCTCCTTCGGATCCTTGGTCGGCTTCGTCGTCTTCTTCAGCTCCGCGACGATCGCCTCCACCGCCTTGTCGATCCCGCGCTTGATCTCCATCGGGTTGTGGCCCGCCGCCACCAGCTTCGAACCCTCGCGGAAGATCGCCTGCGCCAGCACCGTCGCCGTCGTCGTGCCGTCACCGGCCACGTCCGACGTCTTGGACGCTACCTCGCGTACCATCTGCGCGCCCATGTTCTCGAACTTGTTCTCGAGCTCGATCTCCTTGGCCACCGTGACACCGTCCTTGGTCACGGTCGGCGAGCCGAAGCTCTTCTCGATCACGACATTGCGGCCCTTGGGCCCCAGGGTGACCTTCACCGCGTCGGCCAGCTGGTTGACTCCGCTCAATACGTAGTTGCGTGCGATCTCGGTGTAGACGATTTCCTTGGCGCTCATCGGATGACTCCGTTTCGTTCTCTCTCGGGTTGTTGCATCTGCGGGTCAGCCCCGCGGGACATCCATCGCCCCGCGGGCTGGGGACTCAGCGCTCCACCACGCACAGGATGTCTTCCTCGCGCATGATCAGGCGCTCTTCCCCGTCGACCTTGACCTCGGTGCCGGAGTACTTGCCGTACAGCACCCGGTCGCCGACCTTGACTTCCATCTTGCGCACCGTGCCGTCGTCCTGGAGCTTGCCGCTGCCCACCGCAACGACCTCACCTTCGATCGGTTTCTCCTTGGCCGTATCAGGAATGATGATCCCTCCCTTGGTCTTCTCTTCTTCTTGGACGCGCTTGATGATGATGCGGTCATGAAGCGGACGAATATTCATGCGTACCTCCGTGCAACGGCTGGCGTGTTGGTTTGGGCGCTTGCCTGGCCCCGTGCCCCGTTCCCGCGCGCTGCGGATCCCCGACCCAGGGTCGGACAGGGTGTTAGCACTCGATTGCGAGGAGTGCTAGCGGAGCCGGCGGCAACGTAGTACCGCTTCCCGCCCTGTCAAGGGGTCCCGGCCGCCTTCCATGCGCCGCCGCCAGGCCCGACCCCGCCCACGCCCGCACGCATGTCCAGTCCGCTCGCGCCCTCTAGCGCAACGACGGGATGCGGACCCCCAGCGGCTCCAATGCGCTCTTCATCGTCTCGCACGAAATCGGCATCGGGTTGTCCCCGTACGCCTCCTTGACCCTCGACTGCACCTTCCCCGCCGCGCTCTCGCATTCGCGCTTCGAGTTGCCCCGCTTGCACGCGCCGCATCGCTCCCGGAACCGCTGCGATTCCACATCGTGCACCGTCTCGATTCGCCCCCGGGCCTCCCCGCAACACGCCTGCACGATGTCGTTGGCCTGGTCGTCGGTCAGCGGCTCCGACGGACACCCCGTCGCCTCGAGCCCGACGGCCGCCGCCAACACCATCATCCCCAGCCGCGCCTTGCTCATCCTCACATCCCGTCTTCCTCGCCAGCGTCGGAAGCCCCGTCACTCGCCCCGCCGTCGCCCGGTTCGCAGCCCGACGCGGTCACCAGGAGATAGAAGTCCGAGCATGTGTCGTTCTTGATTCGGATCTTCTGGTCGTCAATCAGCTCCATGGTGCACATGTTCCCGGCACAGGGTGCCGCGTTCGAGCCGTCCGACGCCCCGTTCTCGCCGAAGGACACCCAGATGTGGACGTCCGCGGGAGTGCAACCGAGCCCGTGCATCAGGTCGTACCGCTTGCCCGCCGGAAACGACAGCAGCGGCCCGTCCCAAGGGCTCGACATGTAATGGCCGTCGGCCGTCGCGCCGCTCGTGTACGGCTGGGCGTCTTCGTTCGACATGTCGCACGTGTTGAGAACCGAACACCCCGATTCGCCTGCGAGCAGGCCGATTCCCGCCGCGATCCACGCCAGCCACAACGCTCCGAGCTTCATCGGCCCGCATGATAGTGGCCCGCACGCCTCGCCACAACCGCAGCGCTGTGCCGCCCCAACGCTCGGCCGGTGTGCTGCGTTCCGCGGCGCGCGACGGGACCTGCCTTGGGATGAACGAGTTTCACGCTTGATTGCCCACTCCCCGCCTCGTACACTGCCGCCCGGCCGTCTTCGGTGCGGGGTCGCACACGAAACACCCGTGTGATGACGGCAACGTGATGTCTTCCGGAGGAGATTGCATGAAAACTTCTAATCTGATGGCTTCCGCTTTGTTCTTCGCTCTTGCTGGTGCCGTGGCCGTGGGCTGCAGTTCCAGCGACTCCGGAGGCGCAGCGGGTAGCGGCGGCTCGGCCGCCACGGGCGGCACGGGCGGTGCGGCGGGCAGTGCGACCGGCGGCTCGGCAGGCAGCGCGACCGGCGGGAGCGGCGGCACGGCCGGCAGCGGCACCGGCGGCACGGCCGGCAGCGGAACCGGCGGCACGGCCGGCAGCGGCACCGGCGGCTCCGCGGGCGCGCTCACCTGCGCAACGACCACCGAGATCACTTTGACCAACACGGCCGTGCTGACTGCCGATGGTACGATCACGATCCTCGGAAGTGTCCCCAACCCGTCCCTGGGTGACGCCAGCCTCGAAGACCAAATCCAGCTGCAGTTCTATGCGGATGACACGGGCACAATCGACCTCGCCGTCGCGCCCAACGACAACTTCTCCACGTGCATGCAGTGCGTGTTGGGCCAGGAAGACATCGACCCCACCGCCGGTACGGCGGCTCGCGAGTACTTCCAGACCGGCGGCTCCGTGGAGATCGATTCGTCCACGCCTCCGCTCACGTCTTCCAGCTACAAGATCGCCCTGACTGATGTCACGCTCATGGAGGCGACCATCGATTGGGCCAACCAGACCTACGTGTCGACGTTTGTGGACGGCGGCAAGTGCCTGCACATCGCCTCGGCCACGGTCGACGTCGGCTGTGGCAACGGCAAGATCGACGGCAACGAGCAGTGCGACGGCACCGAGCTGGGCGGCAGCACCTGCCAGTCGATCGGGTTCACCGGCGGCGACATCTCCTGCAACTCCAGCTGCACTCTGAACACCAGCGCCTGCACCGGCTGGACCTGCCAGGCCACCGACCTCGGCGCATTCGCCGGTACCGAGATCACGAAGAGCGCCGACACCTGCACCGGGACCAGCGTCTACAACGCCGCAGCCCACGGCACGTCCTGCACCGGCGGTGACACCCTCGGCAAGGAGCTCGTCTACACGCTCCAGGTCCCTGCCAATACCAGCGTCGAGGCCGTCGTAGCCCCCAGCTACAACACCGCCCTCTGGGTCACCAGCTCCTGCGACGATCTCACAGGTGCATCGTGCATCGTCGGCAACGACTCGGCGAACGGCAGTGACAGGGTCACCATCCAGAACAACACCGCCGCCGCGGTCACCTACTACGTTGTCGTCGATGGGGCCGGCGCAGGCTCGTGCGGCCAGTTCGATCTGCACGTTCGTACGCCCGTAACCCTGCCGAGCACCTGGGACACCACCAACACCGCCTGCAACGCGGCCTACTACGCGGCTTACGACGGCTGCGACTGCGGCTGCGGCGCTTGGGATCCGGACTGCGACATTGCCGGCGCGTCGGTCTACGGCTGCCCGAACGACGGCAAGACCTACACCTGCCAGAAGCCCGACGGCACCTGCGTGGCGCAGTAGCCATCGGCACTATCGGCCTGCCTTCCCGGCGCGGCACCGTCCGCGCCGGGAGCCCCCAATCACGCAGCACTCGTTGCCTGGCCGGCCTGCTGCTCCCGCGCTCGCGCGCGGAACGCCTTCAGCTCTTCGTCGACTTCTTGCCCTTGTGGAAGGCCGAGAGCACGCCTGCCCACACCCGCCACCGCAGCGGTATCGTGATTTCCTCTCGCCCCGCCTCGTAGAACGCTTCGAGCCTTTCAAGCTCGCCGTTGTCCAGCCATACCCCGCAGCCCTCCGGACACGCGTCGATCATGACCTGCGAGTTGTAGCCGTACTCACGCGTCTCCATCTCCGCGTCGCAGCGCGGACACCGGGCCGGGCCTTGCCGCTCCTGACGCACCTGATCGAAGCTCGCCCCGACCGTGTCCTTCAACACGTCGGTCAGGTTGCCGTGGTCCCGCTCGATCGTCTCCTGGAGTTGCTCGAGCTCCCCCTTGTCGAGCCACAGGCCCCGGCAGCTCGAACACCGATCGACCTCGATGCGGCCTTCGACCATGAACGGTTGCAGCGTCGTGGCGTCACGCGGACATTTCATGCCCGCTGGTGTACGACGGCTGCCCCGGCCGGGCAAGCGCGTTGCCGTGGCGGCTCAGAACGATCCGACGATCTGCTCGAGGGCGCGCCGCTCCTGACGGTTCAGCACGCCCACGGCCACGGCGCTCACGTGCTCTGGCCGAAAGATCCTGCGCGCTACCTCCACCACCTGCTCCCGCGTCACTCCCGCGATCTCCGCGTCCCGCGCCTCGATCGTGTCGCTGATCCCGGCCAGCGTCGTGATCGCATGAAAGTCCGACAGCCCCTCCGCGTCGTCCAGCAGCGAGCGCATCTCCCACCGGTGCCGCGACTTGCACCGCGCCAGCTCCTGGTCCGTCGGCCCCTCCGACGCCAGCCCCTTGACCACCCCGATCATCTCCTGCATCACCCGCGACGCCCGCGGATGCTGCACGGCTGCCGCCAGATCGAGAACCCCGTCGTCCTCGAATGTCTCGTAGTCCGCCCAGACGTCGTAGCACAGCCCGAGCTCGTCGCAGATCCTCGCGTACAGCCGGGTGGCCATGCCGTCGTCGATCAGGCGCGCGAGCACCTCGGCGGCCGGCTCCTGCGGATCGAGCTCGCCCGGCGCGCGAAACGCCAGACGCAGATCCGTCTGGCTGCCCTGGTTTTCCACGTACTGCATCCGGGGCGCACGCTGCTCGCGCAGCGCCGGCTGCACCGGCCAGCGCGTTCCCCTCGGCAGCCCGCCCAGCTGCTGCTGCGTCTGCTCCAAACAAGCCTGCGTGTCGATCGCTCCGGCAAAGCACACCACGAGGTTGTCTCCCGTGTAGTGCCTGGCGTGGTGACGCTTCAGGTCCTCCAGACGAAATGCGCCGATGGTTTCGAGCGTGCCCGTGATGGGGAACCCGAGCGGATGATCGCCGAAGATCAAGGCGCGCGACAGGTTGTCCGGATCGACCTGCTGGCCGTCCTCGTTGAGCGACTCGAGCACCTCCTCGCGAATGATGCCGCGCTCGGTCTCCAGCTCGGAGAAGCGCGGTGAGCTGGTGACCTCGCCCAGGATGCGAAACGCCGGCGCCAGGTTCTCGGGCGGCACGGCCAGCCCCATCACGCCGTGATCGGTGTGGGTCGCCGCGTACAGCGTGGCCCCGAGCTCCTCGAGCGCCAGCGCCTGATCGTGCGCCGTGGCGAACGACGGAGTCCCGCGGTACAGCATGTGCTCGAGCAGGTGGGACAGCCCGTTGTCCGCCGCGGTCTCGAAGCGCGAGCCCACGCGGATGTAGACCGACACGGACGCGGTGTGCAGCAGGGGCTGGGGGACACAAATCACGCTCAGCCCGTTGGCGAGCCGATGGCGTGTGACCTGCAATTGGGCTGGAGTCATGCGACAGACTATCTCGGCCGGGAAGGGCTGGCCGGCAAGGCCGGCGTCGGGCTGGGGAGCAAAGCGTGCGGATGTGCGGGCCAGGCGCCGGGGCGCTTGTCCCTACTCATCCTTGTCCTTGGGCTCGCGGGCGTAGAACTCGTTGATCTTGACGTCGGCTCCGGCCTTCTCGCGCAGGCGCGCCACGTAGTCCAACAGGATGTCGTGGGCTTTGACCCGGATGAACTGCTGGATGTACGAGTCGCGATCCTTGGCGAATTCCTCGCGGGTGGCGGCCTTCTTCTCCTTGAGCTGCGCAACGACGTAGCCGCCCTCCACCTTGATCAGATCCGGCGCCAGGTCGCCGACCTTGGGGATGGCGAACGCGATGGCCGCCACGTTCACGCCCGCTTCTACCCCCGGAATCGGGCTTTCGTCCGGCGTGAAGGCCGGCGTCGTCTCGACCTTGGGCAGGTCTGCGTCGCTGGTGTCCGCCGAACCCTCGGTGTCGGACGCCTCGCCAGCCTTCTTCTCGCCTTCCTTGGGCTCGCCCGCCTTGGCCTTCGCTGCCTTCGCGGCCGCTTCGGCGCGCTTGGCGTAGCCTGTCTCCTGATCCATCGCGGCGATCACGTCCTTGGTCGCCTGCTCCAGCGTCTTGCCACCCGTCACCGCGTCGCGAATCCGCTTGGCAGCCGACGTCACCATGTTCTCCGTCTCGAAGGCCGTCATCAGGTCCTTGGCCACCAGCCCGCGCGCCGCTTGCTCCGCCTTCTTGGCGTCGTCCGGCATCACCGCCTCGAGCTGGACCACGTGGAAGCCCATGGGCGTCTCGACGATGTCGCTCACGTCGCCCGGCTTCTTCATGGCGAAGACGACATCCTCGAGCTCCTTGGCCCACTTGCCGCGCACGTTGCACCCCAGCTCGCCACCCTTGGCCTTGCTGGCCTGGTCCTCGCTTACTTCCTCGGCGACCTTGGCGAAGTCCTCTCCGCCCCGCACGCGCTGCAGCGCCTTCTCGATGATGTCCTGCGCTTCTTCCCGCGTGTGGCCTCGCAGAGGCGAGCTCTCGCTCTTGATGGCGACTACGATGTGGCGGATCTGCCGGCAGCCCGGCGCAAAGGCGGCCTTGCGCTCCTCCCAGCTCTTGTCGACCTCGGCCTTGTTGGCTTTCGCCCACGCCTCGACCTTCTGGGGCGAGGTGTCCACGTACCGCTTGGCGAACCACGCACGGCGCAACGTCACGTAGTCCAGCGTCGCCGTGGACTTCTCCCGCACATAGGCGGCGAACGCCTCGTCGTCGCTCACGTTCGCGCGCGACGAGATCAGCGCGCGCATGCGCGCGGCCAGCAACTCGGAGGTCTGCATCTCCACGAACTTCTCCGGGCTGCGGTTGGTCATGGAGCGGATCGTGCGCTGGAACACGCGGTCGTCGAACTTGCCGGTGTGAGGATCGGACACGGGCATCGTCCGCACCATCTCCTCATTGAGGCCGAGCCGGTACGCCAGGCCGATGCTCTTGACCGGCATCGAGACGTGGAAGCGACCGCGCACGAGCTCGGACTTGACCTCGCGCTCGGTCACCGTCACCCCCAGCCGCGCCGCGTCCTGATCGAGCAGCGTGCGCTCGACCAGACCGTCGAGCACCTGGCGCCGAATCCCCAGCGCCTTGAGCCGCTGATCGTCCATTCCACGCGGTGCGACCAGCCCCAGCGCCGCGTAGAACTCCTTGGGATCGATGCACCGATCGCGGATGTTGGCCGCGCACTGCCGGGTCAGCGACCCGGTCTGCTCGCCACCCTGGGGACGGAACTGGATGACGAACACCATGAGCATGGCGAAGACGATCGCGCCGTAGACGATCGACATGACGCCCTTGTTGCCTGTGCCGAGCATGGACCTGCCTTACCTTCAAACGAAGCGCGCGGCGGCGCCTCGGTCACGACGGGGACCTCACCTGAACCCCAAGCTCGTAGGAGCCGGGAGCGGGCTTGTAGAGCACCGCGCCATAGCACGCGCCACCGCCAAGGTCCATGCGGTGCTGGCTTTGCCTTGGCTGGGACGGGCCGCTCTGAACGGATGGCGACCGCTCGCCCCCTCAACGCGGCACGACCTTCTCGACCGACATCGCGTCGCGAACCACGGCCACCATCTCCTGCAGATCGGCGGCGGCCTTGTCGAACAGCACCAGGTACCACGTGTCCAACACGCGCGTGCTGTCGCTCGGATCGGCCAGTTGCACCACCTCGGTGCCCACCTCCCTGAAGCCGTTGGACGACGCGTGCGTCGCGAGGCTCCGGGCGCGCGCGAACAGCACCTCAGGCGTCTCGTGCGACGCCGGGAAGTCACAGCGTTGGGCCCGCGTGGCGAAGCGCACCCGCAGGCTGCCTTGCACCAGCACGCTGACGTTGGCGTCCATCAGCAGGTTGTCACGCACGCGCTCGGCTACGTCGACTCGATTGCCCACCGTCTGGTAGACCTCGAAGCCGCCTTCGACCAGGCGGCTGGCAACTTCGCGGAGCGCTGTTTCGGTTTCTTGATCGCGCATGGCCTCGAATCGGCGGCTCATCCTGCAAGCCTTCGCCGCCCGCCAGCGTTGGGACTGCCGGGCGGGCAAGCATTGCACGGATTGTGCTCCTGGCGCTTGTCCCACGCAACCCGACACGCGGTGCGCCTTGACTGCGCTCGCCGCTGGTGCCAAGCCACACACGTTCCGGAGCCCTGCGCGTGGGGTCGTTGCCCTTCGGTCCGACGGAACCTGCCCGCTACTCCGCACTCACTTCGACGGAGTTCGTCTTGACCGCAAATCGACGCAGCCTCACCCCCCCAACCGGGCTCAAGGGAGTCATCGCCCAACGTCGTGGCACGGGCGGAGCGCGCCGGGAGATCTCCGCGCAGATCGTGCTGCGATCCGGCGATCTCGAGTACGAGGGCTGGGCCCTGAACATCAGCCGCGGCGGTATTCGCGTGTTGATCGAGGGGCACGTCTCCCTCGGCGAGGATTACCAGGTCCTCGGCTACAATCCGGAGGACCCAGACGCTCCGCCGCGTCCCGCCCGCGTCGTCTGGATGCAGGACGAGCGCGACGGTGCCGTGCTCGGCATGGAGTTCCTCGACGAGCCCGCCGGCTCGACCGCACCGGGCGCACCGTCTTCTCCGCCCGCCCAAGCGTCGACGCCGCCTGGAGCTGCGCCGAGCACCGGTGCCTCCAGCGCGCCGTCAGTCGCGCCCCCCGAACCGCCCTCCGAGCCCCCTGCCAAGCCCTGATCGCACGTCCGACGATGAATCCTCGCCGTGCCTCTAGGCTCCTACGGCCGTATACCTTCTATCCGGGCGGCGTCAGCGCGCCGCGCCAAGGACGACCATGGACCAGCGAACGACCACGATTGAATGCGATTCCTGCGGCGCCAACAACCGCGTGCCGCTCTCTCGGCTCAAGGACCGTCCCAAGTGCGGCAAGTGCGGCGCGCGCCTGCCCCTGGGCGGCGGCCCCATCACCGTGACCGACGCCAACTTCGACGAAACCATCTCTACCTCGCCGGTGCCCGTGATCGTCGACTTCTGGGCGCCCTGGTGCGGCCCGTGCCGCATGATCGGCCCAACCCTCGAGAAGCTGGCCGGCCAGATGCCCCACGACGTGCTCATCGCCAAGCTCAACGTCGACGAGAACCCCGGCGTGGCCTCGCGGTTCCAGGTCCGCAGCATTCCCATGCTGCTCGGCTTCGTGGAAGGCGAGGCGGTCGACACCCAGATCGGCGCCCTGCCGCCGTCCGCCCTCGAGGGCTGGGTGCGTCGCGTGATCGACAAGGGCCGCATGATCGCTGACTGACCCGGTCTGCGTTCTCCCCTTCGAGGCGCTCGCGAGCATCCGGCTCACCGTCGGCGGACCGCACCGGCCGGCTGCCTTTCCCCCATGCACGACCGACGGGACGATGGTACAAAGACCCGTTCCCGACTTGCCCGGAGGCTGCCCATGTCCTTGCGATTTCTTTCCCGCGTCGTGACCGATCTGTCCATCGCGGCGCTCGCCATCGGCATCGCTGCTTGCAGCGCATCGTCGAACGACGGCACCACCTTCGGCCCCGGAAGCGGCGCCGGCAATTCGGGTGGCTCGGGCGGCGGATCCAACGATGCGTCGGCCGGCAACGGCGGTTCGGGCGGCATGTTCTTGGAGGCCTCGATCGGCGACGGCACGATCAACTCGGACTCCGCTTGCGCGGCGGAGCACGCCAAGGCCGAGCAGCTGCCCCTCGACCTGTACTTCATGGTCGACCGGTCCGGCAGCATGGATAGCTACTACACCTCGCCGACCAAGTGGGAAGTACAGTCCTCGGCGCTCAACGCGTTCTTCAGCGACTCGCAGTCGGCCGGTCTGTACGTGGCGCTGAGCTTCTTCCCTGCGAACGATTCCTGCAATCCATTCGACGCGCAGTGCTCCGGGAACGGGTACGCCAAGCCGCAGGTGGATTGGGGCGTGCTGCCCAACATTCAGCCGACCTTGTCGCAGAAGATCGGGCAGAGCAGCCCCAGCGGTTGCTTCACGCCGACGCAGGAAGCCCTGAACGGGTTACTCATGGGTGCGCGCGCGCGCCAGCTCGCCGAGCCGGACCACATCGTCGCGGCAGTCTTCGCGAGCGACGGCGAGCCGTGCTGCGGCAGCTGCCCCTGCGAGGCCAACGCCTGCATCGGGCAAATCGCAGCCGGGTACGCCACCGGTAGCCCGCCCATCAAGACCTTCGCCATCGCCGCGGACAGCTCGGCCATGGGCGTGCTGACCGCCATTGCGCAGCAGGGAGGCACCAACACGCCGTTCGACGCGACCGGTGGCACCCAGAGCTTCATCGACGCGCTCAACGCCATCCGCGGCTCCATGCTCGCCTGCGAGTACAAGATGCCGGTGCCGGAAGCCGGCACGATCAACCCGAACCTGGTCCAGGTGCAGTTCACGCCCACCAACGCCACGGACCCGGTCACCATCCCGCACAAGACCGACCAGAGCCAGTGCGGCAGCGACCCGGGCTGGTACTACGACAACAACACGAACCCCTCGAAGATCGTCTTCTGCCCGTCGACCTGCTCGATGGTCCAGAACGACCAGAGCGGCAAGCTCGACATCCTGCTCGGCTGCTCGGGCATCCAGACCTGAGCGCCTCGCGCGCCACACCGCATCGTGCAACAGCTCCCTCCGCCACCTGACGTTCCGGAGCGCCCGCCACCGCGCCTGCTCGCGGGCGAGCAGCCTCTATCCCTGCGCACCCAGGACGGGCTGCAGCTCGAGGCCCTCGCGCGGTTGCCCGCGCGCGCCACACGAGCCGTGGTGTTCTGCCACCCGCACCCGCTGTACGGCGGCACGATGCACAACGCCGTCATCCTCACGCTTGCCCGCAGGGTTGCCGAGGTGAGCGCGGACGACACGGCGACCTTGCGCTTCAACTTCCGCGGGGTCGAAGGCTCCGAGGGCACGCACGACCAGGGCAGGGGAGAGCTGCTCGACGCGATCGCCGCGGTCGATCACGTCAAGCACGCGCTGCCTCGCGCGCGCATCACGCTGGTCGGCTACTCGTTCGGCTCCTGGGTCGGCCTGCGAGCCGCGTGGAGAGACCCGGACATCGAGCGCTACGCCCTGATCGCCCCGGCCGTGCGCCTGCTCGACTACGAAGCCTACGCGAGCGAATGGCGGCCCATCCACGCCGAGATCGCGGTGGGCGACCACGACCAGTTCGTCGAGGTCACCGACGCGCGCCGCCTGGCCGAGCGCATCGGCGCGACCCTGCACGTCATCGACGGCGCCGATCACTTCTTCGTGGCGCACCGGTCGCTGCTGGCACGGACACTGATGAGCTTCATCGTGCCGGCGGTCTAGCGGTTCAACGCCGCTTGCCGAATGTTCGCACCTGCTCCTCGAGCCAGGCGATCACGTCGTCTTCGGGCGAGGTGCCGCTCAGGCGCCCGAGCTCCTGGATGCCGGTGGGACTGGTCACGTTGATCTCGGTGACCTTCTCGCCGATCACGTCCAGGCCCACGAAGTAGAGCCCTGCCGCGCGCAGCCGCGGGCCGATGTGCGCCACGACCTGCTGTTCGGCGGGCGTCAAGGTGCAAGCCTCCACGCGCCCGCCCACGTGGATGTTCGCCCGCAGATCGTCCTTCCTGGGAACCCGCAGGATCGCTCCCAGCGCCTTGCCGTCCAAGAGCAGGATGCGCTTGTCACCCTCGGTGACAGCGGGAAGGAACTCCTGAACCATCACGGGGCGCGTCCCTTCGGCCGTGAGCAGGTCGATGATCGACGGCGTGTTCAGGTCCCGCGAGCCGAGCATGAGCACGCCCATGCCGCCGGCTTGATCCAACGGCTTGATGACCGCCCTGCCGCCCACGGCGTCGACGAACGAGCGCACGCGGGCGCGGTTCGCGGTCACGTAGGTTCGCGGAGTGACCTCGGGGAAATGCAGCGCGTAGAGCTTCTCGTTGGCGTCCCGCAGCGCGCGCGGGTCGTTCACGATGAAGGTCGAAGATCGCACCAGGTCGAGCAGCTGCGTGGCGTACTGGTAGGCCGCGTCGAACGGCGGATCCTTGCGGATGAGGATCGCGTCGACCTCGTCGAGAGCGACCTCCTGCTCGCGCCCGTAGCGCGCGAAGGGCTCCTGATCCGCGATGGTCGCGACCCGCGTGGTCGCGTACGCGCGGCCGCCGTCGACCGACAGGTCTCGCAGCAGGCAGTGCAGGTTCTCGTGGCCTCGTCGCTGTGCCGCCCGAAGGAACGCGAAGGTCGTGTCCTTGTCGGGGATCATCTTCTCGAGGGGATCCATCACGTAGACGAAGCGCATGGGCGATCCTTCGATGCAGGGGCCCCCACCCTAGCCGTCCGCCCCGTGCGCGGGGAGGGGATTTGGCTGCATGGGCGCGGTTGTCGGCGCCGGATGTGGCACCATATGCGTTGCATGAGACTGCTTCGTTCGATGCGAAGAGGGGCCTGGGGGATGCTTGCGCTGGCGGCCTGCGCGCTGGTCGGCCCCCTGGTGCCGGCGCAGGGAAGCGCAGGGCAGCCCGCGGGCGCCGCGGATTCTTTCGCGGTAGCCACCGAGACGAACGCCGCCACGCGCGCTGCGATCGACACGTTGCGCGCCGGCGGAAGCGCCGCGGATGCGGTCATCACCGCGTGCCTGGTCATGGGTGTGGTCAACCCCGTCTCCAGCGGCATCGGCGGCGGCGGCTTCGCCTTGGTGTGGGACGCGTCCACGCGCCGGGCGACCGCCCTGGACTTCCGCGAGACGGCTCCCGGCGGCATCGACCCTCGGGCCCTGGACACGCGCCCCGTCGACGAGATGAGGCGCGGCGTGCTGGTGGGCGTGCCGGGCGAGGTAGCCGGGCTCGTCGAGCTGCACAAGCGCTGGGGCCGTCGCACCTTGCGGCAGGACGCCGCGGCCGCGATTCGCGCGGCCCGCGACGGCTTCGCGATCGAGCGGCACATGGCCGCTTTGCTCCGCAGCAACCGTACGAAGCTGCAGATGAGCCTCGCGCTCGCAGATCGGTTCTTCCGTCGCGGTGCTCCGATCGACGCCGGTGCGCGCCTGCGCAACCCCCAGCTCGCGCGCACACTCGAGGCCATCGCGACGACCGGGCCGTCCGCGTTCTATTCCGGTCCCGTGGCAGCCGAGATCGCGCGCTCCGTGCACGACTATGGCGGCTCGCTCGACCAGGCCGACCTCGCCGCCTACCGGGTGATCGACAGGGAGCCGTTGCACGTGACCTTCGATCGGCGCGACGTGTTCACCATGCCGGCTCCCTCGGCGGGCGGGCTGCTCGTTGCTCAGACGCTGCTGCTCGACGATCGTGCCCGCCTGGCTTCCCTCGGCGCCGACTCTGCCGCGTACGTGCACTTGCTGGCGGAGGGCTTCCGCGGTGCCATCGCCGATCGCATGCGGTTCTTCGGCGACCCGGCGTTCGTGCAGGTGCCGATCAACGACCTGCTGTCCGAGGCTCACCTGGGCCCGCGCCGCGCGTCGATCGCCCACGGCGGCACCCACTCTCCGCCCTCGTTCCTGCAGCCCGAGCACGGCACCATGCACATGGTCGTGGTGGATCGCGATCGCAACGTGGTGTCGCTGACCTCGACGGTGAACGACGCGTTCGGCGCACGCATCGTCGCGCCCGAATCGGGCGTGCTGCTCAACGACGAGCTCGACGACTTCACGCCTCCGGCCACGGCGCGCGCGTTCGGTCTTTCCGATGGCGGGCCCAACGCCCCGCGTGCCGGCGCGCGGCCCGTCTCGAGCATGACGCCGGTGATCGTGGTGCAGGACGGCCATCCGGTGCTGGCGCTGGGCGGGTCGGGGGGCACGCTGATCCCGACGAACGTCACGCAGGTGCTGCTACGGATGAGCGTGTTCGACGCGAGCGCGCAGCGTGCCGTGTCCGCGCCGCGGTTCGGTGTCGAGATGACGAGCGGGCGGCTGATGATCGAGCCGTCGTGGCTCGGCGCGGCCGATCTCGCTCAGCTGCAAGCGCAGGGCGAGCAGATCGCGCCGCTGGTCTATCCGGCCGCGGTGCAGGCGGTGGGCGTGCGCGGTGACGCGCGCATGGAGGCCGGCGCCGATCCGCGCAAGTTCGGCAGCGCCGTGGTCGTGCGCTGAGCAGCCCGTGCGGGTCTCGCCGGATCGGCCGGCACCGTGGCGCTCGCACGCCCGCGATGCTACCAACCGCACCTCATGTCCAGCGCGCGCGAACACTACGACCAGCGGCACGTTGCGTTGTCGGACGAGCTGCGTGCGATCGGCGCCCGCTACGACGTCGTGGCCTGGGCGCGGCTCGTCACGTTACTCGGTGCCGTGGTGCCCTCGCTGGCTCGGATCTGGGTGCCCTTCGGGCCCGCGGGCTGGGCTCTGGTCGGTGCATGTGCTCTCGCTTTCGTCGTGCTCGTCGTGGTGCACGGACGACTGGCCGAACGCCGCCAGCGGGCGCAAGCGGCGTACGACCACGCGAAGCGCGCGATCGATCGGCTCGAGGGACGTTGGCCCTCGTTCCCGCAGAACGGCAAGTCCTTCCACCAGGATGCGCACCCCTATGCGCTCGACCTGGACCTGTTCGGCCCGGGATCCCTGTTCCAACTGCTCAACGACGCCCGCACGCAGCTCGGCGAGGCGCGTATCGCCGGCTGGCTGTGCGAGCCGGCCGACGCTGCCACGGTCCGTCAACGGCAGGAAGCCGTGAAGGAGCTCGCGCACCACCACGCCCTGCGCGAGGACCTCGCCGTCGCGGGCGCAGGTGTTGCCGAGGCGTCGCCGGACCCGGAGCCGTTCGTGGCGTGGGCGTCCGGTGCCCGATCGTTTTCACCGGGCCAAGGGCTTGTCGCGATCATGTGGCTGCTGCCCGTGCTCACGGTGGCGATGGCAGCGGGCTCCACGCGGCACCCGCACCTGATCTGGGGATTCGCCATCGCGTTCATCGCGAGCATGACGCTGGTCGCGCGCCTCGGACCGCGCCTGAACCCCGCGATCAACGCAGCTTCCCAGCGATCGGGCGACCTGGAACGGTTCGCCCGCATCTTGGTCGTCGTCGAGTCCAAAGCCTTCCAGGCCGAGGCGCTGAAGAGCTTGCAGCAGCGCCTGCGCGCTTCGGGCGTCACCGCATCCACCGAGATCGCAAGGCTCGCGCGCATCGTTTCGACCCTCGAGGCGCGGGAGAACGGCGCCTTTCGCGCGGTCATGGGCCCGATCCTGCTGTGGGACCTGCACTGCGTCGCGGCCCTGGAACGCTGGCAGCAGCGCGTCGGGCCTCATGCGCGCAATTGGCTCGACGCCCTCGCCGACTTCGAGGCCTGCAGCTCGCTGGCCACCTTCGCCTTCGAGCACCCGGACTATGCGTGGCCCGATGTGGACACCCAGGCGCTTCACTTCGAGGCGGTCGGCCTGGGCCACCCGCTGCTCGACCCGCAGCGACTGGTGGTCAACGACGTGAGCCTGCCGGCTCCGGGCTTTGCGCTGCTGGTGACCGGCTCGAACATGTCGGGCAAGAGCACGCTTCTTCGATCGATCGGCGCCGCGGCGGTGCTCGCGCTGGCGGGTGCTCCGGTCTGCGCGCGCAGCCTTCGCATGTCGGTGTGCGCCGTGCGCACCAGCATGCGCATCAGCGATTCGGTGCGCGACGGCGTCTCGCGCTTCTACGCCGAGATCCTCAAGATCAAGGGCGTGGTCGACGCGGCCGGCGGGGCTCGCCCGGTGCTGTTCCTGCTCGACGAGATCCTGCACGGCACCAACTCGCGCGAGCGTCATCTCGGTGCGCGATCGATCATCCGCGCCCTGCTGCGCGCCGGCAGCATCGGTGCCGTATCGACCCACGATCTGGCCCTGGCCGATCTTTCCCAGCTCGAGCAAGGCAAGGTGCGCACGGTGCACTTCCAGGAGCAGGTCGATGGCGACAAGATGTCGTTCGACTATCGTTTGCGCGAGGGGCTCGTGCGCAGCGTAAACGCGCTGCGGTGGATGCGCATCGTGGGCTTGCCGGTCGACGACGACGCCGCCGCTGGCCGGCCGTAGCCGGTAGGCCTCGGGTGGGTCCCGCCCCCGCGCTGCTTGGGGCTCCGGACCTCAGGGGCCTCCAAACGACGGGTTGGCCAACGAGCAAGATTGGATGAGGCGACCGGCAGCTGCGCGCAAGCGCGTACGGCGATGGGCGATTCGTTCCCTCGTCTCCGCGCGGCTCAGGGCGCGAGCTGTCGATGCTCGACGCGTTCTTTCGCGCGAACCAAGCGGGCAGTCCGAAAAAGTCGTCACTTCCTCGATTCGCCGAAGCGGCTGGTCTCGGAGCTGGACCTGTCGGACATCACCGCGACCTGCGAGGCGAAGGACTCTCGCGGCCGCGCGGGCTTTCACCCCGTGATGATGGTCGCGCTGCTGCTCTATGCGTATTGCGCGGACAAGCGGTCGTCTCGCTCGATGGTACCAAGGTCACCGCGAACGCTTCCAAGCACAAGGCGATGAGCTACGAGCGCTGAAGCCATCGACGACCAGCGCCTGGAAGGGATCGACCTGTACGTGCCGCCGGAGCGGCAGAAACACGGGCAAGCTCAACCGCAGAGCTCGCCCGCAAACCCAGCCGCGTCCGCAGCGCAGCAGATGCGAAACAAGCTGTCGACGCCTGAAGGCAAAGACGTCTATCGAATGCGCAAAGCCATGGTCGAGCCTGTGTTCGGCCAGATCAAGGAAGCGATGGGCTTTCGGCGATTCTCCGTGCGCGGAGCCGACAACGCCGGCGACGAGTGGGACTTGGTCTGCGCCATGCACAATCTGCTCAAGCTCTTCCGAAGTGGACTCGGACTTGCGCAACCTGCGATGGCCGTCGCGTAATTCGCTCGGCTCGTGCCCTGCGCCCGGCTCTGAACCGAGGCGCCAGCCCTACGCGGCCGGGCGACGCCTCCCCGCATGGGCTCGCGATCGCTCTCCCGGCCTTTGAGCCCCTGCGCCTCCGCGCCTCCGCACCTCTGCGTTGATCTTTTCCCCGACAGGCTCCTAGGCGGTCTTGGTCGCCCGCGTTGGCCGAGTCGCGGCGGGTCGCCTTGATTCCACGGTCCCCGCGGGGACCGCCGCGCTCTCAGTTCTCGTCCACGATGCCCGCGCGCAGCGCCCAGCGTGTGGGCACGGGCAGCGGGCCTTCCGTGCCAGTCGCCGGGTTGCGCGAGTGACGGTACGACGAGCAACGCATGCCGTTGCGCCGGCACCACGCGGCGCCGCGCGTGAAGTACGGGCATTCGTCGTGGAAACAGACGTACAGGAGCTCGACGCCGTAGTCCATCTCCCATGGCGTGTCTGGCGGCTGCCACATCACCATGCGCTCTCCGCACCAAGGACAGTGGCGGTCGCTGGGCACGGTCAGGCGCTCGAGCGGATCGGGACGCGGCTGCACAGCGTTCGGTGCTGGCGGGCGGTATCCCCAGACGACCGTCAGCTGCTCGTCGCCGATCTTGGCGCCGGGCCCGCCGACGACGCAGCCAGGGGCGTTCAGCTCCTCGAGCTCGACTTGCGGGCGAAGGAACGCGCCCGAGAACGAGAAGTACGCCGTGGCCAGGACGATGCGCCCCTCGTTGTCGTTGTCGCGCCAGGCGTGGATGCACTTGGGTTGGATCATGCGATCGGTGAAGCTCACGACGAACACGCCGCCAGGCCGCAGCACGCGTGCGGTCTCGCGCATCAGCTCGAGCGGGTCGGTCACAAGACCGATGGCCCCCGCACACACGACCGCGTCGAACGCACCGTCGTCGAACGGCAGCCGCGAGGTGCGGTTGAGGTCGTGGACGATTGCGGAAGAAAGCTCCAGGTTGCGCGCCATCTCCTCGGCGTTGAGGCCGAGCCCGATGACCTCGCGCCCGGGCTGCGGCGCCAGGTGCGACTCGAGGCTCGACATCAGGTCGAGCACGCGGCCCGCCTGCGCCGGGATCAGGCGCGCGTGGTGTAGGCGGATGGCCCTGTCCGTGGCGTCGCCAAAGAACGGCCGCTTGTGCACGGAACGATAGAACAGCGCGTCGTCGTCCTCGTTGTCGCGGCGAACTCCCTCGCGACCCAGCAGGTCGATGGAGGACCACCGCGTGCGGCGGACTTCAGATTCGAGAGTGATGGAGAAAGAGCTGCTCATGGGATTTCGGTGGCTTGAACGCCGTAGAACTTGAGATCGGCGCACCGGATCGTCAACGGACGGGTGGCGGTCGCCGCAATCGGTGGCGGATCGCCACATGCAGGGTTTCGCCCAAGGAATATGAGGGAATCAGGCCTGCGAAACGGCGCGCGGCGGTGGCGGCCGCCACCTCGGCGAGAGCAGCCGGGTCGGTATTTTTCCTTGCGTCGCGTTGGCCCGACGGTTGCTCCGTGCACCGGCATGCCCAGCCGAACCCCACGCAAGCGCGCGCTGCGCTCCCTGGTTGCGCTCGACGCGCGATCCGACGCACAGCTGCTCGCGCAGATCATCGCGGTGGTCACCGCCGATCCCGATCCGCTGTCTCGTGCCCACAAGGTGCTGTCCGGTGTGCAGGACCTGGCTTGCTTCGCAGGCGCCACGCCCCATGACCTGTTCGAGCGGTGTGACGCGGACCGTGCCCTGTCCGAGGTGCTAGCGGCCGGCCTGGAGCTGGGCATCCGGTGCTGCGAGCGCGAGGTGATCCCGCCTGCGCGGATCCAATGCTCCGCCGACGTGGCGCGCGCGCTCGGCCCGCGGCTCCGGTTGCTCGACCACGAGCAGCTGTGGATCCTCGCGCTAGACGCTTCGAGTCGTCCGGTCGGGATGCGGCGCCTGGCGGAAGGTGGTCGCCACGGCTGCGCGGTGCTCGCGCGCGACGTGCTTCGGTCGGCCTTGTCGCTCGGTGCGTGCTCGTTCGTGCTCGCGCACAACCACCCGGGCGGCGATCCGGCACCGAGCCGACACGATCTTCAGCTCACCCACGCCGTCGCCCGCGCGGCCGCGTGCATCGGGCTTCCCCTGGTCGATCACGTCATCGTGACGCGGTCCGCGCATGCATCCCTGCTCGACCTCGGCTTGCTCGCAGCGAGCGAGGGGCTCGAGCGTGCGCCGTTGCCGGCTGCCGGCGATTGAGCCGCAGCACGCCAAGCGCTCTGCCGACCTGCGCACCGATGTGCTGGCGCCCCACGTGTCCGCCCTGCTATCGATAGGAGCGCCATGAAGGGTGTCGTGACCATCGACCCGCACTACGCCACGGCCAAGAGGCAGAAGAACCTCGCCTCCGCGCTCGAGGAGCACGGCTTTCGCTGCGAGCTTCGCATGCGCTTCGACCGCCTGCACATCGTCGCCTTCGAGAAGGACGACGTGGTCGGCGACCCCGCCGAAGTGGTCTACCAGATCGTGCGCGACTCGCCCTCGTGGCACGAGCACGACTGCCACATCAAGATCCTGGGATGAGCGTTCGAGCCTGCCACGGCAGGCATCCGGCGTTCGTCCTGTGCTATCTTGGGCGCCCGTTTCTTGCGTGAGGAAGGTGCACATGATGCTGCGCGGCTCGGTTGCTTGGGTGGCAGTTGTGGCGTTGACGCTCACCGCCGGATGCGGCTCGTCCGACGGTGGGACCAGCCCGGGAGGCACCGCGGGCGCCGGTGGGGGAACCGGTGGATCGGGTGGTGCCGCGGGGGGCTCGGGCGGCGCATCGACGTTCGACCCGCAGAACCCTGGCCTGAGAATGTCGTTTTCGATCGGCGTCGCGCTGCTGATGGGCGAGTCGAAGGCGTTCGCGGGAGGCGCGTTCACCATCACGGGCAGGGAAGACGTGGCGCCGGCCGCGCAGACTCCGCAGGTGCCCATGGAGACCTGCCAGGTCACCACCACCGAGTACACGCCGAGCTGCACCGGCCAGCAGGATTGCGCCGCCGAGCAGCAGTGCGTGCCCGAGACCGACGCCAACGGCAGCGCGATCCCCAACAGCAACCATTGCGCGACGCCGCGCACGCCGCTCAACGTGGGACCGTTCACGGTCACCGGCTTCGCGTCCGGTCCCAAGACCCTGACCTACAACAGCGGGCAGAAAGGCGCCTACACGACCCCGGGCGGAGACGGCTCGATCGACGCCTCCGAGCTCGCGTTCGGCACGACCTACTCGTTCCAGGGCAACGGTGACTCGTCGCAGAAGCTGGGGGCGTTCACCGGTCAGGTGCGTCTCGGCCCGCAGATGCAGCTCACCCAGCCCGCGATGGTCACGCTGCCGTCCGGCATGTCCGGCATCCAGGCCAGCGTGAGCCAGGATCTGGTGCTCGCGTGGTCGGGAAGCGATCCGGGCGCGGAGGTCGTCATCACGCTGACCGGCGCATCCATGAGCGGCGCCGGCGCCACGGTCACCTGCCGCACGGCCGACAAGGGCACCTTCACCATCCCGGCAGCCATGGTGCAGGCCGCGCAGCTTGGCGACACGGCCTTCTTCAACATGCTCAACATCCAGCGCACCGTGGCCGGCACGGTGAGCGGCGACGGACTCACCTCGTCCGAGATCTCCACGCTGCAAACGGCGCTGCTCAACGTCGCCAAGCAGCCCTGAGCGCCGCGCTCATCCGTTCGCCGTGACCTCCACGCGATCGCGGCCCTTGCGCTTCGCCTCGTACACCGCCCTGTCCGCGGCCGCGAACAGCTGCTTGTCGTCGAGCTGTCCGGCGAGGGAACACGCCACGCCCGCCGACGCCGTCACTCCCTGGCGCGCGCCGAGTGCTTCCTGCGTCGATCGCACCGCGCCGATGAGCTTGTCCGCGACCGCCGTCGCCTGATCGAGCGTCGTGTCCGGCAGCACGACGGTGAACTCCTCGCCGCCGTATCGCGCGATCAGATCCGTTCGTCGCGCCTGCCGGCGCAGCGCAGCGGCCACCTGTCGAAGCACGTCGTCGCCCGCCAGGTGCCCGTAGCGATCGTTGTACTGCTTGAAGTGATCGACGTCGATCAGCACGAGCGACACGGGCCTTCCGGTGCGCCGTGCCGCTCGGAGCATCCGCGACAGCTCCTGATCGTAGACGCGCCGGTTGGCCAGGCCGGTCAAGCCGTCGACCTCGGCGAAGCGCCTCATCTGGCTGAACAGGTAGCCCTTCTCCACCGCGATCGCGGCCAGGTTCGCCAGGGCCAGCAGCAGGTGCTTGTCCGCCGACGACACCTCGCGCTCGCTGAACGCATCGTCGGCCACGAGCATGCCCACCACGCGGTCGGGCGTCAGCAGCGGCACCATCCACCAGTTGCGCAGCCGGAACGGTTCGGACGATCCGTTGGGCGGCCACCAGGTCAGCACGAGCGATCTGGAGGAAAGCGGGCTTCGCTCGAGCAGGCAGTGCGCGAGCATCGGCTCCAGGGGAGCTTCGCCAGCGGACCGCGGCGAGACATGCGCGTGCGCCATCTCGCCGAGGCGATCGAGCGGCACCGACAGATCGGCCAGGTGTCGCGTGAGGTGGTGCGCGTTCGGGTCGCTCTTGTCCGAGTCGTACTCGGACAGCAACGCGCCAAGGGTCAGGTCCTTGGCCTTCATGTCCTCCCAGATCCGGTGCGCGTCCTGCTCGTCCGTCGGCCCGATGCCCATGCTCATGCGCAGCGTGCGCTGGCCCTCGTCGGCCAGCATGAACAGCCCGCGGTTGAAGCCCAACCCTTCCCCTGCCGTGATGCCCGACAGCACCACGTACAGGATCTGGTCCACGTCCAGCGAGCGCAGGATCGCCTTGGTGACGTTGAGCTCGAACTCCAGATCGCGAGGCGAGAAGACGACCTTCTCGCCGTGCTCGGCGGCGCGGTCGCGAGCTGGAGGCGGCGTGCTGTTGCGCATGGCCCTTGCGGTCAGGTCTCGATGACCTGGATGTGCAAGTCTGCCAGCTGCGCGGGCGCCACGCTCGAAGGAGCGTCGGTCATCGGGTCGGTTCCCTTCTGGGTCTTGGGGAACGGGATCACGTCGCGCAGGCTCTCGGCATTGGACACGAGCATGGCGATGCGGTCCCAACCCAGGGCGATGCCGCCGTGGGGCGGTGCGCCGTGACGGAGCGCGTCGAGCAGGAAGCCGAACTTCTGCCGGGCTTCCTCGTCGCCGATGCCCAGGGTGCGGAAGACCTTCTTTTGCACCTCGGGATCGTGCAGGCGCACCGATCCTCCGCCAATCTCGAAGCCGTTGAGCACCAGGTCGTAGCGGTAGCACTGCACCCGCGCCGGATCGTCCTCCAGATACGGCACGTGCTCGTCGTGCGGACGCGTGAACGCGTGGTGGGCGGCCACCCAACGCTTCTGCTCCTCGTCGTACTCGAACATCGGAGGATCGACGACCCACAGGAACTCGAGCTTGCCGCCGTGGCCCGACTCCGGAATGAGCCCGAGCTTCTTGCCCAGGTGCAGCCGCAGGTTCGCCAGCACCGTATGAACCTGTGCCGTCTTGCCGAACTGGAACAGCAGCAGGTCGCCGTCCTGCGCGCCCAGGGCCGCGTTGATGTCCTTGCGCAGCTCGGGTGTGATCGTCTTGGCAAACGGCGACTGGGTCCACGACCCGTCCGCCGTGACCTTGGCTCGGCCCAGGCCCTTGGCGCCCATCGACTTCGCCACTGCCTCGAGCTTGTCGGCTTCCGTACGCGACAGCCCAGCGCTCGCCGGAACTCGCATGCCCTTGACGATCTCCGGCCGGATGTCCGTGCGAAGCGTGCCGTCGGCGAAGCGCCGCGCCAGGTCCGCGAACAGCGGCACCCCGCCGCCCGCGTGCTGGATGATCAGGTCGGTCAGGTCCACGTGCTCCATGCCGAAGCGCAGGTCCGGCTTGTCGTTGCCGAACCGGGTCATCGACTCGTCGAACTTCATCCGGGGAAAGTGTTCGTCCGGGTACTTGTCCTTGAGGTCGACGCCGGTGGTCTCCTTGACCAGGCGGAACATCAGGCCCTCGACGAGGGCGAAGATGTCGTCCTGGTTCACGAAGGACAGCTCGATGTCCATTTGGGTGAACTCGGGCTGGCGGTCGAGCCGGAAGTCCTCGTCGCGGAAGCACTTGACGATCTGGAAGTAGCGATCGAAGCCGGCGACCATGAACAGTTGCTTGAACAGCTGGGGGCTCTCGGCCAGGGCGTAGAACTTGCCGGGGGCGTGGCGCGAGGGGACCAGGAAGTTGCGGGCGCCGCCGGGCGTGTACTTGACCATGAAGGGCGTCTCGAGCTCGAGACAGCCTTGGCTCGCCAGGTAGGTGCGGCCGACCTGGTTCATCAGGTGGCGCAGGCGGAAGGTGCGCTGCATGGCACTGCGACGCAGGTCGAGGTAGCGGTATTGCAGGCGCAGGTCCTCGCGCGTGTCGAGGTCGTCTCGGATTTCGAAGGGCGGGGTCGCGGATCGGTTGAAGACTTCGGCCTGGACGACGTGGATCTCCACTTCGCCTGTGGGCATCTTGGGGTTCGCGTTGTCGCCGCGCGAGACCACCAGCCCACGGATGGCGATGGCCCACTCCGGGCGGGCCTGCTCGGCGAACGCGTGGGCCTGGGCGATTTCCTCGGGCGTGGACTCGATCTGCGAGCCCGGCTCGAACGACGGGTCGAAGACGACCTGGGCGAGGCCTTCGCGGTCTCGCAGGTCGATGAACACGCAGCCGCCGTGGTCGCGGCGGTTATCCACCCAGCCGAACAGCACGACCTGCCGGCCGATGTCCGACGCCCTGAGGTCGCCGCAGTAGTGGGTACGCTTCCAATGCTCGATGAAGTTGCGTGTGGACAAGAGCTGTTCCTCCGAAGGAGACGGCCGGGGAGCTTAGCTCGACCCCATCCGAAAAGCCTTCCGGAAAACTAGCAGCTAGGAACAAGCAACAGGAACGCGAACACGGAACGCCAGCGAAGCTCGGCGGGGAAACGAAGGGCA
>JAJZQG010000348.1 GCA_021847645.1 Myxococcales bacterium
GATCCCACCCATGCCGGCCGTGCCGCCCGTGCCCCCGGCGCCGCCGGTCGCGTTGGTTCCACCCGAGCCGCCCGTTGCACCCGAGCCGCCGGCTCCCCCGCCGCCCGTCGCCGCAGGCGTGTTCCCGCCAAACAGAGCGTCGCCGCTCGAGCTGCTTCCGCAACCCGCCACGACCACAGCCATCAACGCAGCAAGAGCACAGGGAACATGGCGAGACGATCTCACGGCAGACCTCCTGTCGGCATGTGCGTGCGGGAAAGCATTTCGCGAACCCCGTAGGTTAGCGCGCCGCACAGGTCGGAGAAACGTGAATCTACCTCCTGCCCTCCTGCCCGCGCGCCTCCCCCAGCGCCGCAACCGGCTGTACGGCTCAGCCCGAATCGACTATGCCCCCCAGCCCCCATGCGTTCTTCGATCGGCTTCGGCCTTGCTGTCGTTCTCTCCCTCTTAGGCATTCAGGCTTGCGGCGGTAGCGATGGCGCCAGCGGTGCGCCGTCTACCTCGAACGACGCCGACTCGTCGACAGACGCGCAGCCCGAGCCGAATGACGCTGCCGACGCGGGGCAAGACGCCCTGCAGGACGCGCAAGCGAACGACGCGCAAGAGGCGGGACCCGACGGCTCCGCCCCGGACTCGGGGGGCGATGCAGATCCTGATGCGGGCTGCACCGGCACACCGGCGCAGTGCGCGCACGAAGCAGAGGCGCGAACGGCAGACCGGCTCGGGCTCATCGAGGACGACGAATCGCAGCTCACGGCGTTCCTGCGCGACATGCCCAAGGGCGGCGATCTTCATCACCACCTTTCCGGCGCCGTATACGCCGAGACCATGCTCGACTGGGCCCAGACCGAAGGCGGCTACTGCATCGTGAGCTCGTCGCTGTCGCTCGGAACCAGCTGCGGCAGCTCGACCACGCAGCCCATCCCCAACCCGGGCGATGCCCTCTACGACAAGGTGATCGGCGCGTGGTCGATGGAGGGCTTCGTGCCGTCGGCCACCCAGAGCGGGCACGATCACTTCTTCGCGACGTTCGGCAAGTACGGCGCCATCTCAGGCACCCATCACGGCAAGATGCTGGCCGACGTGATGCAGCGCGCGGCCTCGGAGAACGAGCTGTACATCGAGCTCATGCTCACCTCCAACTCGACCGCCCAGACACTCGGCCAGAACGAGTGGTCGGCGCACCACGACTCGGCCAGCCTGACCGCCGCCGATCTGCCCACGTTCTACGGCGAGCTCGAGGCGTCTTCGGGCCTGGCCGGCGCGGTGCAGGCGGTGCTCACGGATGTCAGCCAGAGCGAGACCCAGGCGCGCCAGATCCTCGGCTGTGACAGTGCCCAGCCGATGCCCGGCTGCTCGGTCTCCACGCGCTACATGACCTACATCTCCCGCAGCGGCGCCACGCCCGGCGTCTTCGCCCAGATGGTCGCCTCCTACGAAGCCGCCATCCAGGACCCGCGCCTCGTCGCCCTCAACCTGGTCGGCCCCGAGGACAACACCGGCGCCCTGTCCAGGTACGACGTCGAGATGGCGATGCTCGGCTTCCTGTATTCGACCTACCGCGTGACCAACCTCAGCCCGCTGCACGTGAGCCTTCACGCCGGAGAGCTTGCGGCCGCGTACATGCCGTCGAGCTACGACATCGGCACGATCGACCACGTGCGCAAGGCCGTGCAGATCGCCCACGCCGAGCGCATCGGCCATGGCGTCGACGCGCTTCAGGAGAGCGACCCGCAAGGCCTTCTGCAACAGCTCAAGCAAAACAACGTGCTGGTCGAGATCTGCCTGAGCAGCAACGCGCAGATCCTCGAGGTCAGCGGCTCGCACCATCCGCTCGGCGACTTCATCGGCTACGGCGTGCCGGTTGCGCTGGCCACCGACGACCAGGCCGTGTCGCGATCGAGCATGGCCGGCGAGGAGCTGCGTGCGGTGCAGGACCAGCAACTCGGCTACCTGCAGCTCAAGCGGATGGCGCGCGACAGCCTCGAGCACGCCTTCGTGCCCGGCGCGTCGTTGTGGCAGTCACCGGACACGGCGGTGCCCGACTGTGACCCGGACACCACCGGCTACCTCGGCCAGGACCCGCCGCCCGCGGCCTGCGCCGCGTTCCTCGCCACCAGCGAGCGCGCCAAGCTGCAGTGGGAGCTCGAGCAGCGCTTCCACGCGTTCGAAGCCGCGCAGTAGCGCTGCTCCGTCCTGACCTCACAGGCGGTCATCCGACGAATCGCACGCCCTGCGCCCCCAATCGCGTCCGCGTGTGATACACCGTCGCTCGACCCAACAAGCGCGATGCTCATCCTCTGGTACGCACTCACAACCTTCGTCGGGGCCGCGCTTCTCTTCGTCGTCGAACCGCTGGCAGGACGGCAGCTTCTTCCGATCCTGGGCGGCGCCCCGGCCGTGTGGGTCACCTGCGTGCTGTTCTTCCAGGCAGCACTGCTCGCCGGCTACGCGTACGCGCACGTGCTCGTCGCGTTCGTGCCGCGACGCGTGCAGCCGATCATCCACGCGCTGGCCCTGGCCGGCGCCTGGGCGCTCTTGCCCCTGAAGCCCCCGGCCTCCACGCCCGACGCCTCGCAAGCCTTTCCCGTGCTGTGGCTGCTCGGCCAGCTAGCGCGCACGCTCGGCGCGCCGTTCATGGTCACCTCGGCAACGGCGCCGCTGGTGCAAGGCTGGCTCGGCGGCTCGCAGCACAAGCACGCCTCCGACCCGTACTTCCTGTACGCCGCCAGCAACGCCGGCAGCCTGCTCGCGCTGCTGTCCTATCCGTTCCTCATCGAACCCAACCTGCCCCTGGGCACCCAGGCTCGCTGGTGGTCGATCGGCTTCCTCGTGCTCGCTGGCCTTCTGATCGGCTCCGGCGCCCACGTGCTGTTCGGAAAAGCCAGGCCCCACGACACCCCCAACGCTCAGCCCTCGCTCGCGCCGCGCCCCGCCGCGCGCGCCATCGGCACCTGGCTCGTGCTCGCCGCCATCCCCAGCAGCCTGATGCTGGGCGTGACCTCGTTCGCCACGACCGACGTCGCCCCGGTCCCGCTGCTCTGGGTCGTGCCTCTCGCCCTGTACCTGGTCACCTTCATCATCGCGTTCATGATTCGCCCGGTGATCAGCCACGAGACAGCGATGAAGTGGCTGCCCTTCGCGGTGTCGGCGGTCGGGCTACTGCAGCTCGCCGAGATCACGCGCCCCATCTGGCTGGTGCTGCCCGCGCACTTCGCGGCCTTCTTCTTCATTGCGCTGGCGTGCCACAGCGAGCTGGCGCGATCGCGTCCGGACTCGCGCTGGCTCACGCTGTTCTATCTGATGCTGTCGCTCGGAGGCGTGCTCGGCAGCGCCTTCAACGCCATCGCCGCGCCGCTGCTGTTCTCCTCGCTGGCCGAGTACCCGATCGCGCTGGTGGCCGCCGCGTTCGTTCCCCTGCTCACGCAAGGCTGGCACCCCGAGCAGACTCGCACCTGGCAGGAGATCGAACGCGATCCCGACGCCACACCCGGCCGTGCACCGTCGCATCGCGACCTGGCCCGCGCGCTCTGGCGCGAGTCCTCCCCAGCCGTCATCATCGCCGTGCTCGTCGCGGTCGTGCTCATCGCCACCCGCTCGCTCGACGACTCCTGGCGCATCTTCATCCTCGCGCAGCTCGGCGCCGCCGCCGTGGCCGTCGCCCTGGTGTACCGATCGCGTCCGGTGCGCTTCGGTGTGACCCTGGCTGCGATCCTGCTCGTGCCCGTCATCGCGGCGCGCACGGTGGGTGCGATCGCGGCGTCCCGCAGCTTCTTCGCGGTGCACCGCGTGGTCGACGACCGCTCCGCGCAACGTCACCTCTATGTGCAGGGCACCACCGTGCACGGGCTGCAATCCACGATCCCCGGCCACCACCGCACGCCCGGCGCCTACTTCCACCACACCGGCCCGGCGGGCGACGTGCTCTCGCGCCTGCACTTCCGCAACGCCGCGATGATCGGCCTGGGCGTCGGCTCCCTCGCCTCCTACGCCGAAAGCGGCCAGCACATCACCTTCTTCGAGATCGACCCGGATGTGGTCGCCATCGCCGAGAACCCCAAGCTGTTCACGTTCCTGCGAGACGCCCGCCAGCGCGGAGCCACCGTCGATGTCGTGCTGGGCGACGCGCGCCTGACCCTGGCAAAGACTCCCGATCACAGCTTCGACCTGCTCGTGCTCGACGCTTACTCGAGCGACGTGGTGCCCGTTCACCTGCTGACGCGCGAGGCCCTGGCGCTGTACCGTCGCAAGCTCGCGCCGGGCGGACGCATCCTGATGAACATGTCCAACCGGTATCTCGACCTGGGCATGGTGGTCTCGGCGCTCGCGCGGGACATGGGCTGGGCGGCGATCGACCGGACGGACCTCCTCGAGACGGATGAGGATCGGGAAGAGGAAAAGGCGGACGGCAAGGCGGCTTCGCGATGGATCCTGTTGGCGCAGACGCCGTCGGAGCTGGAGTCGCTGAAGTTGGGGCCGGAGTGGAAGGCGCTGGACGTTCCGGGGGCGAGCGTGTGGACCGACGACTACGTGAACCTGGTTGGGTGCTTGCGGTGGTAGCGACCCGGAGCCGGAGGCGAGGAGCGCGCTGGGCAGGTCGTGGTCGCTGACGAAGTCCGCACGAACGCCGGCGGCGACAACGGGTTTCGCTGCCGTGCCTGGCGGCCGCTCACGCTTTCGGCCACACGCCCTCGAACAGCTCCGCGGCATTGACCCCCAGCTCGGCCCGCAATGCCCACGCACCGCTCGCCCGCAGGGCCTCCACCAGGGCCTTCTTCAGTCCTCCCCGACGCAGCGCCGCTTGCGCCCGCTTCGCCGCAGACTTCGCCGCTCGCTCCTCCGCGGACACCTTCACTGGCCCACGGCTCCTTGCCCGCGCCTCCCTGGCCGCCTGCGCGAGCTCCCTGGTCGACGCATCCTTGCCCTTGGTCTTCCTGCCGCCCACATCGATCACTTGCTCCGCCAGCTGCGAGCCCGTGTCCTGCTCGGGCGTCGCGTCCGCCAGCCGCGCCAGGCCATACGCCTTCTCCGACCCGAGCGCCAACGCCTCGCTGCGCGAGAACGAACTCACGACCTCGATGAGCTTCGCTGCCTGCGCTCGGCTCATCAGGCCACGCTTGTCGAGCAGCTCGTCGAACGACGCGTACCCCACGGCCACGTAGTACTTGTTCCGCAGAATCTCGCGCAGCGCTTCGCCGATGTCATAGAAGCTCTCGACGATCGTGTCCTTGCGCCGCTCGATGAGGCGAATCAGCTCCTCGGCCCGCGCCTTGTCGGCCGCCCGACGCTTCTCGGCCTCCCTCGCCAGGCGGGTCGCCAGCCCCTTGCCCGCTCCCCCGGACTTCACCTTGTCCTTCGACCTCGCAGCCGCGCTCGTCATGCAACACCTCCGCCCGCGGAGTCGACCAGAAAGCTGCGCCTTTGCCTAGCTCCTTCTGCCCACGTCCACGCGCCTGGACCTCCATCTCCACGCGCATGGACGCGCGGGGCCACGCGCCTGGACGTCCACCGCGCGGGCGCCGCGCGTCCGCCTGGCAAGGGCGAGCCAATGGCCAGGATCCGGGCGGCCGGAGGACGGGCATTCGCGGGAGCTGGCGGCTGACCCTTGAACATTGCATGCTTCTCATCGATCATTCGGCAAGTTGGCGGCCCACTGTTCACGATCGACCACCGAAGGCGCACCCATGGCTCCATCCCCTGCTCCTCGCCTGCGCGAGCTGACCCTGACCCTCAGCTCCCAGTGCAACCTGCGCTGCTCCTACTGCTACGTGCCGCACGCATCCGGCCCGCGCATGGACGACCGGGTGATGCGCGCCGCCCTCGAGCTGCTCGCCGCGAGCTCGGACCCCGACGACGAGCGGTCGCTCTCGTTCTTCGGCGGCGAGCCCTTCCTGCACGTCGACACGATGGAGCGCGCTGTCCGATCGCTGCCCCGCGGTCGCGGACGGCTTCGCGTGGTCACGCCGACCAACGGCCTTCTGCTCGACGATCGCGCGCTCGCGTTGTGCCGTGATGCGGGCGTGGAGCTCGCCATCAGCATCGACGGCATCTCGCGCACGACCGGGCGCCCCTACGCCGACGGCCGCGACTCGACGGGCGACCTGCTGGCCAGGCTGCCGGACATCCTGGCGCTGGCGTCGACGAACCGGGTGCTCGCGCGCATGACGGTGACACCGTCGAACGTGGCTGAATTGGCGCACAACGTGCGGGCCATTCATCGGCTGGGGTTCCGCAAGATCGTGTTCCTGCCCGACTTCGAGCAGCCGTGGAGCGAGGA
>JAJZQG010000349.1 GCA_021847645.1 Myxococcales bacterium
TTCCGATCTGGTCCCGGTACGGCGACGCTTCCGGCAGCACGGTGAAGCTCAAGCACGGCGCTCTCGCTGTCATCGGAAGTGGCACCCCCTCACGAGTATTCGTGACCTTCGACCTGACAGCAAGCCAGACCGTCTGCCCGGACTGGCGAGGGTATTGGGGGGACTACCAGGGCACCAAGTACGCGTTCCTCAATGGCCTGACGCCGAAGTTCCTGACGACGTTCACTGACTCTTCCGCAGGGTGTGACAAGTACTGGGAATACGATTCGCACAACGTGCACGTGAGTGCCGTTACCTTCTGACGAGAGGCATCCAGCTCATGCATTTTCGCACGCCTTCCTGGCTCCTGTTGCTCTCGCTCGTTTCGTGTGGCGGGAAGGTGGCCTATGAGGTTCCCGCGTCTTCCACGGCGGACGCGGGAACCGACGGGGCCTTCGACGCTGCGGTCGACGGAGCGAACGACGTCGGCACTCCGCCCCAGGACAGCTCGGTCGACGTGCCGGCCGACACGCTCGACGCAATCGCCGACCAAGCCAGCGAAGATGTCGGGCCGGATGCGACGCCCGACGCTCCGGATCCCTGCAGCCAAGACCCGGGCGGACAATTCACGTGTTGCGCCGGAAAGCCCTGCAGGGGTTGGTGCATCGACGGCGGCTGCGACTGCACCGGCATCGTCGGCGGTTGCGTAGCGCCGGCAGTTTGCTGCGGAATTGGATGCAAGGCACCGGAGGTTTGCTCATGGTAAAGTGGTCTACCTTGATGGTCTTCACGCTCGCCTGTGGCTGCGGCGGCAACGGGGAAGCATCGGGCCCGCCGGGAGCCGGAGGTAGTCCTGGCGCCGGTGGTGCCGGGGGCCAAGCCGGCACCGCGCAGACGGACGGTTCCGCCGGTGGCGAGGCGGGGGACGCCAGCGTTTCCGGAGGCGGCGGTGGTACCGCTGCTGGTGGCGGCGCAGGTGGTTCGCTTGATGGCGGCCCCTTCGGTCCTGGCGATGCCTACCAGATACCAGAGGCCGCCTTGACGGACAACTGGTGCGCGCCGGAAGCTTCGGGCCCGTGGGAAGACACGGCTTGCTGCAACGGCGTGCCCTGCAAGGGTCTGTGCTACGAGGGAGACGCTGGACTGGAATGCCGCTGCCAGTACCTTCAGGGCGGCTGCGAGAGCCAACCAGGCAGCATTTGCTGCAATCGGAAGGCCGCCTGCACCACACAAGACGCTTGTGTCTTCACCCACTGAGCCCTGCTGCGCGCCGCGAGCGCTGGGCGGCCCGCGCGCCCACGCATCGCCGTGTGCCTCGTCTTCCGCCACGTCACGCACCTCCACGCCGTCGATCCTGCGCCCTGCGAGTCGGCTTCCATGCGTTTTCGCCCTTCATCCGCGGTCACCGTGCACGCCTCGGCGTTGCGCCACGCGCCGTTGCGCGCACGCCGCTTCCTCATCGCGCCGGCACCGTGGTCGCGTCAGCAGTCAGGCGCTGCAGGGTCCACGCAGTCCCAGTCGCCCGCGGCGCGCGCTCGTCGGGCTCTGGCGGGTCGGGGGAAAGGCGCCCCGCAAGGAGCAGATTCGATGGGGTGGAGGTTCGTGAACGGACGGTACGGAAGGCACATGGGCTTGCGTGAACGCTGCGCCTGGTGCGAAAGAACGCCTTGATTCTGTCGCCTGCGGGAGCGACGAACAGCGCCTCGAGTACGATGAGTTCCGACGTCGGAACTCTTCGCCCGGCACGTCCGTGAGCTGGGCGACATCCGGGATCCAACGAAGGACTCCCGGTGAAATCAACTGCTCAGCGCGCCCGGCGTTCCCCACGGCTCACGGATAGCTACACGAGTATCTGCTCAGGCGAAGCACTCGACGCGCACCTCGAGGCCCGACTCGGCGGGTGCACGACGCCGAAGCCCACGTTCGAACAGGTGGCGGTGTTTCCACCTGGAAACACGCTCGTCACACCGGCGAGCGTCACTTGATCGACGTTGACTGGCGCGCGGCCGCATGCCATCCTGTCTCAACGCAAACCTGGCGCAAGCAGCAATGCTACCGCGTTCTTGTCGAAGAGGCCGCTCGCTTAATGAACATCCTGAACGCCACCGAGACCGAAGCGACCGTGGCGACTGCGCCGACGCAATTCCTTGCTCGACGCCACGTGCCTGACGCCGACGAAGTCGTGGAAGAAGTCGTTAGTGCCCTCAAGCGCATTTCGCGCGATGCCAGCCTGCAGGTAGCGTTGGACGTCGGCCACCTGGTGGTAGAGCGCCTCTTCGCCGGCGACGTGGAACGGATGCGCAGCCGCGCTTCCAAGTCTGTTGCGTTGCGCAAGCTCGCGGCGCATCCCGAGCTGCCCTTCAGCTCTACGACGTTGTGGCGCTCGATTCGCATCTACGAGCTCGTCAAGCGCATGCCCGGGCTGGTTCGGCATCGGCACATCGGGGTGGCCCACCTCCGATCGGTCTTGTCATTGCCACCTCCCGCGCAGGAGCTCGTCCTGCGGGACGCCGTCAGGTTCGGCTGGACGGTCAGCCAAACGCAGGCGGCCGCGGCAGAGCGCAGAGCCAGCGGGGCCGGTGCCGAGCGTCGCACACCGCGCGCCGCGAGCTACTGGGCCAAGCGTGTGGGGCGGCTGAACAACGATGTTGCCCACTTGGAGGAGTTTCGATCCGCGCCCGAGGAGCAGCAGACCGCCATCCTCACCGCGCTCAGCCGACTTCAGCAGTTGTGCGCCACGGTCCTCGACGGCGCGGAAGACGACGTCGGCGCCAACGAACCATCGATCCCGCAGGCACCGGAAGGATGACCGGGATGACTGCGACCTACGGACGCCGACCGCGTGGAACGCGGCTGCGGCGCTCGCGCCGCCCTCAAGCATTCTCGTCTAAGGTATTTCTGTGCTTGCTTCCTACTCCTCGTTCCACTACATCCTGGCGCAATAGGCGCGAGCACTTTCGCCGCGCTCCAAGGATATGAGGAGGAAGCACGATGAGCGGACTGCGCACGAATCTCGTTCTCACCGTGGCGTCGGTGTCTGCGGCGGCCCTAATGGGCTGTAGCGGCACGTCGCCGGACCCGCAGGGCAATGAACTGGGTACCGTGGCACAAGACCTCGGAACACCGGTTGTCGGAACCGGCGTCTTGGATTCCGACGACGACCAGTCGGAGACGGACATCAGCGTAAGCAACCTCGGCGGCGAGAACATGATCACCACGGCTTACAACGACGGGTCGCAGGGCATCTGCCTTCCGTGGCCATGTACCCTGCCGATAACGTACGACCAGACGAACCGGTATGTTCGTCAAGGCGCCAGCCTGATGGGCTGGTCCTACTCCGTCGACCAGGGAGCGACATGGACCCACGGCAAGCTCACGCCGCCTCCCGGTTGGTCGGTCCTCTGGGGCGACCCGGCGATCGGGCGCGGAAACAACTCGCAGAACTACGTCTTCATGTCCAACCTGGCGGTACCCGTCGCCAATTTCCCCACGGGCCAGGGCTACATCTCTGGGAGCTTGGAACCCTATCTCGGCGGCGCCTGCATCGCCAAGTCCACCGATGGAGGAAAGACGTTCGCCATCGCCCAGTGCGTGTCCAACAACAATCACTTCTACGACGGCGGCTCGATCGCGGTCGACAACCTGGGACGCGTCTTCTTCGCAACGAACGACGTTACCGCCGGCACGATCGATGTCTGGATGGCGAATTCCCCCACGAGCCAGTTCAATCTGATCGCGAACCCATTTCCGGGATATGCGATGGAGTCCCATCCGCGAATTCGCGCGTGGGGCAACAATATTTACATCGTCGCCCAGCGTTCCGGCGACGACGTCCTGCTGATCAACAAGTACGGATCTTCGTGGGCGACCCCCGCTGTCGCGAGTCAAGCGCCGCACAATCCGACGACCGAGGGCGGCTATGTGAGCTTCCTAAACGGCAAAACCGTACGGTTTGGACCACAGTTCAGCTTCGATGTGGCGGACGCAAGCGCGTTCGGGAACGACAACATCCGCATCTTGTTCACGGAGCTGTACTCGGGAAAGCACTCCCTATACGCTACCGTCTGCAATACCTCTCTGCAGTGTTGGGAGGCGCCGGAGTGGAGCACGGAGTGGGAGTCGGGTGACCAGTTCCACCCCTCAGTCGCGGCCTACGGGGGCTTCATCGGCTCGCCCGAGAGGTTCGAGGCGACCTACTGGTCCCGGTACGGCGACGCTTCCGGCAGCACGGTGAAGCTCAAGCACGGCGCTCTCGCTGTCATCGGAAGTGGCACCCCCTCACGAGTATTCGTGACCTTCGACCTGACAGCAAGCCAGACCGTCTGCCCGGACTGGCGAGGGTATTGGGGGGACTACCAGGGCACCAAGTACGCGTTCCTCAATGGCCTGACGCCGAAGTTCCTGACGACGTTCACTGACTCTTCCGCAGGGTGTGACAAGTACTGGGAATACGATTCGCACAACGTGCACGTGAGTGCCGTTACCTTCTGACGAGAGGCATCCAGCTCATGCATTTTCGCACGCCTTCCTGGCTCCTGTTGCTCTCGCTCGTTTCGTGTGGCGGGAAGGTGGCCTATGAGGTTCCCGCGTCTTCCACGGCGGACGCGGGAACCGACGGGGCCTTCGACGCTGCGGTCGACGGAGCGAACGACGTCGGCACTCCGCCCCAGGACAGCTCGGTCGACGTGCCGGCCGACACGCTCGACGCAATCGCCGACCAAGCCAGCGAAGATGTCGGGCCGGATGCGACGCCCGACGCTCCGGATCCCTGCAGCCAAGACCCGGGCGGACAATTCACGTGTTGCGCCGGAAAGCCCTGCAGGGGTTGGTGCATCGACGGCGGCTGCGACTGCACCGGCATCGTCGGCGGTTGCGTAGCGCCGGCAGTTTGCTGCGGAATTGGATGCAAGGCACCGGAGGTTTGCTCATGGTAAAGTGGTCTACCTTGATGGTCTTCACGCTCGCCTGTGGCTGCGGCGGCAACGGGGAAGCATCGGGCCCGCCGGGAGCCGGAGGTAGTCCTGGCGCCGGTGGTGCCGGGGGCCAAGCCGGCACCGCGCAGACGGACGGTTCCGCCGGTGGCGAGGCGGGGGACGCCAGCGTTTCCGGAGGCGGCGGTGGTACCGCTGCTGGTGGCGGCGCAGGTGGTTCGCTTGATGGCGGCCCCTTCGGTCCTGGCGATGCCTACCAGATACCAGAGGCCGCCTTGACGGACAACTGGTGCGCGCCGGAAGCTTCGGGCCCGTGGGAAGACACGGCTTGCTGCAACGGCGTGCCCTGCAAGGGTCTGTGCTACGAGGGAGACGCTGGACTGGAATGCCGCTGCCAGTACCTTCAGGGCGGCTGCGAGAGCCAACCAGGCAGCATTTGCTGCAATCGGAAGGCCGCCTGCACCACACAAGACGCTTGTGTCTTCACCCACTGAGCCCTGCTGCGCGCCGCGAGCGCTGGGCGGCCCGCGCGCCCACGCATCGCCGTGTGCCTCGTCTTCCGCCACGTCACGCACCTCCACGCCGTCGATCCTGCGCCCTGCGAGTCGGCTTCCATGCGTTTTCGCCCTTCATCCGCGGTCACCGTGCACGCCTCGGCGTTGCGCCACGCGCCGTTGCGCGCACGCCGCTTCCTCATCGCGCCGGCACCGTGGTCGCGTCAGCAGTCAGGCGCTGCAGGGTCCACGCAGTCCCAGTCGCCCGCGGCGCGCGCTCGTCGGGCTCTGGCGGGTCGGGGTCGACGCCCATATCGGGCTTGCTCCGCATTCACACCATCGGCCCTGCACGCGACGCCGACGACTGCGGACCCAGCAGCGCTCCTCGCGTTCCGTCTCCCTTCCCCCCGGCCGGGGGCATGGGGGTCCTTCCCAGCGCCTCGGCCGCGGTCGACCGGCACTCCCGCCGCCCACGCGCCCGCTCCCTCAGCAGCACCACGGACGGCAGCAGCAGCGTGGCCGCCAGAATCATCACCACCTCGCCCGCCGCGGCGGCAAGCCCGAAGCTGCGCACTGCGCCGTTGATCGACGTCAGCAGAGCGCCATACCCCAGCATGGTCGTCAACGAGCACACCATCACAGCACCGCCCGTCTTCACGAACGCCAGGTGCGCTGCCCCGGGATCCCGATCGTGCCGGCGCATCACGTTGACCGCATAATCGGCGCCGACGCCGATGGTGATGGGCAATGCCATGAAGTTGAGGAAGTTGAGCCGCACGCCGGCAAGCTCGAAGAACAACGCCAGCGCCGCGGCGCCGCCCCCCACGCAACCCAGCGC
>JAJZQG010000350.1 GCA_021847645.1 Myxococcales bacterium
AGGCTGAGTCCGTGCAGCAGCGGACGGCCCGGGGCGGACGGGCGCTACGATCGGCCTGGTGGGTGACGGCGAAGCGACACCCGGCAGGCTGGAGAGGAGCGATACCCGGCGGGCGGACGTGTGTCTCCACCCGCCCTTCGGCTGACCAGCCTCCAAGCGCCCACGCGCTACCCGAAGCATCGGCGCCTCGAGCCGAGCGGCCCCCCATTCACGGCTCAGCTCCCGTTCCGGCGCGCGCAGCCTCGGGGCCATCGCCGGTTCGCAGGCCCCTTCAGAATGCGCCCCCCACGCTCGCTCCCAACCACGCCACGACCGTGAGATCGTTCGAGCACCGGACGATCTTCGGGTTGCCCGTGAACAAGATCAGGGGCGTCGCCGTCACCCGGAACACCACCCCGCCGGTGCTGCGTTGATATCGATAGCCGACGAGCGCATTGCCGAGGATGTTGCCGCCGCCCGAGGTCCACATGCCGACGGCTCCGGCGCCCAGTTCGAGCAGGTGCGGCCCCTGTCCCGCAAGGTAGCTCGCGGTCAGGGGGAAAGTGATCCAAGAGTTGCCCGTGTTCGAGAGGACGTCGCCCGAATAGGTCCCGAAGCCCAAGCGCAGGGCGACCGCGTCGGCGACGATTCGCTCGTAGTTGAACGAACCGAGGACGCCGCTGCCCAGCAGTTCGAAGTACAGGGTGTTGAGGGCGGTGCGCTTGCCCGGCTTGCCAGCCGAGCCCTGCGGCGTCACCCAGGGATCGGGGCTCGAGTTCGGGAGCGTCCAGTCGCTTTCCTGCGAGCGCGCCTGCACGGCGACCAGCAGCGTTGCCCCCACGACGGCAACCCGTGCGACACGGCGCGGGCTTAGCGAACAAGCAAGCATGTGGCATTGTGCATTCTGCACCCGGGCGACGCAGTCCTCGACGGGTCAGGCGCGGCGCGCCGACTCGATCTTCACCATCTCGAGCGGCGCGTCCTTGGAGAACGGCCCTCCGGCTCCCGTGCGCACGTTGCCAATCCGGTCCACCACATCCATGCCCTCGACCACTCGGCCGAATACCGTGTAGCCCCAGTCCCGGTCGTTCTTGGCCTTGTGGTTGAGAAACGCATTGTCCACCAAGTTGACGAAGAACTGCGCCGTGGCCGAGTGCGGGTCGCTCGTGCGCGCCATCGCCACCGTGCCCCGCTGGTTCTTCAGCCCGTTGTCCGCCTCGTTGGTCACCGGCGGCTGCGTGGGCTTCTTGGTATACGACGTATCATAGCCGCCGCCCTGGGCCATGAACCCGTCGATCACCCGGTGAAAGATCGTGCCGTCGTAGTGCCCGCCGTCGACGTATCGCAGGAAGTTTGCCACGCTTGCGGGCGCCTTTGTCTCGTCGAGCGCGATGGTGAAGCTGCCCAGATTGGTGCGAATGATGACGTTGGTCTGTTGCATGCCGCCGATGATACGGCAGCAGAATGGACCGCGCTACTGCAGCGAAGCAGTCGGGTTGCCGGCGGCGTCGGACGCGCCCGGTCAGGCCACGAAGGCTACTTGCGACCCAATCCTCCCGAAATCTGGCGGGGACGATTTGTCTTGCGATCTAAGTGGACAACATTCGCGCGGCGCACAGCAACGGGCGAGTCTCGTACGAGCCGTGCCGGGATGTCTGGTCCACGCCGACCGCGCCGTGGGGCTGGACGAGCGGCGGCTATGGCGGCGGGATGACGGTTGTCCAGCCGCCGCCGGACCGTGCGGTTCAGAGGCCCGCGGCACAATATCACCTGCCGAACTCGTACTCCTGGATGAAGCGGACGGTGCAGGTTCCCGTGGGGACCACGGCGGCACTCCACTACGACTACTACGTGGACTCGGAAGCGAACGACTACATGTACGTGTTGGTCAACGGCCAAGTCCGCCAAGCCGTGTCGGGTGCGGGACAATCCGGCCATGGTCAGATCGACCTTTCCGCCGGCGCCAACACGATCGTGTTCGCCTATCAGAAGGACGGCACCGGTGACGGTGGACTGGACCTGGCGGCCGTCGACAATGTCCGGCTCGCGATCGCTGGACAGCCGGCGCAGAACCTCGGCGACTTCCGAGGCGCGGCGCCGTTCGCGCAGCCGTTTTCCTACGGCTGGACCTCGGGCGGTTCACCCGCGACACTTGCCTGGCAGGTCCGGCCCAAAGCGCCCCACATCTCCGACGTAGACGCCGTTCAGTCCGCGGTCTCGCCGCTGATCGACGGCAGGGTCCAGGACAACGAATACAGCAGTCGCGCGACGGGCATCTCCCTGTTCCGGTACCGAACCAGACCCAGCCTCAACTTGCCCGCCAAGGGACCCAGTGAGGACGACTCCACGAGGCTCGTCGCCGCAGCCAGAGACAGCGACCGGACGCTCTATCTCGTGTTGATGGCGAAGTCGGACAACTCGGATGTCGGCAACGAGTCCGGGGACATCTACCTGTATCTCGACGAAGACCGCATGGACTCGCTCTCGCAGGTCGGGTGCGCGGCCGGGGTAACGCTACCCGGAGACGAGGACCGAAAGATCAAGATCTCGTACTCCATCCCCACCACCGGCCGCACGCCAGCCCCTACGATCACGCAGTGGCAAGGCACCTGTACGGTGGCGTCGCCCTGGGCGGCGGTCGTCGCTCCGGTGGCATGGCCGGTGGCGGCCGCGGCAACGGAGTCTGTGTCCGAAGGCATCGTCACCGTCGAGGTCAGGATAACGCTTCCGCAAGGCCTGCTGTCCTCCCGGACACTCGGGCTTGGCCTTACCGCGGTCACGCCCAGCGCCTCTCTCCTACGTCGTCCAACGAGCGCGGTCCACCTGCCCTATGCGCATGCACCGCAAGACGCCGACGTCCTCACCTGGGAGACGCTCGGGTTGGCTCCTTGGCGCATGAGCGACGCGCCGATGGACGGCTGCTGCAGCCCCGGACTCGTGCTCTGACACCACGACAGGCGGAGAGGGATACCCATGTCACAGCTATCACGCTCGATTCTTAGGATTCTGCTTGCGATGGTCGCCTCGGTGGGCTTGCTGCTATGCGCCTCGACTGTCGAAGCGGGCACCTTTGCCAAGCTGGACCGGCTGCGAATTCTCAACCAGAACATGGCGAACAAGCCGTGGCCGGTCGAAGCCGACATCGGGCTGTGCCATGACGACAACCGTTGCCGTGCCCGCCACATTGCTCAAAGGATCCTGGAGGGGGACTATGACGTCGTCATCCTGGAGGAGGAGTTCGACGAAGACTCGGTGCAAGAGCTCATCACCTACTTGGGCCACACGTTCCCCTATTACATAGGACAGTACGATAGCGAACCGATCGGTCAGCCGTGGATAGACCACTGGAAGCATGAGGTCGAGGTGGCGTCGCTCGGGACGTCGTACTATCTGGCGCCGGCGCTGATTGCGGCGGCGGAGTGGATTGCGAGCCTTGCAACGACCAACAGCGGCACGGTCATCTTCAGCAAGTGGCCGCTCACTTCGTTTGCGAACGTGGAGCCGTCGGCCGGCTCCTACGGCCACTTCGACGTGGAGGACGACAGGACCTGGGAAGACGAGACGTTCCATCTTGCCAGACCGTACGTCTTCGCCCGGTTCAACGAGTGCTATCACCCATGGCCCGACGGAACCATGCCCGAGATCGGGGACGGGGTGTCCAATATCGGGCACATTTCGGATTGCTTGGCGGCCAAGGGGGTCGCGGCCGTGCGGCTCCTCAGCCCGACCGGTCGCTACTACAACGTTTTCTTCACCCACCCGCAAGCCAGCTACGGAGACCTGGCCCTTTCCGTGACCGCTGGAGTCCGCCGCGCGCAACTCCAACAGGTCAACAAGCTGATCTCGGACCTGCACATCAACACGGACACCGAAGAGGTGGTGCTCGCCGGAGACCTCAACATCAACGGCGATCAGGTGCAGCTCGCGGACCCGGCGGTGACGGACAAGAACGAGGAGTGGAAGATCTTCGACATGGGGCTGCCGCCCGGCAACAACAGCGCGCAGTTCTTCACGGCCGCGCGGCAACTCAAGGATTCCTGGGCGTACGCGATGAACGCGTACTACGGGAACGTCGACACGAGCAAAGACGTGAGCCTGCAGCTCGACCACGGCTGGACCTGGACGACGGCGGACGGCGGCGGTCCCGGGAACGGCCGGCTGGACTATGTCTTCCTCGGCCGAACGCTGGCCGATTCTGGGAAGGGCAGGCTTCCGATGACGGTCCAACACACTGCCGTCAGCTACAACATTGCGGAGGACGTGTCCGCCACGGCGCTCAACCACGGCATCACCTCCGCGACGTCGCCTGGCCTGATCATGCACGGGGGCGGTGAGCGAATCAGCGACCACTGGGGCTTGAGCGCGGAGATCGCGCCGGCCACGGCGTACTGCAATCCGGTCAACGCGTACGCGATCGATCCCAGTGAGCTCTGTACGCACAACAACCGGTGCATAAGCAACACTTGTACGCTCTCCAAGCAGCAGTGCGTCGAAGACTCCGACTGCGACTGCCTCCAGACGATCTTCAACACGTTCGAGCAACCGGGAACAGCCCACTGGTACCGAATCGACAGCCCGGGCACGTACGCATTTCGCGTCAACCACATCCTCGACGACTGGGCGCTCACCTCAGGGCTCGCGGCAAGTATGTCGGCCGACACGAAGCTTCACTACGAGATCTACCAGCCGTCGGATCTCTCGAGACCCTACCAGGCCTTCGGCGACCTGACGAGCACGTCGCACCCGGGCGGCCCCTGCAACCCGAAGTTCGCCACGAGCCCGGACCCAACGGGTCAAAGCGCGGCCGGCTGCTCGTTCGAGAGCCAGACTTTCGACGTCAGGCAGGCGCCGTTCTACGTGAAGGTCTGGCATGACGGCGCGGACTGGCAGTCGAAGAACTACCCGTTCACCTATGACTTCACTTGGCAGCGAAATAGCTGCGAGACCAAGGAGCAGGCATGTTCGCTCTACCCCTCGGAGGAGCTCTCGGAGGACGACAGCCTGTGGCGCGCCAGCTCCGGTTCGGAGAGGTGGATTGCGCTTCGCGTGGATCGGAGCGACCAAGGCGTGCTGCAGCACCTCCGGTTCCACGCCGAGGCACCGATCGTCTTGTCGAAGGGGCCCAGGATCGGATCCATTTCGCTCATGGATGCTGGCGGAGCGTCCCTGGTGACGACAACAACGTACACGCCCGAAGCTGATGGCGCTGGATATCAAGCTCACTTCTTGCTCTACAGCAGCAACAACCTGCCTCCGGGCTCGCCGCCTGACATGAACGCCGGCAAGCTCGACTCCGACGACAGGACGTTCTACATCGTAGCTCATCGAAATCAGACCCAAAGCTTGTATCCGCCCGAGGACTTCCAGTTCCAGGTACGCTGGGATACCGACCTGACCTGGGTCATGGGCTCGGCAAACGCGCACAAGTTCCCTGGCAACGGCTCGGCGCCGGGCTGGAACATCGCGCTGGTGGGCGAGACCGAGGACAATGATTGGCCTCTCGTAGACGTCCAGGACGAGGACTCGTGGGAATGGGTGGTGGACAGCGACGTCGACTGCGTGACGAATACGAACCAAACCTGTGGGCTGCTCGAGCTGGACATGCATGTCGGCGACGACTACTCGGACCTGCCAGTCCCTCTGGGCGACAGAACGAATCAGTGGGGCGAGCGCATGGCCGCGCGCCAGGCCTTTCGGTTCGTGGGGCAGTTCCGGGCGCGGATATGGGAATGGGACGACCTCTTGACCGGCGCCAATGACCAGTCCCCGTGGGGCGTCGTCGACCCGATGTTCCCCGCGCCCACCCTGCAGGGAATCCCAGACCCGGCCACGCGCAATCACATCGTGGAGCGCATGCCCGACGTCGGGATCGGGTGGAGCGCGGGCAACGGCGACTACAGGCTTCGCACGAACCGGGCGAACAGCAGCCCGACCAAGTTCTGCATGCAAGCGCCGAACATGTGCGATAGCGCCGCGTTCTGCTGCAGAGACAAGCTGGCCTGTGAACAGATCAAGCGACCCCAGGACATTCCGGGAGGTGCGTGCTATGACCCGTGAGCTGCCCCTATTGGTCTTGTCGTGTGCGCTGGCCGCCCAGTCGTGCGCGACGAAGCCGGCGGACCGCGAGCCTTCAGCGGCGCCCTAAGACTGATCCACCCTGCGGCGGGATACTGATCCACCGCGCCGCGTAGTTGCGAGGTTCACCGAGGCAGAACGCGGCGGGATACTGATCCACGTGGCGGGTTCACCTTCGC
>JAJZQG010000077.1 GCA_021847645.1 Myxococcales bacterium
ACGCTTCAGGCACGCTCCATTGTCGTCCAGCGGGCGAGTCCGGCTCTCCGAGTCTGCCGGGCCTTGGGGCCGCACGGCGGTCGGCGGCGGCGGATGTGCCCGCAATTCACCTGGCCGAGCACGGATGGGCTGGCGCCGGCACCGTGCTGGTGGATCGAGCGGGGGCTGTCAATGGCCCGCGGGGTCGCCAGCTTGTGCCCTCGGCGGGCCACGGCAGAAGCACCGGAGGGCTCAGACCAGCGCAGGCTGCGAGAGGCTCGCAGCCGCAAGCGCGGGTATGTGGTCACGCCGCCTTCGCAGTTCGGAGCGCAGGCCGTGTGCAGCGCCAATCGCAGCGCATCGGTGAGCTGTTTCCAAGGCATCATCCGGCCCGATTCGCTCCGAAGCGTCACGTTGCGAAATAGCGCGAGCAGGTTGTAGGCGATTCGTCGCACCAGGGCCACCACCTGGGGGTACACGGGGCAAGGCCGCGCGGGCCGGGTCGTCTCGAACTCGCGCAAGTGCGATCGCCGCGGGCGAGCTCACCCTCGCCCTGGCTGTGCCGGCGCTTGATGGCTCCGGCTTCGCCGGATGCTTGGCCCAGATGATTGGCCACAGCTCCGCGCGATCCTGTTTAGTTGGACGCCGGGGGCGTAGGCACGATGCCGGGCAACCGGCGTGGCGGCATCATCATGCCTGGCGGCCGCTCGACGTTGGGCATCGGGCGCACGGTCAGGGGGACCTCGACCTTGGGCTCGAGCGGGTCGTTGGTCGTGATCTCGAGCTTGCCCGCGACCTGGCCGTCGACCTTGGCGTCCGGGTTGAGGGTGACCATGACTTCGAAGCCGGGACCGGTTTCGGGCTTGGAGAACGACGCCTTGAATGGCCCCTCGGTCACGCGCACGCCCTTGATCTTCAGGTCGTCGCGCTTGGACAGCACCCGCATCACGCGCTGCTTGCCGCTGGGCGACCGATCGTCGAAGAACAAGGCGCGCGGGCGCAGCTCCAGGTTGCCCACCACGTTGTAGGTGAACCGCACCTCGAGCTCGGGGATGGCGTCGACACCGGTGGTCACCGTGACCTTGCCTGCGCCCGACACGATCTTGGTGCCCTTGAGCGTGAAGACCAGGCCGTGCACGGTCTTGTCGCCGTCCTTCTTCTCGCCCAGCTCGATCTTCAGGTCCTCTCCGCCCTCGATCGACTTGATTGCGAGTTTGGCGGAGTCTGCCTGCTTGCCCATGAGCCAGGCCTGCATCGTCTGCTCTTCGCCGTGGTTGACGTTGAGCCGCACGTTCATCGGCGTGAACACGAGCAGCCGCTCGATGTTGGCCTTGATCTCGACGTTGGCGTTGGGCGTCTGCTTGTCGTTGGACGAGATGGTGATCGTCTTGCGGTTGGGGCCCATGCGGCCTTTGGTGTCGAAGCTGACTTCGACCTCGCCGCTGGCACCGGGGGCGATCTCCTTGGTCTTGAGGTCCGCCACCGTGCAGCCGCAGGAGGTGCGCACGCGGTCGATGAGCAGGGGGGCGTCGCCGGTGTTCTTGATGGTGAACACGTGGGTGAGCTTGTCGCCCTCGGTGACGTTGCCGAAGTCGAACTCGGTCTGGTCGAGCGTGATCTTGGGTCCGCCGGTCTGGCCCGAGGAGCTGCCCGCCGGCGAGGAGCCGCCGCCGCTCTTGGTGCAGGCGGGGATGAGGAGGAGCAATGCCGCCACGCCGATGAGTGCCGGCATGAAGCGGAACCAGAAGGTGGTGGAGCGTTGGGTTTGCACGGGCGGCATTCTGGTGCGCGTCGCTGGGCTTTTCAAGCCACAAGCGGACGCCCAACCGGGTAACGTCGATCACGCGCTCGCGGCGTTTGCGGCACGTCGCCGCCCAGGCACCGCCGGCCTCGCGCTTCAGTCGTCGTCGGGAATCGGTGGCGGTGCGCTCTTGGCTGCCGGAGGCGCCGCGGTCGGCTCCAAAAGCTCCGCATCGATCCCCAGATCGTCGAACGTCAGCTCCTCGTTGAGCATGCGCTCGTCGACCGGCAGAGCGCGGTCGATGGGGCCGTGGGGACGGCTGTCGAGCGAGGTCTCGCGCGTGAACTTCTGCGGCTTGACCTTGAAGGTGCCCCGCTGCTCGACCTGCGCGATGACCTTGGTGTGGCGTACGATTCGCTCGAAGCTGCGCAGGTACTGCTCGTAGTAGATGCCGTTGAGCGGACGCTCGCGCTTGTCGACGATGCGCTGGCGGTAGCGGGCGCGAAGGGCGCGGTTCCAGTGCACGAAGTCCGTGCGCTCCTGGAGCATGCGCGCGCTGATCTGCTTGAAGGCTCGCAGATCCGGATCGAGCGACAGGATCGTCAGACGCAGCAGCTTGTCGACGCGCTGATACTGCTCGACCAGCAGGCGCATGCTCTCCTCGTCGAACCACACGTGTGCGGCCACCTTGTCCTGCGTGGTCTTGACCACGGTCTCGATGTGGTCGCCGATGCGCTCGAGCTCGGAGGCCGTGGCCATCAGGTGCTGCAACAGGATCGACTGGCGCGTGGAGAGCTTGCGCGTGGCGATCTGGAACAGGTAGCCGTTGACCGAGCGCTTGAGCGTGTCGACCGCCGCCTCCTCCTTGAGCACGGCGCTGAAAGGCTGGCTGGTGCGCTTGAGCAGGCCGCCCATCGCTTGCACCAGCATCCGACGCGTGATCGTCGCCATGCGCCGCGTCTCGCGCATCGCGCCGGCGATGGCCCGCTCGGGCGTGATGAGCAGATCCTCGTCCAGGTGGCTCTGCTCGGGAGGCTTCTCGTCGGACGGGGTCAGGCGAACGACGAGCTTGGTGAACAGGGGCGTGAAGGGCAGCACGAGCAGCGCGTTGACCGTCTGGACGAGGGTGTGGGTGTTGGCGACCTGGCGCATGAGGTCGCCGCCGAGCTTGGGGATGACGAACAGGTAGACCGGCAAGGCCGCCGACGCGGCGAGGACGCCCAGCACGTTGAACAGCAGGTGGGAAATCGCCGAGCGACGGGCGTCGATGCTGGTGCCCACGGCGCCGATCAACGTTGCCGAGCAGGTGCCGATCTGAGCGCCGAGCACCAGCGGGAAGACCTGGCCGAGGCTGGTGAAGACACCCGCGTTGCACAGAGCGAAAACCACGCCGATCGTGGCGCTGCTGCTCTGGAAGATCACGGTGACGATGATCGACAGGATCACCGACAGCACGTAGCCGCTGACGGTGCCCCCATGGGTGAGCGTCACCACGGACTGGACCGCGGCGCTATCCCGAAGGGGCACAACCGCCCCACTCATCGTGTTCAGCCCCACGAGCAGCACGCCGAAGCCGAACAGCGCGGAGCCGATCGCGACCCGCGCAGGCCGACGCGACGCAAGCTTGAGCAGCACGCCCGCGGCCACGGCTGCCAGCGCGTACTTGCCGATCTTCAAGCTCACCAGCTGCATCGACACCGTCGTGCCGATGTTGGCGCCGAGCATGACCGGCATCGAATTGACCAGCGACAACATGCCGGCGTTGATGAAGGTCAGCAGCAGGATGGTGGTTCCGCCGCTGGTGATGGTCGTTCCCAGGCCGGTGCCGACCAACAGACCCGACCAGCGGCTCTTGGTCACGCGAAACAGCCACTCGCGCAGCTTGCGGCCGGCGAGCGCCTGCAACGACTCGCTCACCACCTTCATGCCGTAGATGAAGAAGGCGAGCCCGCCGAGGAGCGTGATGACGATCAGGGCAATCTCACCGGGAGACATGGTGGGCCGGGCGGGCTTTTACGCCGCCAGGAACTCAGCGTGAAGGGCTCTTTGTGCCTCAGCCGCCGAGGCGCCGCCAACCACCGCGTGCAGGCGCAGCGGCGAGGCGCCGAATCCGCGGACTTGCACCCCGGCCTTGTGAAGCGCCAGGGCCATGCGGTGAAGCGGCTCAGCGCTGTCCGACAGACCCGCTCCCACCACGCTGACCACCGCCACTCCGTGCTCCACCGCCACCCCGCGCAGCGCCGGGAGCTGCGCCATCCTCGCACGCGTGCGCTCCCATTCGGGCACGTTCGACAAGGGAACCACGAATGAGCCGCCCCGCTCGCTCAGCGCCAGATCCCGCATCGGCAGGTCCAGCTCCCGCAACGACGACGCCGCCGCCAGCACGTCGATCGGCTCCGCCGCGTCCATGGTCAGCAGCGCGGCGTTGGACTCCCCGACGATCGCGCGTATGCGGTTCTCCTCCGAGGGCGCGAACTTGCGCACGACCGTCTGGCGCGCCGGCTCTCCGTCGGGCTGCGTCGGACCGAAGCTGGCGCGCGCATAGATGGCGATATCCGCGCGACGGGCCCACTCGACCGCCTGGGCGTTGAGCACTTTCGCTCCGCTCTCGGCCATCTCCTGGAGCATCGCGTGGTCCATCTCCGGGATGTGCACCGCGTCGGGCACCACCCTCGGATCCGCCGAGTACACGCCGTCCACATCGCTGTAGATCTCGCATCGCTCCGCGTTGAGCGCCGCGGCGAGCGCCACCGCGGTGGTGTCCGACCCGCCACGGCCCAGCGTGGTGATCTCGCGCTTGTAGCTCATGCCCTGGTAGCCAGCCACAATCACGATGCGTCCCTTGGCCAGCTCGTCTTCCACGCGGATCGGCCGCACCTCGATAATGCGCGCGTTGAAGTGACGATCGTTGGTCATGATGCCGCACTGCGAGCCCGTGAACGAGATCGCGTCGAGCCCACGCGCGTGGATCGCGATCGACAGCAACGCCATCGACACGCGCTCGCCCGTCGTGACCAGCATGTCGAGCTCACGTCGCGGTGGCGCGGCCGGCGAGTCCGGCGCCGTGGCCGCGTCCCTCGCCAACGCCAACAGCGAATCCGTCGTCTTGCCCATCGCGCTGACCACGACCAGCACCTGGTTGCCCGCGCGCGCCGTCGCCACCACCTTGTCCGCGACCTTCCGGATCTTCTCGACGTCGGCTACCGACGAACCTCCGTACTTCTGCACGATGATCGCCATGATGGCCGCGATATCATGCCCTCGCGGACCGGGCCAACTCGGTTCCACGTCGGCCCGGAGTTGCCCTTCGATCAGACGGCAGTGCACCGCGCCGGTTGCCAACCGCCCCGCCGATGGCTCTTACGCGGGATATCCCGGACGCCACGCTTGCAACCCGAAGCGTCCCGCCACCCACAGCCAACCCCGACGGCTGTCCCAGACCATGGCCAACACGCGTCCCATGCCGTCCGAGTCCTCCGCATCGGTTCCGGAAGCTATCGCCACGTCCGGCGACAGGTCGCCCACCAGCTCGGCCTCCCCGGAAGGTTCGATGCGCAGCAGGTAGCTGCGATCCTCGGATTCGACGTAGACCGCGACGACCGCGAAGGGGCCCGAGCCGGTGTCCACCACCGCAGCGGCGCACGCTTCCGGCGCAACGGAGCGCGCGATCCATTCGCCCGCGCGTCCGGTGCGCATCCAGATCGCGCCGCCTGGGGTGCCGAACAACGCCAGGCCTGGGTCCATCGCCAGCCACGCGCGCTGCCCGCGCAGGCGCGGCGCCACATCGCCCGGCAGCGGCTCGGACTCCCAGCGGCCCTGCGTGTCGAACCGCAGCAGCGCCGGCGTGTCCCGAAGCGCCAGCACGAACAAGCTTCCGGCCGCGTCTTGCGCAACCGCGCGCACGCTGCCGATGCCTTCCAAACGAGTCCAGCCGCTCCCGGGGTGCGCGCTGGCGAACATCGACCCATCCGATGCGTGCGCGTAGCATGCGCGCCACCTCGGTGAGCACGCCGTCACTCCCGCGATGGTCGCCTCCCCGGGCGCGCGAAATGTCCACGACCCCACCGTGGCCCCGCCGTCCGACGACAGGTGCACGCCGTGGTGCGTGGCCACGATCAGCCGCGATGGATCCTCGCCGTCTCCCTGAATCGCCACGATCTCGCCCGACGGAAGCCCGGCCAGCTCGAGCCGTCTCGCGTCGGGCACCTGCTCCTGCCCGAAGTCGAGCTCGATGGCGCTGTCCCCCGCGGTCACGGCGCGATCCGCGGTGACCCATAGGCACGTCATCGGCACCGCGACCAGAGGGATCGACACCTTTTCCCAGCGAACCGCGGCCCACGCGGGCAGCGGCACCTCGTCGGCTACTTCGGTGTCGTCGACCCGCAGCTCCCCCGGCAGATCGGCTTCGTCGTCCGAGTCCAGCTCCGGGAACATGGATTCGTCCACTTCGGCCTCACCGCCGCCCATCACCGTCTCGCCCGCCGCGTCGCCCTCGCCCTGCTCCGGAACCGCGTCGATGCCCAGCGTCAGGTCCTCGTCCGCGACGCCGCTCGCGTCGTCGTCGGCCCGCCCCGTGCCCGCCTCGCCGAACGCCTGCACCGTCTCGCCCACATCGAGATCCGCAGCGTCGTCGGCTGCGTCCAGGGCGTCGTCCAACCACTCCACCAGCTCGCCCACGTGCAGATCGTCGGCGACCGAGTCGTCCGTGTCGGCTGCGTCTTCGACAAGCTCGTCCGCGAGATCGTCCTCGATCGCAAGATCGAGTTGGTCGTCGCCGTCGTCTCCGTCGATGGGCGGAAGGTCGTCGACCGGTTCATCATCCGAAGGCAGCGCGCGTCGCAGGGAAGGGGCAGTCATGTTGCAGACGGCATGATGCCACGGCAGTGGCGAATGCGCAGCGACGACGCTAGGCTCGCGCCGTGCGAGTGCCCATTCCCGAAGTTCACGGTGACGAGCTGGTCTGGCGACGCGTGCAGGTTCCTGTGCGGGACGTTGCATTCGTTCGAGGCGTTCTGGAGGCCAGCGAGGGGCTGGCGTGCATGTTTGCCGAACGGGGAGGGGACTTGCTGCTGGTGGCACCGGCCAGCCAGGAGGCGACGCTCGATGAAGTGGTGCAGGACTTCCGTCGCGAGCTGGGTGCGATAGTGACGCGCGTGAGCGGACGGGGTGGGATGAAAGCCGACGCTTTACGGGTTTGACGGGTCGGCTGCATTGATGCTCCACGAGCGGTTCTGTAAGGTGACCCGCATGTCATCGGCCCACACGCCAGGCGGACGGTCGGGCGACGGACAGCGCACGTCGACGCCCGACAGGGTCAGCCCTGCTTGGCGTACGTGGCTCGAGGCGCTGGCGTCCGACGCGGAGGCGGCGCTGGGGGCCGCGCTGGCGTACGAGACGCTCGACACCAGCGGCAAGCTGGCGTTTCTCGACGCGCTCGAGCAAGACGCGCCGCGGCTCGGCGTGCCTCGTGTCGCGCTGTTCGCTCCGCTCTTGTCGGTCGAGCACGACGCCGAACGGCGCGAACGCATTCTGCACGCGATGGGTGACGACGTGGGCGAGGTTTCGGGGGTTCGCCCGCGGGCGCTGGTTGGATCGGCGCGCGACGGTGCCCGGGTGTGCGTCGTGATCAAGCCGGTCTATCTGGACTTCGTGCGCGTGACCTCGTGCCGGTTCAAGCCCGACCACGGCATCGCGTGGGTTCGGGAAGATCCGCTGACCCACGCGAAGGACGCGCCGCAGGCCGGCACGGTGCTCGACGGCATGACCCTGGAACGTACGCCGCTGCCGCCCGTGATCGACGAGATCGCGGCCGCCATCGTGGCGCACCGTCGGCGCGAGGGCTCGCTTCCCGACTCGCTCAAGCCCTTGCTGGCCCTGTTCGACCCGGCCATGTTTGTGGCGGAGGACGATGCGACAGGCTGAACGGGCCGGAGACGATCGCGGCAGGTGGTATCGCGCGGCGGGCCTGTCGCTCGCGTTGGCGCTGGGCTTGGGCGGCTGCTCTGCTGCTGCGCCTCCGGCCGCTCAGGAACCCGCGCGATCCGCTCCGATCGTCCGCGGTCCGGCCCCTTTCTACGAGTTCACCGCCCTCGATGGCAGCAAGATCTCGTCCGACGCCAGCCTCGGCAGAAACACGGTGATTGCGTTCCTCACCTCCTACGGAGGATCGTCGCAAGCCCAGGCCCGGTTCCTCAACGGCGTCGCGCACGATCATGCGCCGCGGACCAACTGCTATGCCATCTTCACCGAGCGCCCGGAGAACAGGCCCCTCATCGAGATGTTCGTCGATGTGCTCAAGCTGCGATTGCCCGTCGCCCAGGTCGACTACGCAGAGCTCAAGGGCGGACCGTTCGCCAACGTGCTGGCCGTGCCCACGGTGATCATCCTGGACCGCGGCGGGCACATCGCGTGGCGCAAGGACGCGCTTGCCACGCAGGACGAGATCGAGAAGGTGCTGCGCACGCTGGAGTGACGCGCCCCGCGGGCGCGGTGCATCCTTTCTTGACAAGCGGGCCGGGCAACAAGCACAAACCGTGTGCAACCCGGAGGATCTCTTGAAGCACGAAGTCCCGCACGACCTCGACACGGCGCTCGCCAGGCGATGCGTCGACAAGGCTTTCGAATCGTACAGCACGCGCTTCGCGGACTACTCGCCCACGATGACGTGGGCGTCGGACCGTGTCGCCAACGTCGGCTTCTCGGCCAAGGGCATCAAGCTCAAGGGCAGCATCGAGATCATGCCCCGATCGATCGGCTTGGATCTGGACGTGCCGTTCCTGCTTCGCGTGTTCAAGAACCGCGCCCTGGAGGTCATCGAGCGCGAGATCCGGATGTGGGTCGGCAAGGCCAAGGCCGGGGAGCTCTGAGCGGGCTCGATCAGGCCAGGTGATAGCGCGCCGAGGCCCGCTCGCCGCTCTTGACGATGCGTCCCTCGGCCAGCAACGCCTTGAGCACGGAAAGCAGGAAGCTGCCGTCCTTGCCGGTGAGCTTCTTGAGATCAGCGATGGACAGGCCCTCGGCATCCAGATGGCTGAACACCATCTCCTTGTCGTCCGAGGCGATCACCTCAGCCGCGTCGTGCTTGGAGCCCTTGGGTGCAGCGGCCTTGCGCACGCGGTACTCGATGCGCATCGCCGACAGGATCGCGTCGGGGCTCAAGCGCGCGGAGATCAGGGCCTTGAGCTGGTCGCGGGCCGCAGTCTCGCGGTGATCGATGGCGTCGAGCCCCGCGCGCTTCTCGGCGATCCGGGCCTCGAGGGCGGTGATCTCGTCGCGTACCTTCTGCTTCTCGAGCTCCATGGCTTCGGGCACGAAGCCCGCCTCGTTGCGGAATCGGTCCCACAACTCGACGAACAGGGGATCCTCGGCCGGAGGCGGCGGCGCTGCCGGCTTGGGTGCTTTGGTCTTGGGGGAAGTCTTCGTAGCCATGCGCAATTGCGCGCTTGTACGTCGCGCGGCGGGCTGCGTCAACGGCAGTCGAGCGGGCAGACGCTAGGCGTTCGGCCCGAACGACAGGATCAGGTAGCCGCCCGAGCGCTCGTCCTTCTGGAGCTCGAGCAGACCACGCTTCTGCGCGTCTTCCAGCAGCTCGTTGAACGTGCGGTAGCCGTGGAACGTCTCCGAGAAGTTGGGCTTCTTGCGCTTGAGCACCTGCTTGACCATCGAGCCCCACAGGTTGTCGTCGCGATCGCGAAAGAGCGACTCGACGACGTCCAGGACCATCTCGATGGCCTCGTCGCGGCGCTGCTGCAGGTCGGCCTTGGGCTCGGCGTCGGGCGACGGGGCCGCGGCGGCCGCGGGTGCGGGTGCGGGTGCGGGTGCGGGTGCGGGTGCGGGTGCGGGTGCGGGTGCGGGTGCCGCGGGTGCGGGTGCGGGTGCCGCGGGTGCGGGTGCGGGTGCCGCGATCTCGGGCCGGCCAGCGGTCGCTTCGGCCTTGGGCACGGGGAGGCTCGGACGCTTTTCCACCGGCTTGTCCGCCTGCTTTTCGGGCGCTTTCGCCGCGGTCTTCCCGGGCGCTTCCTTGGAGCTGCGTCGGCCGCCGGAGCCTTTGCCTGGGCGCTGGCCCGCGCGCTTCTCGCGCACCAGATCGTCGTAGTAGATGAACTCGTCGCAGTTGTCGATCAGCAGGTCGCTCGTGGAGCTCTTGACCCCGAGGCCGATGACCTTCTTGTTGTTCTCGCGCAGCTTGCTGACCAGCGGCGAGAAGTCGCTGTCGCCGGAGACCACGACGAACATGTCGATGTGCTCCTTGGTGTAGCAGAGGTCCAAGGCATCGACGACGAGGCGGATGTCGGCGGAGTTCTTGCCGGAGTACGAGACGTGGGGGACTTCGACCAGCTCGAAGGCCGCTTCGTGCAGCGGTCGCTTGAAGGACTTGTAGCGGTCCCAGTCGGCGTAGGCCTTCTTGACGACGATATTGCCCTTGTCCAGCAGCCGCGCGAGCACCAGGCTGATGTCGAAGGTTTCGTAGTTGGCGTCTCGCACGCCCAGGGCGACGTTCTCGAAGTCGCAGAAGATGGCGATGCTGGGGGCAGCATCGATTCGGTCACGCATGATGGACTTTCTGGATGAGAGTGACGAAGGAAAGCGTCGGGCGCCGTGGGCAAGCCCGTCACGATCGAGTCCTTAGCACGGCGGCCGGGACTCGTGGGAGCCGCGTCCGCATCCGGCGTCGTGCGCGCAGCCTCCGCGCGTCGGGCGATCCGTTCGCGCTGTCGGCTCGATCGCGGGCAGGACCCGACCGGAACATGCGCGAGACGAGATGACTCTTTTCCTGTATCCTGCCCGCCATGTTGAGAGTCAAGCCATCTACCATCGTAACTCTGGCGATTAGTTCGATGATCTTCTCCGCCGTCGCCTGCTCCATGGTGGCAGAGGTCGACCGGTCGAAGATCCCCGTAGAGGGCGCGGCCGGCGTGACCGCCGACGGCGGCGATGCGGGAGGCGCTGCCGGGCAAGCCGGCCAAGGTGGCGCCGCGGGCGAGGCCGGAAGCGCAGGCGCTGCCGGCCAAGCGGGCCAGGGCGGAAGCGGCGGGTGCAGCACGGCCACCGATTGCGGCACCGATACCGCCTGCCAGACCTTCGCCTGCAATAACAACACCTGCGAGACGAACAACGTGGCGGACGGCACGGCGCTCCCCTCCGCCGATCAGATCGTCGGCGACTGCAAGAAGATCGTATGCGACGGCAACGGCGCCCCGCGAACCGAGAACGACAACACCGACGTGCACAACGACGGCAACAGCTGCACGCTCGACGGCTGCGACAACGGCTCACCGACCAACACGCCGGTCGCGGAAGGCACAGCGTGCACCGACAACGGTGGCAAGTTCTGCAAAGCCGGCGGAACGTGCGTCGAGTGCGTTGCCGACGCCGATTGCACCTCGCATGTCTGCCAGTCCAACGCGTGCGTCGCGGCTTCGTGTGCCGACGGCCAGAAGAACGGTGACGAGACGGACGTGGACTGCGGCGGGTCCTGCGGCAAGTGCGCCGACAACAAGGCCTGCCTGGTGGCGGGCGACTGCCAAAGCGGCGTGTGTACGGGCGACGTCTGCCAGGTTCCGGCGTGCAACGACACCGTGAAGAACGGTGCCGAGACCGACGTGGACTGCGGCGGTGCGGACACCTGCCCCAGGTGCGGTCCGGACAAAGGCTGCACGGTCAACGCCGACTGCAAGGGCGGAAGCTGCTCCGGCACCGTGTGCAACCCGACGTGCACCGACGGCGTCAAGAACCAGGACGAGACGGACGTGGACTGCGGCGGCGCCACCTGCGACGGCTGCGCGATCGGGCAGACGTGCAGCGCCAACGCGGACTGCAAGAGCAGCAAGTGCACCAACGGGACTTGCGCGGCGTCGTGTACGGACGGGCTCAAGGACCAGGACGAGACGGACGTGGACTGCGGCGGCGCCATCTGCGCCAAGTGCGCGACGGGCAAGCAGTGCGCTGGGGCCGCGGACTGCCTGAGCAACAAGTGCACCGGCGGCCTGTGCGTGGTGTCCTGCACCGACGGCATCAAGAACAACGGCGAGACGGACGTGGACTGCGGCGGACCCAACTGCAGCGCGTGCCCGGACGGCAAGACCTGCGCGGCCAATTCGGACTGCGTCAACGGCTACTGCAACGCGAGCTTGCAGTGCGCCACGCCCACTTGCACCGACGGCGTCAAGAACCAGGACGAGACGGACATCGACTGCGGTGGCGCAACGTGCCCCAAGTGCGTGCTCGGGAAGGCGTGCGTAGCGAACACGGACTGCACCAGCAGCACATGCACGGGCAACCTCTGTGCGCCCTCGTGCACCGACGGCGTCAAGAACCAGGACGAGACGGACATCGACTGCGGCGGTGCAAAGTGCCCCGCCTGTGCGACGGGAAAGGCGTGCCTGATCGGTGCGGACTGCGTGAGCACCTATTGCAGCACGGGCCTGGTGTGCGTGGCGACGAGCTGCACCGACGGCGCACAGGACGCCGCGGAGACCGACGTGGACTGTGGCGGTGGGACCTGCCCGACGTGCGCACTCGCAAAGAAGTGCCTCGTGAATACCGACTGCACCTCCAACGCTTGCGACGCCGTCAGCTTCACGTGCGTGGCGAACCAGTGCGCCGACCACCATCAGGACGGGAGCGAGACCGACGTGGACTGCGGCGGCGGAACTTGCGGAACGTGCGCATCGGGGCTGAAGTGCGCAGTCGACACGGACTGCACGAGCGGCACTTGCGCCTCGGGTACCTGCTCGTAGAGCAAGCCTTCCCTATTGACGGACCGGGCTCCCGGCCGCCCGTCTCTTCCCACCCCGCACAGCAATGGACCAGCTGCCCGCGGTGCGCTCTGTCGGCGCATGATCGCGTCCGCGTTTCCCCAACGTGGCGCGAGGCGAAGCGGGTGCGCGTGTCACCGTCTGCGTTCTCCAGGGTATCGGTCGACTCTGGGACAGCCCAGCGCTTGTGCTCTCGACGTGAACGGCGCACGCGCGATCCGGCGCCAGTCTCAGCCTCGTCATGCTACCGTACAATGACGTAACTGGTCGGGGTTATGGGAAGCGCGTCTGCTTCGCAGCGCGCGACGATGCGTCTGTCGTTGGCGGGGGAAGTCAGCTCATGGGGAACCAGCGGGAGCGGTCGGACAAGCAGGTGGGGCGCGAACGAGTCGCTGCGCTCGAGAGCGCCCTCAGCGATGCACGCGGGCAACTCGAGGTGCTGCGCGAAGAGCTCGCGAGCGCGCGGGGCGCCGCGGCACAGCTTCGATCCATCGTCGATGCCATCCAGCATCCGATCTTCGCCAAGGGCACGGACTTGCGCTACTCGGTGTGCAATCCAGCGTTTGAACGGCACTTGGGAAAGAACGTCGCGGAGATTCTCGGCAAGACCGTCCACGAGCTGTTCGCGCCCCAAGAGGCCCAAGTCTACCATGCGGCGGACCTGGCTCTGCTCGAGAGCGGCGGAACGCAGAGCTACGAGGCCAAGGTCCAGTCCGCGGACGGCTCGGAGCACGACGTGGTCTTCCACAAGGCGGTGCTGCCGGACGGCCGGGGCGGGGTCGCCGGCATGTGTGGATTCATCCACGACATCAGCGAGCTCCGGCAGGCCGAGGAGGACAGGTCGAAGCTCGAGTCGCAGCTTCAGCATGCGCAGAAGATGCAGTCGATCGGCCAGCTCGCCGGGGGCGTGGCGCACGACCTGAACAACCTGCTGACGCCGATTCTGGGCTTCACGGCCATGTTGATAGCCGAAACCGCTCCCCGTGACCCACGCGCCGCGCACTTGGCCAGTGTCATGCACGCCGCCGAGCGGGCACGCGATCTGGTCCAGCAACTGCTGGCATTCGGGCGGCGCCAGGTCCTCGAGCTCAAGCCCGTGGACATGGCCGCGGTCGTCTCGCGCTTTGCGGACATGCTTCGACGCACCATCTCGGAGGACATCCGTCTCGACGTGACGATCCCCGAGGTGCCGGTGCCCGTGCGCGCCGATGTCGGGCAGATCGAGCAGGTGCTGATGAACCTTGCGGTCAACGCACGGGACGCGATGCCGCATGGAGGCGTGCTGAGCATGGTCGTGTCCGAGACGGTGCTCGACGAGCAATACGCACTGGATCACCCCGGGGTGACGCCGGGGCCGCACGCCCTGGTGACCGTGTCCGACACCGGGTGCGGCATGGACCCGGCCACGGTCGAGCGGATCTTCGAGCCGTTCTTCACGACCAAGGAGGTCGGCAAGGGCGCAGGGCTCGGCTTGTCCACGTCATACGGCATCGTCAAGCAGCACGGCGGCCACATCATCGTGTATTCCGAGCCGGGGTTCGGCAGCACCTTCAAGATCTGCCTGCCGCGCGCCGACGCGTTCGAGGCCCGGCAGCAAGAAGCGGCGAGGGCTGCCCGGCAAATGCCGTCGGGGACCGAGACGATCCTGGTTGTCGAGGACGACGCGGGCGTGCGCGCTGTCGCCCGCGGCGTGCTAATTGGATTGGGCTACCACGTGCTGATCGCCGAGACCGTGGACCAGGCCTTCGCGATCGTAGAACAGCGGCATGAGCCCGTGCAGCTGCTGCTGAGCGATGTCGTCATGCCGGTGGCGAACGGCAAGACGGTGTTCGAGCGGCTACGCAAGACCCTGCCGGAGCTGAAAGTGGTGTACATGTCGGGCTACGACCGGAACGTGGTCGCGCATCACGGCGTGCTCCAGGAGGGGGTGCACTTCGTGCAGAAGCCCTTCACCGGCCCGGTCCTCGCGTCCAAGGTCCGGGCGGCGCTCGATCGCACCGGCGATCGCTAACATGCGCGAGATGCGACGGTGATCTCACAGGATCCCGAAGCGTCGAACTTCCGAGGCGACGGTGAAGTTCATCTCGGCCTCGCCCGGTTGGCTCGTGGCGCGGCCCACCTCCCCGAAGCATTCGAAGAAGAACGAGGTCTGCCACTGGCTGACCGACTGCCCCACGGCCGGCTGCAGCGTCACCTTCGTCCTCACGCGCAGCACTTGCGAGAACGTCACATCGGGCAACGTCAGCGCTCCCGTGCCGTCGACCGTTATCTCGTAGATATCGCTTCCTGCGTAGGGCAATCCGCGTAGCACGCCGTTCTGCACCTTGCCGGTCGACACGTAGTTGTTCCCCTGCACGATCGGGAACCGGTACAGCTCGATGGGCTGGTCGTAGACCATCAAGGTCTGTCCTTCGGCCGGGTTCTGCTCGACCGACGCAATGCCATGCAGGTAGAGCGCCTGGTCCGTGTGCGAGTACACCGCGTCGATCGTGTGGCCGGCGTCGTAGGGCGCGGCGAACTGGGCTCCCGAAAACAAGTTCGCATACCACTTGCCGTCCAGGGTGCTGGCCTCGAGCCTTGCGAGCTGGTCGTCGGCCCATCGCGCCGACCAGTCCCAATGCAGCCTCCCGTCGCTGCCCACCTCGCCCGCCACGTCCACCGCGCGCGTGGTGCCCGCCGGCGAGACCAGATACGACACGGGAACGCCTACGGCTGCCTGCAGCTCGTTGGCGTCGATTTGCCCATCGAGGTTGGGCACACACGTCAGCGGCTCGGCGTCCGGCGCCTGGTAGGCGGCGTACGAGGGAAAGGTTTCATTCTGCTGGTTGCAGGCGGGCAGCAGGGCGAGGGCACAGAGCAGCAGGATGGGCTTGCGCATGGTCAGAACGCGTACATGAGGCGAGCGCGCCAGAGCTGGGCGGGCTTGGCGCGCAGGTGGTCGACGGGGTTGTCCAGGCCGGCTTGCGGGAACAGCGTACCTTGCTCCAGAGCGACGCCGAAGCCGTCGCGGCTGCCGTAGTACAGAGTCGGGTCGAGCTCGACTCCGAGGGCGTTGCGGTTGCCCGGCGTGGAGGCGGGCTGCACGGCCCACGAGGCGATCGCGGCGAACGACAGCATCGCCTCGCCGGGGCCGGCGCGGAACAGGCGCACACGCGCATGGGGACGCACGTAGGTGGCGTCGGTGACGGTGCCGATGATCTCGCGGAACAAGATCTGGTCGATGCGGTAGTCGGGGTGGAAGCGGAAGTTGTCGACGGTGCGATCGCGGGGCGGGTTGGCCTGGGGGCCGTCGAGATCGCCTGGCTGCGCGGGCTTGGCGTTGGCGTCCGGGAAGGCGCCGAACCCCGGGGCGCTGTCGCCGCTGGCGTAGCCCAAGTCCAAACCGATCCAGAAGCCACCGTCGGGCGTGCCGGCCTCGCTTTCGAGCGCGGCACCGAGCTGGTTGGAGGTGACCGGCTGGCGGAACAACGCGCCAGGAATGAGCGACGCTTGCTCGACCGACGCGTAAATGTAGGCAGCCTCGGCCTCGAGACGGAAGGCCGGCAGCAGCACGCGGAACCAACCGTCGATCGCGGTTGCATGGTAGTTGCGCGTCATGACCTCGCCGCGGGTGAGCGGCACCGGCTCGGCGGTAGGCAGATAGCTCGCCGGGATGTCCTTGTCCTGCCAGCGGTGCGAGCCGTACGCACCCACCTCGAACGTGGTCTTGCCCGCCTTGCGACGGCGCTCGCGCGCCAGCTCGTTGTGCCAGCGAAGCACGGCGAAGGTCACCGTGTGCACCTCGTCGGCCGGCTCGATCTCGACCGGGAGGGTGGAGGAGTTCTGCCGGGTCTGCGGGCCGATCGCCGAGAAGTCATAGGCCGCGGCCCAGATCAGGCCAGCGATGGGGGTGACGAACGCGATGCGATCGGCCGCGTCGCCCGAGTCGCAGTCCGCACAGTCGCCGCCGTTGGCGAGCATGCCCAGACCCCACTGGTTGCCCATGCGTCCCGCGCTCACGAGCCCGAACGGCGTGAGCACCTCTCCGTAGGCGCGCTTGATCCGGAACGCCTGGGATGGTGGCTTCTGTGTGGTGCTCGCCGCGGGCACCCCGTCGGGCGTGCTGCCCAGCGCCAGGTTGTCGAGCACGTCGACGCGCGTCTTGACCGCGAAGCCGCCGCCTGGTGCGTAGATGTTGACGTCGGTGCGCAGGCGCATGTCGCTGCGGCGGAGCATCTGCCCGTTGGGGTCGCCCAGGGGCACGGGGAACAAGGGCTTTCCCGAGGGCGTCAGTCCGCGATCCAGGTCCAGGTTGTAGAGCCACGCGGAGCGCAGGCGGAAGTAGCCGTCGAGGTCGACGTGGGTCTTGTCGCGCGGGGTGATGTCCTGGCCGATGTCGGTGAAGCCCGTGGCCTGGGCAGGGGTGGCGAGCGTGAGCAGGCCCGTGGCGAGGAGAGAAGACAACGCAGCGGCGCGCAGGCGCAGAGGCGCAGAGCAGCGCTTCATTCGGCGTGCTCCTCGGTGGACGGCGCGGGCGTGGGCGCGGGACCTGGAGCGGGCGCGCGAGACGCTTTCGAGGGAGCCGGCGGAGCGAGATCGGCGGACAGGAACTGGACGAGGTCGCGGTTCGACGCGGAGGCTGCCTCGATCATGGGCAGGTGGCCGCAGAGCGGGTACACGATCATCCTCGAGTTCGGGAGGTCGTGCGAAAGGCGCTCTCCCATCTCGAGCGTGGTGACCGTGTCCTCGCGTCCCCACAGCAGCAGCACCGGCTGCTTGATGGAGGGGTAGTGCTTCTCCATGCGCTCGTAGTTCTGCCCGCGCACGGCGGCGAGGGCGGCGGCGACAGTGCCGGGACGGTCCATCGCGCGCTCGACTTCCTCGGCGAACTGCTCGGTGACCAGGCTCTTATCGTAGAAAGCGTTGGCGAGCTTCTCGTCGGGACGCTCCTTGTAGAACAGCGAGAACAGGATCTCGCCGATGGCATCTTCGCGCGCCCACGCGAACATGGTCGGCAGCTGCTCCTCGTAGACCCAAGCGTCGTACAGCGCCATGCGCGTGACGCGTTCGGGGTGCAGCATCACGGCTGCGAGGGCTACCGACGAGCCCCAGGAGTGGGCCACGATGGCGGTCTTGTCCACGCCGCGGGCGTCGAGCAGGGCCCAGACCAGGCTGGCTTCGGCGCGAGGCGAGTAGTCACCGGGAGGGCGGTCGGTCCAGCCGAAGCCCTTGAGGTCGAGGGCGATGACGCGGTGGTTCTTGGCGAGCTGGGGGATGACGCCGTTCCAGGTGTCGAGGGCCGAGGCGAAGCCGTGGATGAGGGTGACGGCCGGGCCCTTGCCGGTGTCGACGTAGCGGACGCGGGCGCCTTCGACCTGCAGGAAGGTGGCGTTCGCGGGCTCTCCCGGCATCGGTCCCTGGTAGAACGTCGCGCAGCCCACGACTGCGCTGCACGCAGCCGCGAGTGCCCACGCGCCAAGCTTGCAGCAAGAACCGCGCACCCTCATGGCGACAGACGCTTGAGCTCCTTGATCTGGGTGAACTCCACCTGCTGCTCGTTGTCCTGCGAGGTCACGGCGGCGACCGTGCCGAAGCACTCCGTGGCAAACAAGTACTGCCGGATGGTCGTCGGCATGACCCCGATCGTGCGCGTGAGCACGACACCGACGCGAAGTACGTCGAACGTGCCGAAGGGCGTCTTCATCGTGCCGGTGGCGTCCACCTGATTGGCGTACTTCTCCGTATAGTAGCTGGCGATGCCGGAGGCCGTACCCGAGACGGTGGAGGTGCTCTCCCACGTGGAGCCTTTCTGGAAGGGGAACTGCAGCACGACCACCGGCGGGTCGTAGGTCAGCTTGGTCTGGGTCACGCCGCTGTCGGGCGAGGCGATGCCCAGCAGCAGGAGTTGATCGTTGGTCAGTTGGAAGACGCCGAGCAGCGTTTGGGTGTCGGACAAGCGCGAGGCGTAGGTGGCATTGGGGAAGTCGGGAGCGAACCACAAGCCGTCGAGCGCCAGCGTTTCGATCAGCGAGGAGTGATCGCCCGAGAAGCTGCCGGACAGATCCCAGGAGCGCGTGCCGCCCGATTGGGGCTGGCCCGCCGTGTCCCATTGCGTGTTGGTCGCGATCTTGTAAGTCGCGTGCAACCCGGCTTGCAGCGGAATCTCGTCGCGCGTGATGACGCCGTCGTGGTTGGGCGCGCATACGCCCGTCGACCCGTCGTCGCCCGCGTCGGATGCGGCCCCGGCCGCGCCCGCCGCGCCGGCAGCGCCTGCGGCCGAGTCGTCGGCAGCGTCCTGATCCCCCGAGCCACCGGTGCCCGCGGAGCCGCCGCTGCCGCCGTTGTCCGGCGCGCACGTGCCGTTGGCGAGGCACACACCCGAGGCGCAGTCGCGGTCGAGCTGGCATTGGACTTCGCTGCCGGCGGGATTGCAGCCGATCGTGGCGGCCAGCGCGAGCGCCGAGAGCATCAGGGGACGGCGAAGGGCAAGGTGCATGGTGGGTCCAGGTTGCAGTGCACAAACCGACGATGCTGCGGCGAGACTAGGAGCAACAGGGCCGTTCGTCAAGACACGATGGTGCATCGCAATAAGCGCCGGGGGACGGCGCCGGGGCGAGCTCATGGGTCGGTGACGAACACGTTGAGGAACCAGGGTCCGGAATCACCGGCGAAGCCGTCGACCTGAACGAAGTACACGCCGGGCTCGAGGGTGAGGTCGAGATAGCTGCGCTGCGGGTAGTAGCCGACGGCACAGGACGAGGTCATCGCGGCGCCCGGGCAGCTGGGGCCGCGACGCACGTCGAGCAACGTGCGGTAGCCCGAGCCGCGCATGTCGAAGATGACCCGTCGCTGAGCCGTGAGATCGAGCCGAAGCATCTGCTCGGGTGCGCCCTGGGGCGTGCCGCCACCCTGGTCACAGGAGCCCGGGTATTGGGCCGTGACGTTCGCCGTGTTGCCCTCGAACAGCCCGCCCGTCTCCGGGATCTGCACGACATCCGAGCAGTCGTCGGCGAACACCACCATCGTCGGCGGCGTGGCCGGGCGAACGAAGGCCGTCAGCTGTGTGGGATTGCCCTGCACGGTCTCCACCACCGCGTGATAGGTGCCCGGGGGCAGGTTCTCGGCCGACGTGCGTACCGGAGACGGCGAAGACATGTCGCAGGTCAAGAGCGTGGATGCGTCGCACGTGGCGCCGAACAGCGAGACGGCGCCGGTGTCGCTTTGCGAGATACGCTCCACGAGCAGCACGTCCGACGGGGCGGACAGCTCCAGGCGATAGGCAGCGTCGGGTGCATTGCCCAGGCAGGTGCCGGGCACGTCGTTCATGTGGCTGGCCAGGGGCACGTCGATCGTGTGGTTGGGAGCCAGGGTCGCCGTGCCGTCGCAGTTTTCGTCGGCCGGCGCGACCGACGGCGGTGCGAGCTGGACATTGGCGATCAGGTCGGTCGGCCCGTTGGCACTGAGGGACACGAACCAGGTGCCGGCTGGCAGGGCGCGACGGAACAGCAGCGGGGCGGAGCCGTAGGTGCACGCGAGCTCGTCTTCGGCCAGAGCGCAGGCTTGATCGCGCAGGCTCACGATCGGATCTCCCAATCCGTCAATCGAGGTGGCGGTGATGAAGACGTCGTGGGCCTCGGTGGTGGTGAAGGAGTAGACGAGGTCACCCTGGGTTCCGGCGCAGGCCGAGGGAAGGTCGGGCGTGACGCCGACGATCGGAGCGGAGAACGGTTGTCCGGGCGTGATGGGCTGGGCGGTGCCGCAGGTTTCGTTGGCGGGTGGGGGCTGAGGCGCGCGAAGGGAAACCTGCAGGTGGATGTCCTGCTCGAGGTTTGAGAACAAGTAGACGGGGAAGGTGGAGGGCGGCACCGCCCGGGCGATGAACCGCGCGACCGCGCCCGCCGAGGTCGACGCGGACGGGCCGCACGCCAGCTCGCTCGACGGGTCGTTGCACTGTGCGGCGGCAGCGGCGTAGACGGAGCCGGAGTCCGCCGTGGCGGTGACCTCGACGTCCATCGGAGCGCTGCCCGGGATGGTGACCGCGGCGACCACGTCGCGCATCGATGGGTCGCCGGTGGGCACGCACGATGCGCTGTAGTCGAGCATGGCGCCCTTGGTGGACAGCACGAGCTGCTGGCCGGGCGTCACGTCCGCAGGATCGGTGCAGGTATCGTGGGCCGGCGTCACGCAGTCGGGCTCGTCGATCTGGCCGTCGCAGTCGTCATCGATGCCGTTGCCGCAGATTTCGGCTGCCAGAGAGCTGACCAGGGGGTTTGTGTCGTTGCAGTCGCCTCCGCCGCAATGGTAGTCGGGGTCGCCGTCGCCATCGGCGTCGCGCGGGTCGTGGGCGCACGCCTTCTGGTCTTCGACACAGCGATCGATGGTGCACGAGTCCGCGTCCGAGCAGGTGATCGGATCGCCGGCCACGCAACCGCGCGCCGGATCGCACTTCTCCACGCCGTCGCAGTAGCGTCCGTTCTGGCATGCGAGGTCGTCGGGCGTGTTGCGGCAGCGCTTGTAGTCCTGGTCGCAGCGGTCCGCGGTGCAGCCGATCGAATCGTCACACTGCGAGTCGTCGAGGCACGGCTTTCCGAGGGGATTGCCGGCATCGTCGACCGGGGCGTCGAACACGGCGTCGGGCCCGCCTGCGTCCGCGTCGGCGTCGCCGCCGTCGGCCGGTGTCGAGGCGTCGGGCGAGGCGAACGGGTCGTGGACGACCTTGACGCAGCCAGCGAGCAGGACGAGGCCGGCGAAAGGGGCGAAGGCGAGGGTGGGCCGCACGGGGGCCAAGCGTAGCAACCGACAGGCCGGAATGCACCACGGTGCAGCACGGATCGCGGGGCCGCATGGCGGTGCAGCAAGGCCGCCGGGCGCGGCCGCCACGTCCCGGTTCCATCGGCGAGGCTCCTACGATACGCTGGCAGATGCGCTCGCAGGGCGCTCGGATCCAACCTCCACCGTATCGCATCGCAACATGGCGACATCCTCCTCCTCGATGCTGGTCAAGCGCTACAGCAACCGTCGGTTGTACGACACGGCGGACAGCCGCTACATCACGCTGCAGGATCTGGCGGAGAAGATCCGGGCGGGCGCGGACGTCAAGGTGGTGGATGCGAAGACCAACGACGATCTGACGCAGGCCACGCTCACGCAGATCATCATCGAGAGCCGTGGGGCGGCCAAGCTGCTGCCGGTGCCGCTGCTGGTGCAGCTCATCCGGCTGGGCGACGCGGCGCTGGCGGAGTTCTTCGGGCGGTACATGACGTTGGCGCTCGAGCTGTACCTGCAGGCCAAGCGGGGCGCCCAGTCCATCAGCGCCTACAACCCGTTCGCATCGGTGCCGTTCGACGCGGCGAGCGCGTTTGCGCGGATGTTCATGGGCTCGTTCCCGTTCGGGGACGGTGCCCACGGCATGCAGGTGACGCCGCCGGTGGCGACGGTGAGCTCGCCCGAGCCGCCGCCTTCGGTCCGCGCGCCGGCCGCGTCGGATCCGGAGCTTGCTGCGTTGCGAAGAGAGCTCGACGAGTTGAAGGTGTCATTGGCTAAAAAGAAGCGAACGAAGTGAATTTGTGCGGGGCAACATTTCTTCCCTTGACACCTGGCGGTGCGGGGTTACCTTCCGGGCCATCGACAGCGCCGAAGGGGGCGCGGCTCGAGAAGAGAAACAAGCCATGAGAGGAAGGGAACCCATGGAAGACACGAACCGTTCGCATGTGCAGCATTCCGTCGACGCCTGGAAGAGCCTGGTCGATCAGCAGGTCAAGCTCGCCTCCACCGTCACCGAGCAGGTCGCCAAGCTTCAGATCAAGGGCGTCGAGCAGGCCGCCACCGCCGTCGACAAGCTCCAGCGCATGGCCAGCGAACAGGCCGAGCGCGTCCAGCAGATGGGCGACACCCAGAAGAACCTCGATGCGTGGAAGAAGCTGACTGAGGACCAGATGCTCAGCGCGGCCCAGGCCTTCGACACGCTCAACGACATGCGCGGCGACGGCGTCGAGCAGGCCCGCGCGATGGTCGACGACCTGGCCCAGATGTCCAAGGCCACCTTCGCGTTCGCCAGCGAGCTGTCCGAGCAGTGGCGCAAGCTGTCCCTGGAGACCGCGCGCCGCGCTGCCGAGATGATGTCGCCCAAGGCGTAATTGTGGTCGAATGAGACCATGATCGCCACTCCCGCCCGTCCCGCCTTCCGCCTCGCGCGTGTCGCACGCGCTGCCTCGATCACGCTCGGCGCATGCCTGCTGGTGAGCCTCGGGTGCTCTTCCGCGAGCGATGCGCCGGCGGGAGCCGCGGGCAGCGGCGGAAGCGGTGCGACCGGCGGCGGGGACACCGGAGGCAGCGGGGACACCGGAGGCAGCAGCGCGACAGGCGGCGGCGGAACCGGCGGTGACAGCACCGGAGGAAGCGGCGCGACCGCGGGCAGCAGCGGCACGGGTGGCAGCAGCACCGGAGGAACCGGCGGCGAGGGCGACGCTGCCGCGCCGCAGGCATTCGAGTCCTACACGTATACGGGGGTCGGGCGAACCTTGACGTGGTTGTTGCGCCGGCCTGCCGACGAGAGCGGGCCACCCAAGCCGCTTTATCTCGCGCTGCACGGTTGCTACGAGACAGCGGACGAATTCGCCGCCATCGCTCACCTGGCCGACCTGTCCGATGCGCATGACGCGTACGTGGTGGTGCCCGAGCAGGACACCGCGGCCAATCCCCTGCGCTGCTGGAACTGGTTCGATCCCGCCAGCCAGCAGCGCACCGGCGGTGAGGCCGAGATCCTCGCCGGGATCGCCCAGCAGGCGATGACCATGGGCTCGGTCAATGCCCACGCCGTCCACGTCTTCGGCTTGTCCGCGGGAGCGGCCATGGCCGTCGTGCTGGCGGCGACATGGCCAGACCTGTTTGCCTCGGCGGGCTCGGTCTCGGGCTGTCCGTATCGCGGCACGCCGTGCCTGCAGACCCCATCGAGCGCGTCAATTGCCGAGCTCGCGCAGGATGTCACCCAAGCCATGGGCAGCCACGCTCGGCTCGTGCCGCTCATCGTCTTTCAGGGCGACGCCGACTCGACCGTTCCGCCGCAGAACGCCCAGCTTCTGGTGGACCAATGGCTCGCCGCCGCCGATCTCATCGACGACGGCGCCAGCAACGGCTCGGTCGGCGCGTCGCCTTCATCGACGTCGAGCGGCACCTCGCCGGGCGGGCGCGACTACGACATAGCGACGTACGCCGGGCCGGGCGGCAAGAGCCTGGTCGAGCGCTGGCTCATCCACGGAGGCGGTCACGCCTGGCCGGGGGGCGCTGCAAACCATGCGTATTCGGATCCGGCAGGCCCGGACGCGACCGAGGCCATTGCCTCGTTTCTGGATGCACACGAGCAGCCTTGAGGGTTGGACGGGGCGAGGGCCGTGCCGTCCGACGAGCTCACACCGGCGCGCGGGCGTGGGTGACCTGGCCAATCGCACGTAGCAGGCAGGCGTAGTTGGCAATGTCGCGTACGGATACGTGGGATTGAACCCACGTGCCCTTGGCGCCCACCTTGATCTCGCCGCGCTCGACCTGCAGCGTGACCGGGCCGTCGAGCTCGAAAGCCTTCTGGCCGAGCTTCAGCTCCTTGGCGTTCAGCGTCACCACGCCGAAGCTCACGTCCTCGCCACCGTCGATCCGAGCCTGGATCTTCGAAGTGTTGGCCGTCGAGCTGTACTGCTCCACCAGCTTCGGCACGTTGACGTTCGCGCCGCCTTGCACGTTCACCGCGTCGATCAGGATGCGACGGCCGTCCTGGGTTTGCACGGTGGCTCGTGCGACCGCCGGGGTGCCCGAAGCGTCGAATGCGCGGTAGTACAGGTCGTGGGGTTCGGACCAGCGGATGCGCGTAGTGCGGCCGCGCCTGCGTTCCTCCACGCCGTCGGCGTCGACCGTGAGCTCCTGCTTGACCATCGAGCTCACGAGGACGATGGCGACCACGGCCGCGGCGGCAACCGCGACTCCGCCCCAGCCCAGTGTCGGGTCGGGGGCTCCGCGGCTCAGGGCGTCGTAGCCGACGAAGCCCGCGGCAATGGCGCCCACCACGACGAGCGCGGCGAAGACGTAGAACCATCGGGGGTGGCTCGATCCTTTCAACGATTGCTTTGCTGGCGGTGCCATGGCGCGCAACCTACTACGCCAACGAGCCGGCTCGAGCAAGGGCCCTGTCGTCGCTCGGGCCGGCGTGGGCGCCTTGCGGCCGAGCACGATGTCCGCGTGGGCGCGCGCGTGGCCGTGCAGCCTCGCTCGTCGGGAAGAAATCATGCTATCACCAGCCCTGCTGGTGGAACGATGTCGACGATGATTGCCCAGCCATCCGCGCCGCAGCCGCGGTACGAAGACGTGGAGCACGCCGCGGAGCGGATCCGCGGCCTGGTGCACCGCACGCCGGTGATGACCTGCGAGGCCATCGACCGGATGGCCGGCGCGCCGGTGCTGTTCAAGTGCGAGAACCTCCAGAAGGTGGGCGCATTCAAGTTCCGCGGGGCGACTCACGCCCTGGCCTGCCTGTCCGAAGCCGAGGCCGCTCGCGGCGTCGCGACTCACTCGTCGGGCAATCACGCCGCGGCGCTGGCGCTCGCTGCGGCGCGAAGGGGCATCGCCGCGTACATCGTCATGCCCGACAACGCGCCCGCCGTGAAGGTGGCCGCCGTTCGAGGCTACGGCGCAATCATCGAGTTCTGCGAGCCCACCTTGCAGGCGCGCGAGGAGTGCCTCGCGCGTGTCGTGCAGCGCACGGGGGCCGTGTTCGTGCACCCGTACGACGATGAGCGCGTCATCGCCGGTCAGGGCACCGCAGCGCTCGAGTTGCTGCAGGACAATCCCGGCCTCGACGCGTTGTTGGCTCCGGTCGGCGGTGGAGGGCTGCTCTCGGGCACCTGCCTGGCAGCAGAAGGCCTATCGCCCTCCACGCGCGTCATCGGCGTGGAACCGCAAGGCGCCGACGACGCCTTCCGCTCGCTTCGAGCCGGACAGCTCGTGCCTTCGATACGGCCGAACACCATCGCCGACGGGTTGCTGACCTCGTTGAGCGAAAGAACGTTTTCGATCCTGCGCCGGCGGCTTCACGGCATCGTCACGGTGAGCGAAGAGCAGATTGTGCAAGCCATGAGAGTCGTGTGGGAAAGGATGAAGCTTGTCATCGAGCCTTCCGCGGCGGTGCCGGTGGCGGCGGTGATCGGGCGCAAGATCGACGCGCACGGGCCGGTAGGTGTGATTCTGTCGGGCGGCAATGTGGATCTGGACAGGCTGCCCTGGTGACGAGGGCGCGACGAACCGCACGGCGCAACGGGTGCGGCGCTCGAGGGAATCATCCGGTCATGCCCGCTGCGGCGTGGACGCGCGGCCGCGCTTGCTCTTGCGCCGTCGAATCCTGTCGCGCTCTCGCAGGCGCTCGGAGGTCTCGGGACTGATGCGTAGCTCGATCTCGTCGACCAGCTCGCGCAAGGCCAGGAACCGGTTGATGGCCTGGGAGCGTTCCCGCGAGCAGCGCACGACGAGATCCATCGGTGGGTAGCGCAGCACGACTGTGCTCGACGTCTTGTTGACCTTCTGGCCGCCGGGCCCGCTGCCCCGGACGAACTTCTCTTCGATGAGGGCGAGGTCGACGCCGAGGCGAGCGATTCGCTGCGCGAGTTCGTCCTTCTTCTTGGGTGTCACGGGCGCATCGGCGGGGAACTTCATGGCCTGACGATCAGACTACCTCATGCGGGCCGCGGGCACGCACGTCGCGGCGGCTGACGTGCTGGCACGCTGTGGCACATGGGAACCGCGGAAACCCCAGCCGGATGCGAGGGAAACGCGTCGCGTCGCGCACTGGCCCCGATCTTGAAAGGCGTCGGGACGTTCTCGCGGGCGACGGCACGCTGCCCCGCCGGAAGGGACGTCATCATGGCAAAGCGAAGTCACAAGGCTCACCGAGGTACGCGCAGGAATCGACAGGGGCGGCCCCAGACGTCGGAGACGTTCAGCCCGCCCGTGGCGCCGTCGCCGGACCCGATCGACCAGCACTCGCTGGTGGGTGCGATTCTGGCCGCGGCCGAGTCCGTCGAGCGGACCACGCTTCCGGAGATTGCGCCGCGCAGAATGCCCGACCTCGAGCGCGTGGACCCGTTGGGCCAGACCGTCGTGGGCCATCGCATCGTCGAGGTCGCTCCGATGGCGAGCGAGCCGGCGCAGGCGGTTGCCGCGGATGACGAAGACCCCATGCGCAGCAGCCTCGACGACTTCGACGCGGCGTTTTTTGCCCAGCCGGTGGCCGAGGAGCTGGAGCTGCGCACCAAGCAGGAGTCCTTCCCGCCGGTCAGCGATGACCTTGTCGAACCGAAGAAAGCCGAACCGCCATCGCCCGCGCTGATTGCGCGCCGGCTGCGGCTGCGCAAGGTGGTCGGCGTGGTGGTGGCGCTGGCCGCGGTCGTCGTGCTCGGCGGGATCGGAAAGCGCCTGCTCGCCGCCGATCGACCGGTGTCGAGCCTTCACCAAACCAATGTGGCCGCGGCGGTCGAGCAGCGCGTTGTCGCGCAGCCGGTCGCGGTGCAGCAACCTGCCACACAACCGGTCGCAGCCCCGCCCGCGGCGACACCCACGGTCGCACCTCGGCCCGCGGCGGACGAGAACAAGCCCGAGGCGTCGCCCGCGCCTGCGGTACCCGACGGCGTCGAGCCCAAGGCCGAGGCGCTGCGTCTGCTCAACCTGGGCAAGATGAAAGAAGTCGTTCCGATGGCCCAGGCAGCCATTGCGGCGAACCCGACGGACGCGATCTCATATCTGTATCTGGGCAGCGCGCTGCAGGAGCTGGGCAAGCAGAAGGACGCGATCGCGGTGTACAGCGATTGCGTGCGCAATGCCACCAAGGGCCATGTATGGGAGTGCCGCGCGATGGGTGGAAAGAAGTAGCTCCAACGACGACAATCCCCTTACGCTCGCGACGCCACGGCGCGCAGCAAGTGCTTCTGCGCAAGCGCGAACACCGCCAGCGCGGGCGCGCTCAGAATCACGTTGCCCGCCATCACGATGTGCCACCTGACGCCCGTGCCCTGCTCGCGCAGCAGCGCCACGGCCAGCGGCATCGTGCGCACGTGCTCGTCCGTGGTCATGACCAGGGGCCAGAAGTAGTCGTTCCAGTGGAACACGAAGCTCAGCAGGAACAGCGAGACGAGCGTGGGCGCGAGCATCGGCCCGAGCAGGCGGTAGACGATGGTCAGCTCCGACGCGCCGTCCATGCGCGCGGCCTCGATGAGCTCGTCGGGCACCGACTGCAGCGCCTGGCGCACCATGAAGGTGCCCAGCGCGCTCGCGGCAAAGGGCAGCACCAGCGCGGTCATCGAGTTGACCAGCCCCACCTTCGCCAGCATCAGGAACACCGGCACGAACGTGACCTGCGCGGGAATCAGCAGGCACGCCAGCACGGCGATGAACGCGAAGCGCTGCCCCGCAAAGCGAAGCTTTCCTAGCGCATAGCCGGCGGGCAACACCAACCCAATCTGCAGCCCGGCAATCAGCAGCGCCATCACCGTCGTATTGAGCAGATACCTGCCTACCGGGATCGTGGCGAACACCTGCTTGTAGGCGTCCAGCCGGAACGACGACGGCAGCGGCGCATTGGGTGCGGTGATGAGCTCGTGCAGCGATTTGAAGGATCCGAGCACCATCCACGCGTAGGGGCCGAGCCACAGAATCGCCACCAGGCCGAGCGCGACGTGCAGAGCGACGCGGCTGAGCGGGGACTCTCTCACGCGGGCCTCCTGGTTCCCAGGCGCCAGGCCCACAGCTGCAGGCCCGTGAGCGCCAGAAGGAGCACGAAGAACACGATGACCATGGCGCTGGCCCGTCCGACGCGCAGGTTCAGGAACACCTGCTCGTAGATGGCATAGACGAACACGGTGGTGGAGTGGGTGGGGCCGCCCTGGGTCATCACCCGCACGATGTCGAACGCCTGGAACGAGACGATGAGCGATGTGGTGCCGACGAACGCGGTCGTGGGGCGGAGCATCGGCCAGGTGACGTGCAGGAATCGCGATACGCGGCCGGCGCCGTCGAGGGCGGCTGCTTCGTACAGCTCCTTGGGGATGTCCTGCAGGCCGGTGAGGAACACGACCATCGCGTAGCCGGTGATCTTCCAGATCGTCACGCCGGCCAGGGCATACAGGGCAGTGTTGGGACTCGACAGCAAGCCGGACGTGGCAATCCCGTGGTCCTTGAAGAACCGTCCGATCAGCCCGCCGTCGGCATCCAGCAGCCACATGAACAGCAGGGCCACGGACACCCAGCTGACGACATAGGCGCTGAAGACCGAGGCGCGCACGAAGCCGACGAACCGGCCGGGGCGATTGACGGCAATGGCGAGCAGCAGGCCCAGGCTCATCGCGCCGATGACCACGACGACCGCGTAGGAGAGCGTGGTGGTGAGGGCGCGCCAGACCTCGCCGGAGGCGAAGATGGTGCGGTAGTTGTCGAGCCCCACGTAGCGCGGCGGCGTGAGCAGGTCCCAGTTGAACAGGCTCTGCCAGCCCGCCACGCCCAGGGGCAGCAGGAAGAACGCGGCGAGGATGGAAAGGGTCGGGGCCAGCATCAGATACGGGTGGGCGGCTCGACGCGGGCGCAGCATGGTAGATCGGCCGGTGTGCCCCTGCTCAGCGGTCGGCGAGGGCGGCGGCGCGTGCCTCCTGCATGACGGTTCGTGCGTCGCGCGGACCCAGCACGGCCTCTTCGAGGCGCGGCTCTACGCATTCGCGCTGGACGCGGAACAAGTTGGGAGCCCAAGGCCACGGCTGGGCGTAGGCCAATTGGCTCATGGCGACGGCGTCGTTGGGGCTCTTTTCGTAGTAGCCCGACTGCCGGAGCTGGGCGACGGCGTCGTTGGCCACTGGCATGTAGCCGGTGCCGGTGGCCCAGGCGATGGTCTGCGCGGGCTGCATCATCCACGTCAGGAACTTCCACGCAGCGCGCTTGTCGTCGTCGGGGGCGCTGCGCAGCATCACGAAAAAGGTGCCTCCGGTGGGCACGGCCTTCTGCTTGTCGGCGGTCAGCGGCGCGCCCACCACGGGGAAGTTGGCATTGGCCTCCAGGTACCGCAGAAACGCGGTGGAGGTCACGATGATCGCGGCGCGCCCGGCCAGGAAGTCCTGGTTGGTCACCTCCCAAGCGTTGTAGTCGCGGCCAGGCGGCGGACGCATCGAGTGGGTCTTGTGCACCATGCGCTGCCAGTGCTCGATCGCCTGCACGCCCGCCTCGCCGCCCAGCTCGGGGTAGCCGTCGGGGCGCATCACCGTGCCGCCCGCCTGCCCCACGAGTGCCACCCAGAACCACCACGAGATGGGACACTCGAATCCGTACGTGGATACCCGTCCGCCCGGCTCTCTGCGCGTGAGCTCCACCGACGCGCGCTCGAGCTCGTCCCACGTGGCCGGGATGGGGACTCTCGCGTCGCGCAGCAGGTCGCCGTTGACGTACATGATCGGCGTGGATCGGTTGAAGGGCAGTCCGACCAGCGGCTTGTCGCGCCCGCCGATGTAGGTGCCGGACTGGGCGAGGGCGTCGACCAGATCGAGCGAGCCGGCGCCCGGATAATCATTCAACGGCTCGAGCACCCGCGCCTCGTGCAGATAGGGAATGACCTCTCCCACCACGTGGCTCATGGTCGGGCCGGCGCTAGCGGCCACGGCCGTGCGAAGCTTGGCAAGCGCTTCGAAGTAGTCGCCCTGGAAGGTCGCGTGCACGAACACCTCGGGCTGGCCCGCGTTGAACTTGTCCACCAGGCTCTGCAGCACCTCGCGGTTCTTTCCCCCATAGGCGAACCACAGCGAGACCAGGTGCTTGCCCTCCGAGCCAGGCGGGCGCGGATCGCACCCGACCAGCGACGCCACGGCCATGCCGGCCGCGGACGTCAGCAGGTGCCGTCGCCCGAACCGGTGCGTCATGCCGCCTCCAGCCGAAGCTCCACGCGGGCGCCCGCCTTGTCCGGATCGAACGCGTGCACGTGCTTGGGATCGAAGGAGATCGTGACCTTGTCCCCGCGGCGTGGCGTGGCGAAGCCGGGCATGCGCGCGCGCAGCACCGCGCCGGCCGCATCGAGGTGCACGTGGGTTTCCGCGCCCAGGGGCTCGATCGCCGTGACCGACGCCTGCACGGACACCGCGCCGGACAGCGGCTCGGCGCCGACCCGCACGTGCTCGGGGCGAACGCCCAGCAGGACACGCTGGGGCGCCGCTGCTTGCGATGCAATCCGCAGGCGGATCGCGCCGGCCACGAGCTCGTCGCCGGCCCGGCGCGCCTCGCTCAGATTCATGGACGGCGAGCCCAGGAACGACGCGACGAACGCGTTGGTCGGCTGCTCGTAGATATCACGGGGCGAGCCGAGCTGCTGCAGGCTGCCGGCGCGCATGACCGCGATGCGATCGCCGAGGGTCATGGCTTCGACATGGTCGTGCGTGACATACAGCGCCGTGGCGCCCAGCTCGCGCACGAGCGAGCCCAGCTCCACGCGGATTTCCGCGCGAAGGGTCGCGTCGAGGTTGGACAGGGGCTCGTCGAACAGGAACACCTTGGGCTGTCGCACGATGGCGCGGCCCATCGCAACGCGCTGGCGCTCGCCGCCGCTGAGCTCGGCGGGACGTCGATCGAGCAGCCGGGCGATGCTGAGCATCTCCGCCGCGCGAGCGACCGCCTTGTCGCGCTCGGCCTTGGGCACGCCGCGCATCTTCAGAGGGAATGCGAGGATGTCGCGCACTCTCATGTGCGGGTACAGCGCATATCCCTGAAACACCATCGCCACGTCGCGATCCTGCGGCGGCACCGATTCCATCGACCGGCCGCCGATGCTGATGCGGCCGGCGTCGCAGGGCTCCAGGCCGGCAATCATGCGCAGCACGGTGGACTTGCCGCAGCCCGAGGGGCCGACGAGCACGAGGAACTCGCCGTGCGCGACGGTGATGTTCAGCGCGGAGACAGCCGGGGGCGCGCCGGCGTGAAAGCGGCGGGAGATGTCCTGGAGCGCAACCTGGGCCACGCGGTGTGATTAGCAGAGCGCGCAAAGCACGGCCAAGTTGGGGCAGGCGGCACGGGCATGGCCAAGCCCCATTCGCGCAGTCGGGAGACGGGCGGTTGCCGCGTCGCGGAAGTGACCGTTGGCAGCAGCATGCGGGTCGAGATATACAGGCTTCATGCGCCTGCATGAGCAACGCCCCGAAGCTCGTCGTCCCGGATCCGGTCCTGCCAGGCTTGCGGCCGGATTCTTCGGCCTGGTCGCAGCAGTCGGTCTGGCCCAGTGTGGATTCCCCGACTTCGGTGGGTTCGTGGACGGTGCGGATGCGTCGTTGGGCGGCATGGGGGGCACCACCACGGGCGGGGCAGGGGGCACGGCGACCGGCGGCATGGGCGGTGCGGGCGGCACCGGGGGAACGGGCGGAATCGACGCCGGCACCGGTGGGACGGGTGGAATCGACGCCGGCACCGGGGGAACGGGTGGAATCGACGCCGGCACCGGTGGGACGGGTGGAATCGACGCCGGCACCGGGGGAACGGGCGGAATCGACGCCGGCACCGGTGGAACGGGCGGAATCGACGCCGGCACCGGGGGAACGGGCGGCACGGGCGGAGTCGGAGGCGACGCGGGGCCCGAGACAACCCTGGCGCTGCTCAACGTATGGCATATACCGACCAACGCGGAGCCGCCCACGGTCACGATGCGCAATCCGATCGTGCCCGACGCGGCCACCACGCAGGTCTTCGTCTACGTGGGTGACTATCCGCCGGAGGGGCAAGTGGCGGGTGGCGATCTCATCTGGTGGTGGAGCGACGCGCTGACGTCGACGCAGCCGCAGGACGTGCCTCTTGTGGTTGATTCGCACAACGGCAACAACGATTATTGGCGTGCGTCGTTCACCATGCCTGCGCGGAGGGTCGGCACGTTCAAGTACTATCTGAAGCTGGTGCCGTCGGACACTACTACGTACGCGACGACCTACCTGTACGGCACGGACACGGCGACCAACAAGACTGCAACGGAATCGGTGGCAGCGGCGGCGCCGTATCGGCCCACGTTCGCGGCGGCAGCGGTCGGCGACCTGGTCATTACGGAGGTGATGGTCAACGCGCGGGGCACGTCGGAGAGCTCCAAGGAGTGGTTCGAGCTGGTCTCGACGGCGTCCGGGCCGGTGAGCATGGATGGGCTGCTGCTCGCCGACTCGAGCGACGCCAACATCCACACGATCAAGGCGCCGGACCTGATTGTCTGGCCTGGGGTGTACACGACCTTCGGCGCGGCGGCGGACAGCACGAATCTGGAAGGCTTTACGGCGGACTACGCGTACGGCACGGGGATGAACTTTTCGAACTCGGGGGATGCGCTGCGCGTGATGTTGCCGGACAAGACGATTATCGACTCGGTGACCTGGACGAGTTCCTGGCCGTTCGCCGACGCGCACACGATGCAGTACAATACGACCACGCCGGTGGCGACTGGCAACGACGTATCGACGGCCTGGTGCGAGTCGCAGAGGCCCTACGGCACGGGCACGTCGTACGGCACGCCGGACGCGCCGACGGACGGGTGCCAGCCGTGAGGCGGGGGTGGCGGCGCTGAGGGGCTGTTCAACCGGCCGGCAAGGGGTTCTTGCCCTGTAGCGAGAAGCCGACGAAGCAGGGCTTCGACGGCTTGGTCCCGGCCGTGTCCACGTAGACCCCGGCGTGCAGCGGCTTCTTCGCGCCCTTGGGCATCTCCGTCAGCAACGCTTCGGCTCCTGGCTTCACGAGGGCCGGTCTCAGCGCTTCTCCTGCACTCGGGCTGCCGTGCACGACATCGTCGGCGAAGTCACGCACGTCACCTCGCTCTCGAGCTGAACTTCCGGGACGCCGTCTCCGTCCAGATCGGCGACTCCTCGCACAACCCCAGCCGTTGCGCTCGTGCGAACCCATTGGTATTGGAAGTACTGCGGTGTGCTCATCTCGAACTTGATGCAGTCCCACCCAGGCGTTCTCCACTCCGACGGCGCGCTCGTATACTTCTTCCCCTGCACCTCACCGAGAGAAGCGGGGATGGGCGTCGTTGTAGGAGGCAATCCCGCCACTGCCGTCGGGTCGGTCGGGTCGGGCTCGCGTTCCCCGCAAGCCGCCGCGGCACGTGCAATGGATTGCACGGTCGACAAGCCCTCAGCTGTCTTCGCCTTCTGCAAGTAGCCGCGCATGCCGTAGATCGCCAAGGACGCAAGAATCCCAATTACGAACAGCCCGCCGACAACGACGGCGATGACGATGCCGATGATGAGTCCTACGTTCGAGCCTTTCGGTTGGGGTGGGGTGACGGGGTGGGGAGTCGAGTCCATCGGTGAGCCTCCTGG
>JAJZQG010000351.1 GCA_021847645.1 Myxococcales bacterium
GCTCAAGGGCCGTGGTCCTTGCGAACTCCCGTGTATGCGACCGCCGCGGGCGAGCTCACGCTCGCCCTGGCTCTGCCGACGCTTCAAGGCTCCGGCTTCGCCGGTTGTTTGGCCTCGGCTTCGCGTGTTCCAGTTTAGTGTACGGTCCGTACGGTTGGTGGGCAAGGACTCCGCGCGGTGCCTCTCCCGGGAGGAAGTCCGGGCGTTGTACCAGCAGCACACCGACGACACCGGGCAGCCGTTCACCGACGAGGCGCTTGAGCGCGCGTGGACGCTGACCCAAGGCCAGCCCTGGCTCGTCAACGCTCTGGCGCGCGAGGTTGTCGACGAGCTCAAGGTGTCGCCGTCGGAGCCATTCCGCCTCGAGCACATCGACGAAGCCAAGGAGCGGTGGATTCTGGCACGGCAGACTCACCTCGACTCGCTCGGCAGCAAGCTGCGCGAGACGCGCGTGCGCCGCGTCATGGAGCCGCTGCTGGCCGGTGAGTTGGTCGAGCCCGACACGACCTACAACGACGACGTTTCCTACGTTCGCGATCTGGGACCGATCACGCCGGGCCAGCCCGTGCAAGTGGCCAACGCCATCTACCGCGAGATCATCGCGCGCGTGCTCGCCTCCAACGCCGAGGACAACGTCACGGTCGACCCGCGCAGCTTCGTGCTGTCGGACGGTCGTCTGGACTTTCGCGGCATGCTCGAGGAGTTCGCGGCATTCTGGCGCGAGTACGGCGAGGTGCTGACGCGTCGCGACGCCTACCACGAAGCGGCTCCGCAGGTGGTGCTGATGGCCTTCCTGCAGCGCGTGGTCAACGGCGGCGGGCACATCGACCGGGAGTACGGCGTGGGTAGGGGCAGGATCGACCTGCTGATGCGCTGGCCCTACGAGCAAGACGGCAAGCGAGCCTGGCAGCGCGAGGCGGTGGAGATGAAGCTGTGGGCGGCGAAGAAGAAGGACCCGCTCGATGGCGGCCTGGTGCAGCTGGAAGCGTATCTGGACTCGCTCGGGTTGGACCGCGGCACGCTCGTGCTGTTCGACCGGCGCCCGGAGGCAGGCGATATCGAGGAGCGCACCGTGTTCGACTCCGCCCGGACGCCCAAGGGCTACGAAGTGCTGCTGCTGCGGGCGTGAAACAGGAGCCGGTGCCGGCGTTCGCGCGGCAGGTCCGTCGCGGAAGGCTCGCCTCGCCGTGCAACTGCACGCCATCCATGTCGCCCTCGCATCCGCTTCCGGACGACCGCACGGTGCGAGCATCGCGCGACGAAACCGGTTCCGCGCGCTTGCACGGAACGAAATGCGCCGTGGATTTGGCTCCGTGACGCCGCAAGACGCGCGAATCCTTCGCTGGTCGACCCACCGGGACGCTCGCCGCTCGCGGTTGCCACGTCGAGACCGTCTGTCGGGCACTCCGCCTCGAATTCCGCGCGAGGTGGTGCCGTAGTACCATCGCCTGGCGATGAGCAAGGTGCGTCCCAACGATCCATGCCCGTGCGGCAGCGGTCGCAAGCACAAGCGCTGCTGCGGGGATCCGAGCAAGCCCAGGACGGTCGGAACTGCGGGCGTGTCGGAGGTCAACCCCGCCACGGCTCGGGAGGAGCCTGTCGTCGGCGCGGACAACGACGAGACGGAGCATGCGGGGACAGGTCCGGACGAGCCGTACGAGTGGCCGCCGTTGGACAGGGCCAGGCTTCCTCGGCGCATTCTTACAACGGACGAAATGCGAATCCTGTTCGGGCCGAAGCATCGCCGGTTGACGGGTCGATTGGCAGACCTGGTTCGCGACGGATCCGTGCAGGCATCGCATGAAGGGCTGCGGCTGCTGGAGGTGATCCCCGACGATCAGCTGCAAGCGCTGTGGGCGTTGCCGGAGATGAAGGTGCAGCTGCTGATGCGCGTGGGCGATTGGGAGCTGGCCTGGACCGAGATGCTGCGTTTCATGGCCGCCCGGTGCGCGGAAAGCTCTTGGCTCGAGTTCGCGGAGCTTTTCGCGAAGCGCTTCCAGGCGTGCGAGGACCGCGACACCAGGCTGCGAACCGTCGAAGAGCTTCGTGCGGTGGTCGCTCGATGCCCCAACGCCACGCCGCGTCTCGCGCTCGGAATCGCGCTGGTGCCCTTGGAGGAAGATGGGCTGACGGACGAGACGCTGAAGCTCCTGCAGGACGCGCTCCAGGCTCCGGGCTGGGAGCAGAACGTGAAGCTGCTGCCGCCGTGGCGAAATGCGGTGGCGTACGGCTTCGCGGTTGTCATCGAGGCCCTGTTGTTGCGCGAGAGCCCGCAGGAGGCGCGGGCCATGGCGCACCGTGCGGCCAGCTTGCCGTGGGCGGGCAAGGCGCCGCTCATCGAAATCACGATCGGGCGTTTGTTGTGCGCGATGTTCACGGCGGGCGCCGAGGAGGAAGCCAGCCGCATCGGGCGGGAGATCCTTCGACGCCATCCGAACACGCCGCTGGTCAGCTTCTGGCTGGGGGTCGTGGCGAGCAAGCGCGGGGACGACGCTCGCGCATCGCGCTACATGCACCACGCGCGGCAGTCGTCGTCGCTCCGGGAAATCGATCTGCTCTGGATGACAGCGTTCTTCCTCAGACACAAGGAGTGGCAGGCGGCGCTCGATACCGTGCGCAGGATCGACAATCGGCAGTCTGCGCAAGCGCTCTACTACGAGGCCAGGGCCCTGCTGGAGCTGGGCCAGCCGCAGGAGGCTGCGGAGAAGGCCGCGCTCTCGTGGGAGCGGGCACCCGGAGATCGCCGGGCGTACCTGGTGCGCTACGAGGCTCTGAGGAGGGGCGACCGCGACGACGAGCTGGAGCGGTGGCTTCGCGAGATCGTTGCAGATCCCGAAGCGCGGCTGCAGGTCGACGCGCGTCTGGCGCTTGCGAAGTTGCTTCTGAAGCGCCAGGACGCGAAGGCCGCTCTGGAGATGGTGGCGGAGTGGACGAGCGGCCCGATGCCGGTGAGCGAGCCCGTGTCTCTGGCCGCCATGCATTCCGTTGTCGGCTCTGTCCTCGAGGCGAACGACAGGCACGAAGAGGCGGCCGTACACTACGAGCGCGCGGCGCGGCTCGACCCGTCGGACAACCGGAGCGCACGGCTTGCCCACGCGCTGATCGCCGCTGATCGGGATGAGGAGGCCGAGCGGGAGGTCGCGGTTGGCCTGCAGGCGTGGCCGGGATCCAAGCTCTTGCTGCTGGCCGGTGTGCTGTCGGCGGACGCGAGCGGCAACTCGGAGCAAGTGCTCGAGCGCATCGCTGCTCTGGGCGACCCGTGGACGGTAGAGCCGGCGCTGGGAGAGGCGCTTGTGTTCGCCGAGGTGCGCGCGCTCGTGCAGCTGGATCGTCCCATGGACGCGCTGATGTGCTTCGAGGAGCACCTGGAGGCGACGCTCGCCGATGACGAGCTGCGGAGTCTGCGCGAGGCGGTCGTCAAGGACGTCGAGCAACGCTTCGCGCAGCTGGAGAAGGCGGTTGAGCGCGAGAAGCGTCGCCTGCGATCGCACCGCGAGGACACGATGCGGGCTATCGCGGATCTCCGGCGCGGGGCTGACCGCAAGCGCGACGAGATTGGACGGTTGCTTCGGGAGCGTGGCGAGTCCCGTACGGCGCCGGCGGCCGCAGAGGATGGCGCTTGGGAGGCGCCGCCGTTGGGCGGCTTGTCTTCAGGGAATCAGCGCTCGCTGATCGAGAGCGCTGAGCGTCTGTGGAGCGCACTGGCGGCCAGGCCGGAGGACGACCACGGCGCGGTGGTGATTCAGCTTGCGCGAGCGGTGGAGGCCTTGGTCAACGGACGGTTGGTGGATCGGCTCGCTGGGTTGTGCATCGAGCGGCACGGAAACCTGTCCGCGATCCAGGCGGTCACGACGGCTGCGGTGCGAGCGGTCAACAACCGTCTGTCGCTCGGTGAGGCCGCCACGGTGCTGTGGGCCGAACGCGAGGAGATTGGTCGCGACGGCTCGGTGTCGCTGGTGCGCAATCCGCGCAGCAGCGACGCGCACCGCGAGATCGTCGATCGGCTCTGGGAGAGCGTGATGGCCGGCTCGGTAGCGGGCGAAGATCAAAGGTATCTGCGAAACGGGCTCTCGGTCGATCTGGTAGATCTCGCCAGGATGCGGAACGCGGCAGGGCACGCGGGCATGCCGCTGGCGCGCGACGTCGCGGCGAGGGCGAGGCAGTTGGTGTTGGGCGACGCGGAACGGCCGGGGATCGTTCCGCGAATCGCTCGGTGCCTTGTGGTTGCGTCCTGACCAGCCTGATCCGTCGTTGCTTCGCCCATCCGGAAGCGGCGATTGACTACCTCGCCCACAACAACGACAGATCCAGCTCGATCGCGTCGAACGGCTCGGCCCGCACACGGTCGGCGTCTTCTGCCGTGAGCACGACGCGGTACGTGTCTCCGTCCAGGCGCCAGACCTCGAGCACGCGAGCGGCCGGGTCGATGAGCCACACGTGGCCGACGCTTTCGCGGGCGTAGAGTCGGGGCTTGTGCACGCGGTCGACGCGCGCCGTGGAAGGAGAAGTGACCTCGCACGCCCAGTCCGGCGGCAGCGTGAAGAACGGCGCGTCAGGTACCTCAGGCATGTGGTCGCGACGCCAACCCGCCAGGTCCGGCACGAGGATATCGTCGGCGAGGTGGAGCTCCGGCTCGAAAAGGATGACCCAACCACCGGGACCACCACGCCCGCGCTTGAAGGGCGGGCCCAGCTCTTCGTTGAGCGCGCTCGACGCCAGTGCATGGGACGACGCCGGTCGCGGCTGGAGGATGAGCTCGCCGGCGATGACCTGGGCGATCATGTGCGGAGGCGCGGCGAGCACGTCGTCGTAGGTCGCGCGGCGTCGGGCTGGATCGGCCATGCGTCGAGTATGGGGCGCGGGTCGGCGCTGGGGCAAGGGTGGGCGTTCCATGAAAGAGACCGACGAGCGCTGCGTGTCCTGGCTGACCGGCTCGAGAACGGCGAAGACCAGTCCGACGCGACGACCACCGTTTCTTTCGTGCGCGCCGCATGAGCGGGCGAGCGACGCAGGCGCCACGGGTTCTGGCTTCGCTGCTGCGCATCGGCTGGACGGTACGTCGCCAAATCGGCGCTCGCCGAGTTCTCGTGCGCGACGGGTAGCCCAACTTCGTGTTCGCCTTCCGCGACGATGTCGACATTGGACCGGTCATGCTCGCGCGCATCGCGAGGCACACTGGACTGCAGCCGGAAGACCTCTAGCGCAAGTGTCGCCAGTTCGGGGAGTTCGCTCGAAGCGCGGAGGGCGTGCTGCGCGCCCACATCGAGACGACGAGGCAGCGCCATCGGCTGGTTGGCGACCAGGATGTCGAGTCGGCCATGGCGCGTCTGATTGCCATGCAGCCGCACTACTCGATCGAGGCGTGGCTCTACGGAAAGTCGGCGAAGGCGCGAAAGCTGTGCGCGGAGCATCACCGCGGCCAGCATGACGGCCCTGACGCGCCGTGGAACCTTGCCCGAGCGCTGTTGGAGGACGCCGAGCAGCCGAAGGACACGTGCTGTCTCCACGACCGCTACAATCTGGAGCTGGCACTTGCGTTTGACGCCGACGCCGCGTGCGTCGACAGCCCTTCCTTCACGCAGTTGGTCAACGCCGTGCTCGCGAATCCCGACCTGATGCAGGCGCTTGAGAGGGTCTCGCCTACGCCGCGCGCCCGCATAGCTGTTAGCAGTTTTCTTGGCCCAACTCGGAGACATCCGGCAAGGGGCTGGCATGAGCACGACCGCCGTCCCCCAGCCCAGGCCCGATTGGCAGAACGACTGGCAGCAGCTTCTGAGCTACCTGCCCGAGGACTACGAACAACTGGCGCGTGAGCACAAGATGCTCGAGGCGCAGTACAGCAACGCCAAGGTCAGGAGCGCCGAGGACCTGCTTCGGTTCGTCTTCGTTCATGTCGGATGCGACCTGCCGCTACGGCAACCGGTGGCTGTCGTGGAAGCTGCGGGAGGGCCCAGACTCAGCGCGATGCGGCTGCACATGAAGATGCAGCGGGCTCCCAGGTATCTGGAAGCGCTGATCGCCCGGATGGTACCCGTCGGCCAGCATGCCCGCCCGGAGCTGTGGGCAGGCTTCGAGATGGTCGCGGTGGACGCCAGCACGGTGTGCGGTCCCGGTGCGACGGGAGCCGACGCACGCATTCACGCGGTACTGCGCCTGGCGGACCGAGGAAACTAGCAACA